>JAYEMR010000057.1:0-3697 GCA_034718215.1 Chloroflexota bacterium
CCCTTGCCAACTCCCACCCCATCCCCCCCGAAAGCGGCCATCGTGGATCAGACAGGCTTCTCCTTTCCCAGCCCGGAGTTCATCGAGGAGGCAAAAGGATACCTGCAAAAGGCGGGATACAGAGTGGACTTCTACCCCTCGGAGGAGGTAACCGTTGATCTCTACCGCGCTCTTCCCGAGAAAGGTTACAGCCTGATTCTCCTTCAGAGCCATTCCACAAGCGAGGTGGTGGCGGGAGGAAAGTGGGAAAAGGAGGGCAAATATCCTCCCGGCCCCTTTCTTTTCACCACGGAGCTCTACGATAAGCACCATTACCTCCGCCTGCAGGTGGATGATCAGATCAGAGCCAGCAAGCTCTTCTACGAGGACTCGCCCATGCTTTTTGCCGTCGGCCCCAGGTTCGTCAGGAAGAGCATGGAGAGCCGTTTTGAGGACACCCTGATCATCATCGGAGGCTGCCAGAGCATGGCTGTGCCCGATCTGGCCCAGGCTTTCCTGGACAGAGGGGCCTCAGTGGTCATCGGCTGGGACGAGATGGTTGACCTATCACACAATAACAGGGCCATGCTTTATCTGCTCCAGGCCCTGACTGTTGACGGACTCTCCCCAGAGAAAGCGGTGGAGGAGACCATGGAGGAGATAGGACCTGATCCCACCTATGGATGTTCATTGACTCTGCTGCAGCGGGAGACGGGCTAGGGGAGTGGAAGTAAAGAAACATGCCCGGATTGTTCCTCTTCATATTCGCCCTCTTTCTGGCCGCGGCGTTTATGAACCTGGATTTCATCTTCTACATACTCTACATCTTCTTCGGCATCTATCTGCTGGGGAGGCTGTGGACCCGTCAGGCTATGCACGCAGTCCGCCACCACCGTGTCCCTTCCTCTGACCGAGCCTTCCTGGGTGAGGTGCTGCAGGTGGATCTGGAGGTGGTGAACGCCAGCTGGGCCCCCCTGCCCTGGCTTCGCCTGCGGGATGACGTTCCAGTGCAGTTGCGCGCCCCTGGTTCCTTCCACCGGGTGATCTCCCTGCTCCCTCACGAGCACTCCACCTTCACCTACCAGCTCCGCTGCCGCCGTCGAGGCTACTATGAGCTGGGGCCTCTCTTCCTGTGGGCTGGTGACCTCTTCGGGGTGGCCCAGGAGACGGAGCGTCGAGACGGGCTTCAATCCCTCACCGTGTATCCCAAGATCATCCCCCTGCGGCAAGTCACCCTCCCCTCCCAGTCCCCCTTTGGGGAGCTCCCCAGCCAGCAGCGCATCTTCGAGGACCCCACCCGGGTGATCGGCGTGCGGGACTACACCAGCAGCGACAGCATGCGTCACATCAACTGGAAGACAAGCGCCAACGTGGGCCGCCTCCAGGTCAAGAAGTACGATCCGGCTATCTCTCTGGAGACAGTCCTCTTCCTCAATCTGAACAGCGAGGATTATGATCCTCGGTTCAGGACCGAGGCCAGCGAATTGGCCATCGTCATCGCCGCCTCTCTAGCTAACTACCTGGTGGAGAATCGACAGGCGGTGGGGCTGGCCACCAATGGGCTGGACCCTCTGGCTGAGGAGGGGAGAGCGACGACTTTATCCCCGCGCAAGGGCCGCAGCCATCTGATGAAGGCACTGGAGGTATTGGCCCGGGTGGAGACCCACGCCGCTTTCCCCTTCACCGAGCTCCTCCATCGGGAGAGCGTGATCCTTTCCTGGGGCACGACGGCCGTGGTCATCACCCCTCAGGACACGCGGGAGCTCCTCGCCGGGCTGCTGCAGCTCCGACGGCGGGGGTTCCAGGTGGTGCTCATCATTGTGGAGAGGGGAGGGAACTTCACCCAGACTCGACAGCGCGCGGCCCAGATCGGCATCCCCGCCTACCACATCTGGCAGGAGTCGGAGCTGGATATGTGGCGGTGAAGGGTCAATTTCCAGCCAGCCGCCTCAGGAAGGCCAGCGCCTCCTCGCGTGTCCGCACTTCGCCCGCCGCCTGAGCCTCGCGCAGCGCGGCCAGGAGTTCGCCCACCTTGGGACCCGTCTCCAGGCCCAACTCGCTCATCACGGCGTGGCCATCGAGTAAGAGCTGTGGGGCGATGATCTCTTGGTAGTGGTGGAAGTAGGCCTCCAGAAGTCGAGTTGCTATCTTGGCCAGTTGTCCGCGCCTTCGGTCCTCATCCTCTCGGGCTAGGGCCAGAAGCAGCGCCTCGACCCCCGCGTCGCCCGCTTCGCGGAAGAAGTGATAAATGGCCCGACGGGGGATCTCCGGGCTCTGGAGCTGATGGAGTTTCAGCCAGTGGGCTGTGATGTCCCGCCCGCAGCGAGCCTCATAGCCACTGAACCGCAGCTCCAGCAGAGCCATTCTCACCTCGTCGGGCGGTAGGGGGGAGAGCAGAGCTCCCATCCGCAGAACGTCTTCCCGACAGCGCTCCCCATTCGTCGGTTGAGCGAGATGCTTCAACAGATCCTCAGCGAAGGAACCCAGGACCAGAAGGATGAGGCCCCTCAGGTTTTCCTCTTTGAGAGCGGTGATGAGCTGATGTATTCCCTCGAAGGCCTCCACGGCCGGGTCAAGGTGAGGCTCCAGTTGAGGCAGGATAGGAGCCAGGAGTCCCGTGTCCACCAGAAAGCGCGTCCAGCGAGGAGCCTGGGGAGTGCGCAGGATTTTAACCAGCTCGTAGCGGATCCGCTCCGCCGCCGAAAGCTCAATGAGCGAGGAGTCGCGCCGCAGGAGCTCCTCGGTCTGGGACTCGATCGAAAAATCCAGCTCTGCCGCCAGCCGCACCGCTCGCAAAAGACGGAGGGGGTCATCAGCGAAAGCATCGGGTGTCACCGCTCGGATCAGATGTCTCTTCACATCCTCCCGGCCCCGGTGGGGGTCAATCAGGTGGGGCTTCTTCCTTCCCAGCTGGAGGGCGATGGCGTTGACGGTGAAATCTCGGCGCCTCAGGTCTTGGGCCAGATCCTGGCCCTGAAGGCGGGTCAGGTCCAGGTGGATGACCTGCTCCCCTTCGTAGCAGACCACCCGTGCGATGCCGCGCCTGCGGTCCAGGGGCACGAAATATCCCCCCAGGTGATCGGCCAGCCTGCGGGCCAGCGACAGGCTATCCTGGGCCACAGCGAAATCCACATCGTGGCTTTCCCGGCCCAGCAGCCAGTCACGGATGTACCCCCCCACGAGGTAGACATTTGAGGTGTTTGCTGTAAGCCAGGCCACGGCTTGGGTGGTCAATGCCCCCTCCATCAGCAAGGGAAGGTCTGTTTCGCTCCCCGCTCGTTTCCGGCTAACCTCCATATTCCTCCCATCTGGGAAATCCTCAATCTTGATTGGGGCTGAGCTTGAGCGCCTGCGATGAAAAGCTGGGTGCTTTGATGGCCGTTTTCCGGCCCGAACCTTGCCCAGGTTCCGATTATGGGATATAATCTTGGGTTGAGCAAATGCACAAGAAACTGTTTGTGATCCACACTACGAGCTCCACATAACATGCCGGTGGGGTGTTAGGCTGCAAAATTTCCGCCTAATATGGCCTTGTGCTAGTTAGGAAAGGCCAGCGCTTTGATCTGTAAGAAGTTGGACTTCCCCAACAGTCGATTGATGTAGATGCACAGCGTGTGCGCTGTCAGCTTTGTGTACAAGCGCGCACATAGACCCCAGAAGCTGTGGGCGTAAGTCTTCTCGATATTGAACTGGCCGGCCAATTGACCATTCACTGTCT
>JAYEMR010000058.1:0-18313 GCA_034718215.1 Chloroflexota bacterium
TGAAGATAATGGACAGCACTGCTATCACCCTGTGCATGAACAACGATCTGCCGATCCTGGTCGTGGACCTGTGGGAGCCCCACAGCCTTGAGAGGGCGGTACTGGGGGAGAAGATCGGCAGCATTATCACCTCGTAGATAGGAGGCGTATCGTGATTGAGGAGTTGCTGCAAGAGACGGGCGCTCGGATGGAAGGCCCGGTTAAGGCTTTGAGCGATAGCCTGCGCGTGCTCCGTACCGGTCGAGCTTCCCCAGCTCTGGTGGAGCGATTGGAGGTGGAATACTACGGCACTTCCACCCCCCTCAATCAACTGGCGAGTATCTCCGTCCCGGAAGCCCATCTGCTTGTAATTCGCCCCTGGGACCCGGAGGCTCTTTCGGCCATCGAGCGAGCGATCCTGGCCTCGGACCTGGGGCTTACCCCCAACAACGATGGTCACATCATCCGCCTGCCTATCCGCCGTCCCACTGAGGAGAGGCGAGGGGAACTGGTGAGGATGGTGCGAAGTCGGGTGGAGGAGGCCAGGGTCGCGGTGCGCAACATTCGTCGCGAGGCCCTCAACGACCTCCGCGATTTTGAGAGGGAGGGCCTGATCTCCGAGGATGACTTCTACCGCGCTCGCGATGACCTGCAAGAGCTCACTGACAGCTTCACCGATCGGATTGATGAGCTCGGTGAGGCCAAGGAAGAGGAGATCTCGGAGGTTTAAGGTTCTGCAGTCTATTAGCGGCCAGTCGGAGGTTGAGGGCCCCAGGTCCTCAACCTTTTTTGCATGACACAGGGGGATGGCGGATGTCCACACTGCAGGAGGGACAAGCGCAGACGATGCCCAGGGTGCTGACCATTGCCGGTTCCGACTCTGGAGGCGGAGCTGGCATCCAGGCGGATCTCAAGACCTTCGCCGCGCTGGGGGTGTATGGCATGAGTGCCATCACCTCCGTTACTGCCCAGAATACAACCGGCGTGCAGGGGGTGTCCGATCTGCCCCCTGAATTCGTGGGACTGCAGATCGAATCCGTGGTGAGCGACATCGGAGTGGATGGGGTGAAGACGGGGATGCTTCCCAGCGCAGGGATCATCGAGGTGGTGGCCGACAAGGTGAGGGAGCATGCGCTGCCTCACCTGGTGGTGGATCCGATGATGGTGGCTGGAAGCGGCGAACTACTACTGCAGCCCGAGGCGCGGGAAGCGCTCGTGGAGTTGCTCTTGCCCCTGGCCGAGGTGCTCACCCCCAACCTGTACGAAGCGCGAGCGTTGACTGGGCTGGCCATCGAGGGGGTGGAGGACATGCGCCGTGCAGCGGAGACGATCCACGCTCTGGGGCCACGATACGTCGTCGTCAAAGGCGGCCACCTGGAGGCTGAGCCTGTGGATCTGCTCTACGATGGACAGCACTTTGCCCTGCTCCAGGGGGAGCGCATCGTCACCCCCCACACCCACGGCACGGGCTGCACCTTCGCCTCGGCCATCGCCGCCGGGCTGGCCAAAGGGCTTCCGGTGGAGGAGGCGGTGCGGGAGGCAAAGGGCTACATCACGGAGGCGATCCGCCACGCGCTGCCCCTGGGCCATGGCCATGGGCCGGTAGATCACTTCGCCGCACTGTACCAGGCAACGGGGCGGTGCAGAAGGCAGAAATTAGAATGAGGAAAGCAGGGTAGTTCACACTTCTGCCTCCTCACTTCCGCGTTCCCAGTATCCGTAACACCCTCTCCAGTTCCTGCCAGGCCCGTGAGGGATTCGGAGAGATCCTGATTTGCTGTCGCCCCACCCGCGCATCTGCCCCCAGGCATGACCTCAGCTCGGCCACTTCATCTCGCCCCAGCAGCCGGCTTTGAAGCACCACCGCCTGCCCCTGATCACTCACAGGGGATCCATCATCGGTGTAGATGCTCTTCACCCCTGCCCGGCTCGCCAAAACTTTGAGGCGAATCTGGAGTAGGAGGTTCTCCACCACCTCTGGCCGCTGGCCGAAGCGATCCTCCAGTTCGCGGCCCATGTCCTCCACCTCATCTGGGGTGCGAAGGTGGGCCATGCGGCGGTACAGCTTCAGCCGCAGGCTCTCCTGGGGCACGTAGTCGTCGGGGAGGTAGGCTTTCAGGGGCAGGTTGATCTGCACCCCTGTCTCCAGGGGGCTCAGATAAACAGCCAGCTCATCGCGCACCAGCTCCGGCATCTCCTCCCCCTTCAGTTCCCTCACAGCCTGAGCCAGCAGACGAGTGTACAGATCGAAGCCGATGGCGCTGATGTGTCCATGCTGCTTTCGGCCTAGGATCTCCCCCGCCCCTCGGATCTCCAGGTCGCGCATAGCGATGTTGAACCCCATCCCTAGCTCGCTGGCCTCCCTGATGGTCTCCAGCCGCTGACGCGCCTCCTCGGTCAGCTGATGGTGCCGGGGATGGAAGAGGTAGGCGTAAGCCTGCACTGCGCCGCGCCCCACTCGACCGCGCAATTGATAAAGCTGAGCCAGGCCGAAGCGGTCGGCCCGATGGATGATGATGGTGTTGACGTTAGGAATATCCAGCCCGCTCTCGATGATGGAGGTGCAAACCAGGACGTCAATGTACCCCTCCACGAAGTCGGACATCCTCTGCTCCAGATCTCGCTCCCGCATCTGACCGTGGGCCACGCCGATGATCACCTCCGGCACCAGCTCTGAGACGCGGCCGGCCATGTAGTCAATGCTGCGCACCCGGTTGTGGACGAAGTACACCTGGCCGCCCCGAGCCACCTCCCGCAGGATAGCTTTGCGCACCAAGCTCTCATCGTAGAGTCCCACGTGGGTCTGGATGGGGACCCGCTCCTGGGGAGGGGTGTCAATGATGGAGATATCTCGCACGCCGGTCAGCGACATGTGCAGGGTGCGGGGGATGGGCGTCGCGGTCATAGTCAGGACATCTATTTCCCTGCGTTTCTGCTTAAGGTGCTCCTTGTGCGTCACCCCGAAGCGCTGCTCCTCGTCAATGATCAGCAGCCCCAGATCGTTGAAAGCCACATCCGGCTGCAGTAGACGATGGGTGCCGATGACGATGTCCACCCTCCCCGATTCGAGCCCCTGTAGGATTTGACGCTGTTCTTTGCGCGAGCGGAAGCGGGATAGCATCTCCACTTTGATGGGGAAGGACTCTAGGCGCCGGTGGAAGGTCTGGAAGTGCTGTTGAGCCAGCACGGTAGTGGGCACGAGAACCGCGACCTGTTTGTGATCCATCACCGCCTTGAAGGCCGCTCGCAGCGCCACCTCCGTCTTGCCATAGCCCACATCGCCGCAGACGAGGCGGTCCATAGGCTTGGCTTTCTCCATGTCCGCCTTCACCTCGCGAATGGCCTGGAGCTGCGCTTCCGTCTCGTAGTAGGGGAAGGAGGCCTCCAGCTCCCTCTGCCAGGGGGTGTCGGGAGAGAAAGCGTGGCCCTCAGCGACCTTCCGGGTGGAGTACAGCTCCAGCAGATCACGGGCCAGCTCCTCCACCGCCCGCTGGGCTCTCTCTTTCACTCGCTTCCAACTGGTGCTTCCCAGCCGGTGGATGGTAGGCTCCCGGTCGTCGGCGCCCACGTAAGGGCTGAGCCGATCAGCGCTGTGGATGGGGACGTAGAGCTTGTCCTTTTGGGCGTAGTCCACCCGCAGGTACTCCCCCTCCACGCCATTTATCGTCAGGTGAACCAGCCCCCGAAATACCCCAATGCCATGCTCCACATGTACCACGTAGTCACCAGAGGAGAGATCGGCAAAAATTGTCTCAGGTGTCACCTGCTTATGGCGGACCACACGCCGAGGCTCTGGCCGGGCCCAGCCGAAGAGCTCAGCATCGGTCTGGAGTATCAGCTCCCAGTTATCTACCCCCTGGCGCAACGTCCATCCCTCGGCCAAGGTCCCGGGCAGAAGACGCAGGCTGCCCGGAGGTGGGGATTCAGCGATCGCCTCCACTGACACCAGGTGCTCTCCCCGCTCCTTCCACAGCTCGGCCAGCCGCTCGGCCTGTCGGCTGAGGGCCACGATCCTGGTCCCATCATCCCTCTGAGCCTCCCACACATCCAGCAGGCGTCGCAGTTGCCCTCCGTAGCGCTCCCCAGGCAGGAAGGCATCGTGCAAGGAGTAGGTGGAGTCCCCCGAGCTCGATGCTTGGTATCCCAAGATGAGGGGCGGACGCACTTCCCACATTTCCCGGAGGTGATCCCAGGTCCAGTAGGGAGGGAGGGCTCCCTGCGGCAGCTCACCAGCCTGGGTCAGGCTCTCCCGCAGATCGAGGGCCTCTCTTTCAAAATCCGCTACCGTCGCCTCCAAATCCCCCTCGTCGTCCAGGAGGATGAGCCCTTGGGTTGGGAGGTAGTCCAAGAGCTGGCCGGGGTGAGGATATAGATAAGGGATGTAGAACTCGAGGCCGGGGAAGCCCTCACCCTGTTCCAGGTGTTCCCGATCCTCCTCGAAGTCCTCGCGTGTGACCTCGTGGCAGGAGCTCATATCCCATTCGCCTATGACCTTGGCGGCCCGAGGGCCCTGGCGAGGCAGGGCCTCGCTGGCGGGGCCGATGGTCACCTGTTCGGTGCGAGATCGAGAGCGCTGAGTGGATGGATCGAAGACGCGCAGGGAGTCAACCTCATCGCCAAACAGCTCGATGCGCACCGGCCCCGACGCAGCCGGAGGGAAAACATCCACGATACCCCCTCGGCGGCTGAATGTGCCCGGCTCTTGGACCACGCTGACTGGCTCGTATCCCCAGGACACCCACTCTTCCAGGAGTTGGCTCAACTCGATCCGTTGTCCCTTGCGCAGGGTGCGCCGCGCGGCGAGGTACTCTTCTACAGGGAGGGTAGGGGAGAGGAGTGCGCGGGCGGAGGTCACGATCAGGGGAGGCGCACCGTCGGGATGGGGCCGATAATCGATCAGCCCCGCCAATGCCCTCAGCCGCTGTTCAATGGTCGTCGGGCTCCAGGCGGCGCGCTCGTAGGAGAGGACCTCAGGTTCGGCGAAGCGCAGGATCGCGTCCGGCTCTGGGGACCATAAGCCCAGCTCCTCATAGAGCTGCCGGGCCTTTTCCACTTTGCCGGTGATGAGGACCAGGGGCCGTTGGAGGTCACAATGGAGGGCCGCCGCCACGTAAGGGCGAGCCGCCGCCAGGAGGTGGAGGGGTTGAGATTCATCTGGTCCGTTAGGCAAGCCCCGGAGGTCCTCAATCAGGCGGCGGTAGGCAGGTATTAAATTAAGACAGGATAACAAACCGGCTAGCTTCACTTTGCATCGAATAAGCGCCCAAGCGCCGCAGCTAATAGGCAACAGCGCTACGACGCTGCTCAGTTGTATCGGTTCATAGCCTCTTCAATGCCCAATCGCAGGAAGGCCTCGATGGCTCCCACTGCCTCCTCGTAGATCGCGGTCATGATAGCCAGCTCCTCCTCGCTGAAGTCGCTGAGCACGTAATCCACCACTTCTACCCCAGCGGGCGGCCTTCCGATCCCCACTCGCAGGCGGGCGAACTCCTCGGTGCCCAGGGCGTCGATTATGGACTGCACGCCCTTGTGGCCGGCGGAGCTACCCCTTGGGCGGAGGCGTATCCTCCCCAGGGGTAAGTCCAGGTCGTCGTGCACTACTAGAATGTCTCCCGGCTCATAGCCATGGAGGGCTGTCAGCTCTCGCACTGCCGGGCCGCTCTCATTGATGAAAATAAGGGGCTTGGCTAGGATAACGGGTTGATCTGCAATCTTCCCTCTGGCGATGTGGGCTTTAGCTTCCAAGCCGGTGAAGGCGAGATCGTGGGCCTGCGCCAGCTCATCCAGGCAGCGAAAACCCACGTTGTGGCGGTTTCCCTCATATTTGGGTCCAGGATTCCCCAGCCCCACGATCAACTTCCATCTCAGCTCATCAGCCATGAAATGTTCTCTCTCCGTTTTCCTAAGCGCTCCTAGAAGCTTCAGGGCACCTCAAATGGCTGTGTGACCATGTGCTTCTTCCCTGCCTGTGCACCTGTACCCGATCACCTGCCCTGCCTTCGCACCCGTGCCTGCCCGCACCTGCGCGGGTACAGGTGATCGGGTCCTGTCTGCGCAGGCACGGGCAGACAGGAGCCTCTTAACGGCGAGTGCGCAATATTCCTCGCTGATTTCCACGCCAATTCCAGCTCTATCTGTCTCCAGACAGGCGATTAGAGTCGAACCGCTGCCCAGAAAGGGGTCAAGAACGAGATCGCCGACATAACTGAACAGCTTTATACACCTCCTCGGAAGTTCAACCGGGAAGGGTGCAGGGTGGCCTATTCGCTTTCTGTTGGCCCCGCTGAAGTTCCAAACCCCGTTTGTCCACTCTATAAACTCATCCCTGGTGATATCAGATTCCCCTTTGTGGCTTTTCTTCCAGTGCTCTTTGTAAAGCACTACGATGACCTCGACAGGGGCTATGACGTAGGGCGCTGAAGCGCTCATCCAGGAGCCCCAAGCAGTTCGCCTGGAGATATTCTGTTCGTTCCACCTGTACCCGATCAGGTGCGGGCAGATGATGGTCGAATGATAGCGCCACCCAATATCCTTGGCTATGGTTGTGATATCAGCATAGACGCTCTGTTGTCCTCCCTTATTTTTATCCAGAGGGATATTTAGGCACCTGTGCCTGATCAGGTGCAGGCAAAACCTCCCATCTGGCTTGGCCAGCACATAGCACTTCTCCAGCCACCTTTTGGTGAACTCCAAGTACTTATCGTAGGGGATGCTGTCGTCGAAGCCCTCGTATTGAATTTCCACATCATAAGGGGGCGAGGTTACAATGAGATCTACGCTTCCGCCCGTGCCTGATCGGGTGCAGGCGGGTTGAATATCCGCCTTTCCTGCCTGCGCATCCGTGCCTGCCCGCACCTGCGCGGGTCCTGTCTGCGCAGGCAGGACAGGTGATCGGGTCCTGTCTCCCATTGCCATGGACAGGGCGCAGGCACCTGTCCGCACAGGCGGGGGACAGGCAGACAGGAGAAAATCTTGCCTATGAATCCTAATAGAGTCGTGCTCAAAGTAAGGTTTCATCCTTCGGATACTCCTATATAATCGGGATCGCCTCCTGTCCGCCGACAGGCGCAAAACCGGAGGTCGCATCTGCCTTCCTACATGGAGATTTCCGGCGACTTCCTCGGAGCGCCTCACGATCTCCGTTGGTTCCTACAGCCGGCTTAGCAGGAGGGAGACCAAGCGGCGCAGCAGAGCTAGGATCACCACCAACAGAAACAGCCCTCCCGCCGAAGCTCCGCCGTAGCAGGCCGCATTGCTCAGTCCTTCGATGCTGAGGGAGGACGGGACCGATGAGGGAAGAGGCGTAGCTCGGGTCTGAGATTTCTTTCCAGACGAGGCCGATTCACTCACCGTAGCCTGGGGTGTGGGGGAGGGCAGGGACGGCTGTTCGACCACGATAGTGGATGTGGGGGGCAGAGAGGTGGGAATGGGGGTGCGCGTAGGGGTGACCTTCAAAGTGGGGGTCGCTGTAGGCACAGTATTAGAGACGGAGATACTCCGCACGAAGTACTCGTCGTAGTTACCATCCTTACGCACCACCCGCAAGCGCAGCTTGTACGCCCCATCAGGCACGGTGGCGGTGTACCAAATGCCTAGTTGCCCGTTGATGACAGGTGTCTTATGAACCTGGCCTATGAGATGCCATAGCTCGTTGGTCATAGGTGACCAATAGAGCTCGTACTTCCAGAAGTCTGGGTGGGTCGCTGTCCCCTGAATGGACACAGCTCCTGCCACCACCGCGTTGTCCCGCGGCGAGGTGATCCCCGAGGGAGGCAATTGCGCGGCGGTCCACTGCCCCTTCGCTAGCCCTATAGTCAGCAGCATCAACCAAGCTAGAATATTCAACGAGTGCACTCTGGAGCGCCATAATTTTGCTATCTGTATCGGTTTCATTTCCATCCTCACCTTTAGCCCGTGGAGATTAGCCGGGGGCATCTCTAGGTTATAAGTGTAGCATGAAACACACCTGAGGACAAGGAAGACGGGAAGCTGATAGCTTTTGACAGTCCACGGATATTATACTATTGTTGGTATCAGGTTTGGAAGCCGAATGCGAACTCTCCTCACAGCCAAGTACTCGAGGATCACGGGGATGAGCGAGACCTCACGCCTGCCGGGTTTCTACCAACTGAGCATCGAGGAGCGGATCGAGAAAGTGACCCAGTGGGCAGGGCTGGCCCCTGAGGACATCTCCCCCCTGAAGCGGAGCCTGGCTCTGGCTCAGGGGGCGAGGATGATTGAGAATGTGATCGGCACCTGCGCTCTGCCGCTGGGGATTGCGGTCAACTTCCTAATCAATGGGGACGACTACCTGATCCCTATGGCCATTGAGGAGCCCTCGGTGGTGGCCGGGGCCAGCTTTGCGGCTCGGCTGGTGCGTGAGGGCGGCGGTTTCGAGGCCATCTCCACAGATCCGTTGATGATCGGCCAAATCCAAGTTTTGGACCTGGCCGATCCCTGGCGCGCACGCTTCGAACTGCTATCTGCCAAGGAGCAGATACTCGATCTAGCTGACCAGCAGCACCCGACCATTGTCGGCCTGGGCGGCGGCGCGCGTGATCTGAAGGTACGTGTCCTCCCCTCTAGCCCTGTCGGCCCGATGCTTGTCGCCCACCTGCTGTACGACGTGCGAGACGCCATGGGGGCTAATGCAGTCAACACCGCCTGTGAGGCCCTGGCTCCCCTGGTGGAGGAGATCACCGGCGGCCGCGTGGTGCTGCGTATCCTGTCCAACCTGGCCGACCGAAGGCTAGCCCGAGCTCGATGCACGATCCCTCCGCAGGTTCTCGCCTTTGACGAGTTCTCCGGCGAGACGGTGGCGCAGCGCGTCCTGGAAGCCCACGCTCTAGCCATGGCGGACCCTTACCGCGCGGCGACGCATAACAAAGGGATCATGAATGGCATTGACGCTGTCGCGGTAGCCACAGGACACGACTGGCGGACGGTGGAGGCCGGCGCTCATGCCTACGCCGCCAACGACGGGGCCTATAGGCCGCTTTCTCGCTGGGAGAGAGATGCTGGAGGAAACCTGGTGGGCACGCTGGAACTGCCCTTGGCGGTGGGCACTGTGGGGGGAGCGACCAGGGTGCATCCCACAGCCCGACTGGCACGGAAGATCCTAGGGATAGAAAGCGCGCGAGAGCTGGCGGAAGTGATGTGTGCCGTCGGGCTGGCCCAGAACCTGGCCGCGCTCCGCGCCCTGGCCACTGAGGGTATCCAGCGGGGGCACATGGAGCTGCACGCTCGGCAGATGGCGATCGCCGCCGGGGCCGAGGGGATGTTGATCGAGCAAGTGGCGGAGCGGATGGTGCAGGAGCAGGCGGTCCGCCCCGATCGGGCGGAGGAGATCCTGAGAGCGTTGAGGCACGGGGAGTCTCTGGGCTAGGCAGGTACCAGAAAAGGAAGTGGTTCGACAGAGACAATGGGGATCTGCCGGTCGGGGGACTGATAGAGACGAGAGACTCGCAAAATGCGGCTCACCGGTGGGGAGGTGATGATCTCGGCCACCATTTGGTGCATTTCTCTGGGCAGGTCATCAAGGCCAGTGAGAGGGAAGCTCTTAGAGCCCATTTCTGTGTAACCGGTGAGCAGTAGGAAATCAAGAAGTGTAATGCCAGCAGCTTGGCCACTTCCATAGTCAAAGCGCAGTAGGATGTTAGGGGTAAGCTCAACGGCACAAGTGGCCTTCGCACCGGGGAAGAGGACCTCCAGGACATCTCCCTCCTCATCATATGTCAGGTGGATCTGCCTCCCCTCATCTGATGTGATATCTGTCTCATAGATGCGAAGCTGGTTATTCATAATCGTCATCTTTCTAGCCGGTAGAGATATATCCCCCAAGCTGTCTTGACGAAATTGTTGGGTCCAAAGGTGCCATCAGGTAGCTGGCGTTCAGTGAAAGCGACGACAACGACGATGCAATTGTATTCCAAAGGCAAAGCATCGCACGGATTATAGTATTTGTACTCGTTAGGCCGGAGAGGCTTTTGTCTTCTCCGTCCTGTCCGAAGCGTGTCTAACACATCCTCCAGATGACCTATCAATTCCGGATGGAACCGCAGAGCATGTCTCCATCGTTCCTGGGTCATGTATATCTCGTTGTCATACCTGTCGCGCACCACCCACTTTCGGCCGTGGTTGACCAAGATGTATGCTCCCTTCGCTGGCCGTTGAGGTGTCAATAACGATTTTACACTGAGCTAAAACTTTTGTCAAAATAGAGACGAGGAGGCAAACATGGACAAAGTGCGTTTCGGCGTGATCGGCACCGGTGGTATGGGCACAGCCCACATCCGATTCATCAAGGACATTGAGGAAGCGGAGTTGGCCGCCGTATGCGACATTGATGAGGCAGTATGCGAACAGGTGTCGTCCGAGAAGGAGGTGCCAGGGTTCGTGGATTACAAGGAGCTGATCGACAGCGGGCTGGTGGACGCGGTGATCGTGGCCTCTCCTCACTACTTCCATCCCCCCATCAGCGTCTACGCCATGGAGCAGGGAGTGCACGTCCTCTCGGAGAAGCCGGTGGCGGCGACGGTGAAGGCCGCCGACGAAATGAACCGCGCTGCTGAGGAGACGGGCGTGAAATTCGCGGTGATGTATCAGCGGCGGACGACGCCCCTCTATCAGGCTGCCCGGAAGCTAATCGACGAGGGGCGGCTGGGGGAACTGTACCGCACCTGCTGCATTGACCCCCACTTCCGAAGCCAAGCCTACTACGATTCCGCCGGATGGCGGGCCACCTGGAGGGGCGAGGGCGGCGGGGTCACCATCAACCAGGCCCCGCACGGGATTGATGTCTTCATGTCCCTGGGCGGGCTTCCCTCCCGCGTGATGGCCCGGACAGCCACGCGGCGGCATGATATCGAGGTGGAGGACGAGGCCTCGGCCCTGCTGGAGTACGAGAACGGCGCCATCGGCTACTATCATACCAGCACCACGGAGGCGCCGGCCACCGAATATATGGAGTTCTGCGGCGAGAAGGGCAAGCTGGTGCTCTTCAATGGAGAGCTCACCTTCTGGAGCCTGGAGACGCCGGTGCAGGAGTTCACCGACACCACTGAGGGGATGTGGGACAGCCCCTCGGCTGTGGAGGAGGAGGTCGCGCTGGAGGAGCGGAAGACCGGCCACGCGGCGGTGACCCGCAACTTCGCCCGGGCTATCCTCTACGATGAGCCGCTGATCACGCCCGGCGTGGAAGGGATCTGGACCGTGGAGTTCATCAACGCCTTGATCCTCTCCGGCCAGAGTGAAAAGCCGGTGGACATACCAGTGGACCGCGAGGAGTACGAGGCTTTTATCGAGGAGATGAAGAGGACCTCCAAGGAGAAGGAGGTGGCTGGTCCCGACAAACGGATCACGGACACCAGCTTCGCCCCCTAGAAGTGAGATGGGTGCCATGAGGCCGCTGCGCGAGGTGGGCATCGTAGGTTATGGGGCCTATATCCCCCGTTATCGGCTGCCTGCTGCGGAGGTGGCCCGAGTGTGGCAGGGGAGGGAGGCCAGCGATGTGCCGATCCAGGAGAAAGCGGTGCCAGGCCTTGACGAGGACACTGCCACCATGGCCATTGAGGCAGCACGTAACGGACTGGCCCGGGCTCAGGTGGATCCCAGCGAGATAGGCGCCGTATGGGTAGGGAGCGAGTCACATCCCTACGCCGTTAAACCCACCTCCACCATCGTCGCCCAGGCCATCGGCGCCATGCCCCATGTCCTGGCCGCCGACTGGGAGTTCGCCTGCAAGGCTGGCACGGAGGCCATCCAGGCGGCCATGGGGTTGGTAGGCTCGGGGATGGCCGATTACGCGCTGTGCATCGGTGCCGACGCGGCCCAGGGACGGCCTGGAGATGAGCTGGAGTACACCGCCGGGGCCGGCGCAGCGGCCTTCCTCATCGGCCCGGCGGAGGAGTCAGCGGTCCGCATTGAAGGCTCCACCTCCTACTCGACCGATACCCCCGACTTCTTCCGCCGGCCTGGGCAGCGCTATCCACAGCACGCCGGTCGATTCACCGGCGAGCCTGCCTACTTCCATCACATAGAATCAGCCGCCCGCCACCTGCTGGAGGAGCTGGAAGCTGAGCCAGCCGATTTCGCCCATGCTGTTTTTCACCAGCCTAATGTGAAATTCCCACGGCGAGCGGCGAAAGGACTGGGCTTCACCGTCGAGCAGATCGAATTGGGCATGTTGGTGGATGAGATTGGCAATGCCTACGCTGGCTCCTCCTTGCTGGGGCTGACCGCCGTATTGGACGTGGCCCAGCCTGGGGAGCGCGTCTTCTTGGTGAGCTTTGGCTCGGGCGCTGGCAGCGACGCCTTCTCTCTCCTAGTCACCGATCTCATCGAAGAGAGGCGGAGCCGAGCGCCTCTTACCCGGGACTACATCGCCCGGCGGGTGGCGATAGACTATGCCACCTATGCGCGCTATCGGCGAAAGCTGAGTGTGCACTGAAAGCTGATGGCTGAGAGCTAATAATGCGCGACGTCAGTATAATTGGCATCGGACAGACGCCGGTGAGCGAACATTGGCATAAGTCACTACGGCAGTTGGCCGGGGAGGCGGTGTTGGCGGCGCTGCAGGATGCTGGTCTGCAGGGGTGGGACTCTGGGCCCACTCTGGCCGATGCGCTCTATGTGGGCAACATGCTCTCCGGTGAGATCGCCGCGCAGGAGCACCTGGGGGCCCTGATAGCCGATTTTGCAGGATTGCGGGGAACAGAGGCTTGCAAGGTGGAGGCTGCCTGCTGCTCGGGGGCCGCTGCGCTGCGGATAGGCTATCAGGCCGTGGCCGGTGGACTGAAGGACATCGTCGTCGCCTGTGGAGTAGAGAAGATGACCGATGTCTTAGGGCGGAGCACGACGGCCGCCCTGGCTCTAGCAGGAGACGGCGACTATGAGGCCGCCATGGGCCTCTCCTTTGTGGCCATAAACGCCCTGCTTATGCGTCGCTACATGCACGAGTATGGCTTTAGTCACCAGGACTTCGCTCCCTTCAGCGTGAACGCCCATCGGAATGGGGTGGGAAATCCTAACGCCATGTTCCAACGGCCTGTCACCCCTCAAGCTTTCGTCCAGGCGAAGATGATCGCCGATCCCATCTCCCTGCTCGACTCCTCCCCCATCACCGATGGGGCGGCTGCGGTGGTGCTGGCTCCCAAGACCCAGGCCAAGGAGTTCACCGATCATGCGGTGCACATCCGGGCCTCGGCCACGGCCACCGACAGCGTGGCCCTGCATGACCGCCGCGATCCGCTGTTCCTCAGCGCCGCCTATCAATCGGCCAGGAAGGCCTACCAGCAGGCTGGGATCGGGCCCCAGGACCTCGATCTACTCGAGCTGCACGATGCCTTCACCATAATGGCCGCCCTATCCCTAGAGGCCTGCGGCTTCGCCGAGCGAGGCCAGGGGGTGAGGCTGGCCCAGGAAGGGGAGATCACACTGGAGGGGAGCATACCGATCTGCACCATGGGAGGGCTGAAGGCACGTGGCCATCCCGTGGGAGCCACCGGCCTCTACCAGGTGGTGGAGTTGGTGCAGCAGCTGCGAGGGCAGGCGGGGGCCAACCAGATCGAGGGCGCCACGTTGGGCATGGCTCAGAACATCGGTGGCAGCGGAGCCACGGCTATCACCCATGTCTTGGAGAGAACGGAGTAGTTACAGGTTACAAGTTCCAAGTTTGTCAGAGAACTTGTAACTTGCCTGTCCCCCGCCTGTCGGTGGACAGGTGCCTGTACCCGCCTGCACCGGTGCCAGCCTGTCCCGGCACGGGGCAGGCACAGGCGGTACGGGTGGCCAGGACAATTTTCAACTTGAAACTTATACAGGGAGGATTTTATGTTCACACTGAGCGCTTTCGCTGACGAGATATCACCAGATCTGACCGAACAACTGGATGTTTTGGAATCGGAGGGGATACGCTACCTGGCGCTGAGAGGGGTCTGGGGCAAGGGCGTGCTGGACCTCAGTGATGAGGAGATCGCCACCATCAAAGAGGAACTGGACGCCCGAGGGATGGGGGTCTCAGCTATAGGCTCCCCTATCGGCAAGATACGGCTTGACGAGCCCTTCGAACCCCATCTGGAGGGGTTCCGCCGCGCCCTCTACCTCGCCGAGTACTTCGGCTGCGATTACATCCGCCTCTTCTCCTTCTACCCACCCCCGGGCGAGGAGGCAGCCGACCACCGGGATGCGGTCTTCGAGCGCATGTGGGCCCTGGACGAGGCGGCCAAGGGGCACGATGTGAAATTGGCCCATGAGAATGAGCGAAGGATCTACGGCGACATCCCCGAGCGCTGTCGGGAGCTTTTGACCACCCTCCCCGAGGAGCGCTGGGTTGCGGTCTTCGACCCCGCTAACTTCGTCATCGAGGGAGTGAAACCCTTCGATGAGGCATATCCCCTTCTGGAGGAGTTCATCGCCTACTGCCATATCAAGGACGCCACTTTCGATCCCCCTGGGATAAAGCCAGCCGGCGAGGGAGATGGGCAGCTCCCTGAGGTGCTGGATGCTCTGAAACAAAAGGGAGTGAGTTGTTTTCTCACCTTGGAGCCGCATCTGGCTATGGCGGGACAGTTCCGTGGTTTCACCGGACCTAAGCTGTTTCGCAAGGCCGTGGGGGCCTTGAAGAAAGTGCTGACTGAGATCGGAGCGGAGTGGGACTGAAAGTAGGGGCGACCGGTCGGTCATCCCTGCTTGTAACTATCGTGGAGGTTGAAATGAAGATGCAGATACCACGTTATTGGAGGTTGAGTAAACAGCGATATGGATTAGTAGGCGAGGTGTGCGAGTCTTGTGGGGCTAAACTCTTCCCCCCACGAGATGTATGTCCTGGGTGCCAGCAGCCAGCCAGCAAGCCCTTCACCTTCAGTGGACGGGGGAAAGTCTACTCCTATTCGGTGGTGCGCCAAGCCCCAGCAGGCTTTGAGGAGTTCGCGCCCTACACTGTGGCGCTGGTCCGGCTGGAGGGGGGGCCACTGATCACGGCGCAGCTCACCGACGTGGACAACGACGAGGTGGAAATTGGTATGGAGGTGGAGATGGTCACTCGGAAGCTCCGAGAGGAGGGAGAGGAGGGGTTGATCATCTACGGCTACAAATTCCGACCCCAGTTGAGGGTGGCTGGGGAACTGCAGGAGCCTGCCGCACGGACGTGAAGTTTCACCCTACGAAGCAGTGCCGAAAAGTCGGCTCAGCCTGGGGCCCGAAGGCCGGGTGAGGGTTGAAACAATGACAGAAGGTGAAGGCAACTAATGTTTCGAAAACTACTAGCTAAGGTGATCGGCGATCCCAACGAACGGGAGCTGGAGCGACTGCAACCCATCGTGGAGGCCATAAACGGGCTGGAACCGGAGGTGCAGGCCCTGACCGATGCCCAGCTCAGGGCCAAGACCGACGAGTTCCGCCGACGATTGGCCAACGGCGAGACGCTGGACGATCTCCTGGTAGAGGCTTATGCCGTGGTGCGCGAGGCTGCACGCCGCACGGTCGAAATGCGGCCCTTCGATGTGCAGCTTGTGGGTGCTATCGCCCTCTATCAGGGCAAGGTGGTGGAGATGAAAACCGGCGAGGGAAAGACGCTGGTGGCTACCATGCCCCTGTACCTCAACTCGCTGGAGGGCAAGGGCGCGCACCTGATCACCCCCAACGACTACCTGGCCAAGTTCGGAGTGCAGTGGATGGGGCCCGTATATCATCTGCTGGGGGTCTCAGTAGGCTGCATCCAGCCCATGGCCCCCGATCCCAACCTCGGCTCCTTCCTCTTCGACCCTGATTATCGCTCCGCTGACGACCGCTACGAGAACTTGCGGCCGGTGCCGCGGCGGGAGGCCTACGAGGCGGACATCACCTACGGCACCAACAACGAGTTCGGCTTCGACTACCTGCGCGACAACATGGCCATGTCGTTGGATCAATGCGTGCAGCGGGAGCTTCACTACGGCATCGTGGACGAGGTGGACTATATCCTCATTGACGAGGCCCGAACTCCTCTCATCATCTCCGGGCCGGCGGAGGAGCCAGATCCAAACTACAAGAAGATGGCAAGGCTTGTGCCCCGGCTCAGGCGGGATGAGGATTATCTGGTTGACGAGAAGGCGAAGGTTGTGACCCTCACTGAAGTGGGTATTGATAGGGTGGAGCGCTGGCTGGGGATTGACAACCTGTACTCGGACGAGAACCACCGCTTGACGCCCTACATTGACAACGCCCTGCGAGCTCATGTCCTCTTCCACCGCGACGATGACTACGTGGTCATGGATCACCAGGTGATCCTAGTGGATGAGTTCACCGGAAGGCTGATGCATGGCCGCCGCTACTCCGAGGGATTGCACCAGGCCATCGAGGCCAAGGAGGGGGTAACCATCCAGCGGGAGAACCTGACCCTGGCCACCGTCACCCTGCAGAACTTCTTCCGCATGTATGATAAGTTGGCGGGGATGACTGGCACGGCAGCTACGGAGTCCGAGGAGTTCCGGGAGATCTACGGGCTAGATGTGATGGTTCTGCCGACCAACGTCGAATACCGCGCCACCTACGGGGACCTGACCACCCACCGCCGCTCCGTCAGCGAGATCGAGGAGATAAGCTTCGCGGAGGTGCTGGATGAGGATAAGAAGTTCGAGATAACGACCTACGAGCATTCCGATGGGGCGGAAAGGCGCTACTTCCAGCGCCTAGACCTCCCAGATGTGGTCTACAAGACGGAGAGGGCCAAGTTTCGAGCTGTGATCGAGGAGATCGCCCATTGTCATCAGCAAGGCCGGCCTGTGCTGGTGGGTACCAGGGCCATCGAGACCTCGGAACAGTTCTCCAGGATACTCAAGCGGCAGGGTGTCCCCCACGAGGTGCTCAATGCCAAGCGGCACGAGCAGGAGGCACGCATAATCGCCCAGGCCGGAAGGTCAGGCGCGGTGACCATCGCCACCAACATGGCCGGTCGAGGGGTGGACATCAAGCTGGGCGGTGACCCGAAGGGGTTGGCTCGTGAGCGGCTGCGTAAGCAGGGCTACGATCTGACAGATCTGCCTGAGGGGATGTGGGAACAGGAGTTGAGCGGAGCAAGGGCCGACTGCGCTGAAGACCGGAAGAAGGTGCTGGCGTTGGGCGGCCTGCATGTGATCGGAACCGAGCGACACGAGGCTCGCCGCATCGACAACCAGCTCCGCGGCCGATCAGCCCGCCAGGGCGATCCCGGCTCCTCCCGCTTCTACGTCTCTCTAGAGGACGAGCTGATGCGCCGCTTCGGAGGCGACCGGGTGGCGGGCTTCATGGACAGGTTCGGGATGGAGGAGGACATCCCTATCGAGCATGATCTGGTCTCCAAATCCATTGAGAACGCCCAGGTGCGGGTGGAGGGGTACAACTTCGACATCCGCAAGCACATCTTGGAGTTTGATGATGTGATCAACAAACAGCGGGAGGTCGTCTACAGCCAGAGGCGTAAGATCCTCACCCAGGATCCGCGTCCCATAGTTCAGCGAATGGTGGAGGAGGAACTGAGGGCGCTGGTGGCCTCGCACACCGCTGTGGAGGAGGGGGAGGAATGGGACATGGGAGCGCTACAAGCGGCGGTGCGGGCTGTCCTCCCTCTGCCCCACGGTATTCGTCCTCAGGACTGGGAGGGACTGCCACCCTCGGAGATCGAGGCCCAGCTCATAGACCTAGCCGATGAATTATACGTCGCCAAAGAACGGGAGCTGGGATCGGAGGTGATGCGCCAGATCGAGCGCTTCGTCCTGCTGCACACTGTGGACAATCTCTGGATCCACCACCTCACTGACCTGGACGACCTGCGGGAGGGGATCGGCCTGCGGGCCTATGGCCATCAGAACCCATTGGTCGCCTTCCAGCGAGAGGCACACGATATGTACGATAATCTGATAGCCACTATTCGACGCGATGTGGCGCGGACCATCTACCACGTGGGGGTGCAGGAGCAGCCCCGGCGACGGCCCATGAGAGCTATGCGACCTCATAGGAGAGTCACACCCCGTATGCAGGATACTAGCGTGCAGGAGGCGAGAAGACGTCTGAGGGAGGTGGGGCGCAACGATCCCTGTCCCTGTGGCAGCGGCAAGAAGTATAAGCACTGCTGCATGAGGAAGGATAAAGCCATCATCAAAGGCTCTGTGCCAGTATCTGGTACAGGTGTCAGTACCTGGTACAGGTGAAAAAATGCCGATTATAGAAGGTCGACCTACAGCATATCGAAGATCTATACTTTTGCACTTTTTGAGCGGCGCTGAGACAGTGACACGACTTGTCCAATGCCTCTTTCGACGTAAACTAGACAAAATCAGTCACTCACCGGGAGGAAGAGGCAATGGAGTCATATGTCCCA
>JAYEMR010000059.1:0-3567 GCA_034718215.1 Chloroflexota bacterium
GACTGGCATCCAGTCCCTCAAGGTGGGCTACAACAAGGTCTTCGGCTACTATTTGGAAGTGTCGAAGGCGAATCTGGACCGGGTGCCCGAGGAGTACGTCCGCAAGCAGACGCTGGTATCGGCGGAACGGTACTTCATCCCTGAGCTGAAGGAGAAGGAGTCGCTGATACTCAACGCCGAGGAGCGGCAACTGGAGATCGAATCGCGCATCTTCCATCAGGTATGCGCCCAGGTGGCGGCTGCATCAAAGCGGCTGCTGGGCACCGCAGGAGCCCTGGCCGAACTGGATGTCTACGCCGCGCTGGCCGAGGTCGCGCTACGCAACAACTACGTCCGCCCTGAGCTCACCGAGGGGGATGAGATTGAGATCGTCGCCGGCCGCCATCCCGTGGTGGAACTGACCCAGCGGGAGAGGCCCTTCGTGCCGAATGACCTCCGGATCACAGGCGAGGAGGAGCAGATCATCGTGCTCACCGGCCCGAACATGAGTGGAAAATCAACGCTGCTCCGCCAGGTCGCTCTCACCGTCCTCCTAGCTCAGATCGGCTCCTTCGTCCCTGCCGATAGGGCCACCATCGGCCTGGTAGATCGCATCTTCACCCGCATCGGCGCCCAGGATGAGATCGCCTCTGGCAGAAGCACCTTCATGGTGGAGATGGTGGAGGTGGCCAACATACTGAATCATGCCACACCTCGCAGCCTGCTCATCATTGACGAGGTGGGACGGGGGACTTCGACCTACGATGGTATCTCCATTGCCTGGGCAGTGGTGGAGTACATCCACAACAACCCCCGTGTGCGGGCCAAGACCCTCTTCGCCACTCACTATCACGAGCTCACCGAGCTGGAGGAGCTGCTCCCTCGGGTGCGCAATTACAACGTGGCCGTGGCCGAGGAGGGGGATCGAGTGGTCTTTCTGTATAAGGTGGTGCCTGGCGGGGCCGACCGCAGCTATGGAATCCACGTGGCCCAGCTGGCGGGCCTTCCTCGCCCGGTGATTCATCGCGCTGAGGAGATCCTGGAGAAGCTGGAGGCCGAGGCCCGCAGCCCCATCTCCCCCAAGCGCCTCGCCGAGGCCCGTCAGCTTCCCCTCCTCACTACCACTGACCCCGTCCTGGAGGAGCTGAAGAGGTTGGACGTGGAGGGCCTGACCCCCTTGGAGGCCATCACCAAATTGTACGAGCTTCAGCAAAGTTGTTGCAGGTAGCAGCGGTTGTCACTTGTCCTGATATTTATGATATGATAGGAGTATCCGAAGGATGCAACCTTCGGTTGTCCTGATCTTATGATAGGAGTATCCGAAGGATGAAACAACGACGTTGGCCCTGGTTCCTCCTGGGGATGGCTGCGACCTTGGTCCTGATGGGTTCCTGCCTGGGGGGAGCGGCGGTGCTGCGGCTGCTGACAGATGGGGGATTGATGGGGCTGGGAGAGGGGGTGGCGGTCATCCCAGTGGAGGGGACAATTGTTAGCGGTGAGCCTCCATCGGGCCTCACTCGCCCCCCCAATGTCTATTCCGCCGAGATCGTGCGCTTCATCCGCCAGGCGGAGGCCAACTCGGCGGTGAAAGCCATCGTGGTGCGGGTGGATTCCCCTGGCGGCGGTGTCGTGGCCTCCGATGAGATATGTCAAGCGCTGCACAAGGTGGGAAAGCCGGTCGTGATCTCCATGGGCTCTGTGGCTGCCTCTGGAGGCTACTATATCTCCTGCGCGGCCGATGAGATCTTCGCCAATCCCAATACCCTAACCGGCTCTATCGGGGTCATCAGCATCGTGCCCAACTTGCAGGGACTGCTGGACAAGATCGGGGTCAAGATATATGTGATGGAGAGCGGGCCGCACAAGGAAGGTGGTACTTTCCAGCCCTTCACCGAGGAGGAGCGAAAGATATGGGAGGGCATTATCGAGGAGACATACAGTAACTTTGTTCAGGTGGTGGTTGAAGGGAGGGGGCTGTCAGAGAAGCGGGTTCGAGAGCTGGCCGACGGGCGAGTGTACACTGGTGAACAGGCATTGAAGGCCGGTCTGGTGGACTCACTGGGCAATCTGCCGGAGGCAGTGGCACGAGCGGGGGAGCTGGGCGACATCGTCGGCAAGCCGCGGATCATCCACTATCGTCCGGCGCCCTCGCTCCTCGGGGGGCTGCTGGGCTCATTCCTGCCAGCGAATCCGCCGGCGGCCTGGCGGGAACTTCTGCAGCAGCCCTTCACCGTCCAGTATCTCTATCTTAGGCCGTAGGAAGATGAGAAGTTGGTCGAGCAAGAGAGGAAGAGGCCATGAACCACTTTAACATGGAGGATCATCCCCACCGGCGCTTCAATCCCCTGACCCGGGAGTGGATCCTGGTCTCGCCTCACCGCGCCAAACGGCCGTGGCAGGGACAGGAAGAGGAACAGCCTGTCGAGGACAAGCCGAAGTATGATCCGGACTGCTACATGTGCCCCGGAAATGAGCGGGCCAGCGGCGTCCGTAACCCGGACTACACAGGTCCCTTCGTCTTCGACAACGACTTCGCGGCCCTGCTACCGGACATCCCTCAGGGCGAATTTAAGCATGAGGAACTACTCGCCGCCCACAGCGAGCGGGGTATCTGCCGGGTGGTGTGCTTCTCACCCCGCCACGATCTGACGCTGGCAGAGATGGACACGGAAGCTATCCGGCGGGTGGTGGATGTGTGGGTCGAGCAATACCTTGACCTAGGTTCACGCCCCTTTATCAATTACGTGCAGATCTTCGAGAACAAGGGGGAAATGATGGGCTGTAGCAATCCCCATCCTCATGGGCAGATATGGAGCAGCGAGAGTATACCTAGGGAGCCGGCCAAAGAGCACGCGGCCCAGGCTGACTATCTCATCGAGGAGGGCTCATGCATGCTGTGTGACTACTTGAGCCTGGAGCAGGAGGAGGGCAAACGGATAGTGTGCCAGAATGACCACTTCCTGGCGCTAGTTCCCTTCTGGGCCACCTGGCCTTTTGAGATCATGGTCCTCAGCAAGCGCCACGTTGCGTCGCTGGCCGATCTGGAAGACGCCGAGCGGGATGGCTTGGCGGATATCATCAAGCGGGTTACCGTACGTTACGATAACCTCTTCCAGGTCTCCTTTCCCTACTCTATGGGCTTCCATCAGCAGCCCACTGATGGTCGGGAGCATCCTCACTGGCACCTGCATGCCCACTTCTACCCTCCCCTTCTGCGCTCGGCGACGGTACGAAAGTTCATGGTTGGCTACGAGATGCTGGCCGAGCCGCAGCGTGACCTAACCGCCGAAGCGAGTGCGGCGCGGCTGCGGGCCCTCTCGAAGGTCCACTACAAGCAGCAATAGCGTTACCGAGAAGGGGCCGGGGTCTCTGGAACAAGAAAAAGGCCCAGATCCAAGAACCCAGGCCTATATCAAGCTCAAATTCCTAGTTCTATACCTCTCGCTAGGCTGGAGCGCCAACCAGGGCCTCGAATTCCTCCTCCTCCAGCGTCTCCACCTCCATCAGGCGGCCAGCTATCCTATCCAATTTCTCCTTGTTGTTGGTCAGGACCTCTCTAGCTCGCTGGTAGGCCTGGTCAATGATGCG
>JAYEMR010000060.1:0-17588 GCA_034718215.1 Chloroflexota bacterium
CTTTTCCTAACCAAGAGGCTCCGGAAGTGCTGGCTCTGACCCCTACCGGCTTTGTGAATATTCCCGCCCAAGACTCCTGTGAGCTACCACTGGCCGCGTAGGTGTCTAACTCAAATGAAACACACCCATATGAATAAGCAAAAGAGTATACACGAATCAGATGCGCCATTGCTCAGCGCTCAAGACGCCATTCAAGATGCCGAACGATTGCGGGAGCTATTGTGGCGCAATCGGCAGCAGGCGGAGCGGGAGGTGCAATTGCAGGTGCCCTTCACGGTGATTCTGAAGGCTGTTGACCAGCTTGAGGCAAGCGAACTACGCCTGTTGGTCCAACGGCTCAAGGATCGGTTGGCAGCCGTGCAATCCTGACGTTCATTGGCCCAAGATGGGATTCGCATCAGTGGTCTAGCCTTGGCCGTTATGACCCAGTGGCTGGCGAAATCGGTCTATGAGGCTGTGGTGACGCCGCTGACCTACAGGGTGGTGAACTTTCTGAAGCGGCGAGGGGGATTGGACATGTACGACTACGAGACGCGGTTTAATCCGCTGTTGGTTTCGGAGTAGACAGCAGTGAGTTCCCAATCTCGATACCTGCTGATTATATCCTGCTCCCAGCGCAAGCGTTCGGACTCTGGCTTGCTGCCTGCCGTGGAGTGGTACGATGGTGTCAACTTCCGGGTGATACGAAAAGCTCAGCGGGAAGGATATTGGCCAAAAAATCTGGATCTGCTCATTCTGTCGGCCAAGCATGGCTTGCTGAAGCCAGATGTGCTGCTTGAAGACTATGATTTGCGGATGACAAGGGAACGAGCGTTTTCAATTTAGCCCGAAGTCAGCGCTGGTTTAGATGCGCATCTTGTTGTTGGCTATTACCCAAGCTCGGCGATGGTCTCCCTGAAATATCTATGAACAACATCAAGCTGTCCATCGAAAGGTTTGAAACAGGCAGAAACAAGAGACCGCTGGATGAGCAGAAAGCCCAGGCTGTCGCCTATCGTCTGAATGAATTGATCAGTCGCTTGATTGAGGCAGATGATCAGATTGATCCCCGCGAGTTCGACTTATGGCGGGGAATGACAGCGGGCTCAACCGCACAAGGTTCATGGCAGAACAAGAAAGGCGAGGCGGCCGAGGAGCTTGTGAAAGGATTCGTAAAGCGGAGAATCCGTGGCAAAGGACTACTGGCTGGCGAAAGCGACGATGGGGCTACGGCGACCCTGACCGATAGTCGAAACTGTCAGGTATGGTGTCGAACCGGACATAGCCTTTTATGACGAAGGGCAAGAGATTCTAGCTGCTGTAGAAATCAAAGGCGGCATAGATACAGCAGGGGTCTTGGAACAAGTAGGAGCAGCCATAAAAAGCTTGAGCCGAGCTAAGAATGAGAGTCCGGCAGCGGTGACTATGCTGATCATGTATCGAGTCGCAATGACCGAACAGGCCCAGCAAGACCTGGAGTCCCATCGAAAGGGCATTGACTACTGGTTTACCATCGAAGACGTGCTGAACCGCGACGATGTGAGGCAAGAGATCTTCGAGGTACTAAACATCTGATTATCGGTCTCTGGGGCGCTCGCCTGCCCCACTGCCGATTCAGAACCGGGCGTGAGACTGCTCGCCGGGATTTCTACAGGGACTATTGGGTGACTGGCAGTCGTGCCGTGATGGTGGCTAACCTCCTTCGAAATGCACTTGATAGCAAACAAAAACTCTATCAGAAGATTGGCTACGTAGAAGCCGAGGACGTAGGCGTTCCGGTACCGTTTGGAGAGGTGGAAAATGAGCATCGGCCTGAACCAAATCTTAGCCCTCGTGGGCAAGATAGACGATTCCCCAGGAGAGGATACACCACGGGAACGCTTTCGACGGTACTTGAGAAAGAATGTCCTTGAGGCCGGCCAACTGCGAGACTATGTCGAGGAGTGCCTGAGGAGTACAGGTGACAATTACAGCCGTGCCCTGCAAGACTTAGTCAACTACATTGGGCATTTCCTGGAATTTGAGGTGACCTTTGGGCGCTACCAAGGCGTGCCGGGGGAAATTGGATTCGATGGGCACTGGGAATCGCCGACGGGCTTTCACATCGTTGTCGAGGTCAAGACATCCGAAGCGTTTGCCATTAAGACCGCAACCCTCGTAGGTTATGTGGATAGCCTGATCTCTCAGCATAAGATTCCCAATTGGAACAAGGCGCTGGGGCTTTATGTGTTGGGACGCCCTGATCCTGAGATCCGACAGTTGGAGAATGCCATTGTGGCTGAAGGGAGAAGTGACCAGCTACGGATCATTTCTGTGGATTCCCTTCTATCCTTGGCTGAGCTAATGAGCGAATACGATATCGACCACGAGGAGGTCCTCGCTGTGATTCGCCCCTCAGGCCCGAGAGTTGATCCAGTGGTTGACCTCATGACCGCTTTGGTGGCTGAGCCGCGAGTAACGGAAGAAAAAGCTCCACCCCCAAAGAAAAAGGGGTTACCTCCGGAGGGAGAGGCTACTTACTGGCTTACCCCTGTGAAATCTGTGCCGGAGCAAACCGCAGAGGAATGTGTTAGCACCCTTGTCGGCGAGGAGAGAATTTACGCCTTCGGTGAAAGGACGCCTGGAAGAAAACACCTGAAGCCAGGGGATTGGATGTGCTTTTACGCAACCGGTGGCAAAGGCGTTATCGCCCATGCTCAAGTGGCTTCTTACCCTGAGAAAAGCTCGCATCCTGCAGTTCGACGATCTGAGAGATACCCGTGGGTCTTTCACCTGAAGGACACGCGACTCTACTTGGATGAACCCACTGTGATTGATGCTGACTTAAGAGCCCAGTTGGACGCTTTTCAAGACAAGGACCTGAATAAACATTGGGCCTGGTTTGTTCAGGCAACGCGCAAGATAACCCAGCACGATTTTCGCATTCTGACACACCAGCAAGCCTAAGGTTGAAGCTGGGATAGGACCTGTAGGGTTGCAAGGTGGGTTGAAATTAATTATTGTTGGAGGGAGTGTAAGGTCAGCTATGAATACAAAAGACATTGAAGGGAGCTATAAATATGACTACAAACAACTCCGATCGCCCCTCTGACTTTATCCGAGATGCTATCAAGGAAGACTTGAGGACCAACAGGTTCGACGGGCGAGTGCACACCCGGTTTCCACCGGAGCCGAATGGTTACCTGCACATCGGACATGCCAAGGCCATCTGGATCACATTCGGCATTGCCGAGGAGTTCGGAGGCCTTTACAATCTGCGGTTCGACGATACCAACCCCGTCAAAGAGGAAGGGGAATACGTGGAAGCCATCAAAGAGGACGTCCGTTGGTTGGGGTTCGACTGGGAGGACCGGGAGTACTACGCCTCGGACTACTTCGAGCAGCTCTACGATTGGGCTGTGCAGTTGATCAAGGATGGCAAGGCCTACGTGGACAGCTTGAGCCCAGAGGAGATCAAAGATTATCGGGGCGATTTTACCACACCAGGCAAGGAGAGCCCCTATCGTAACCGCTCGGTCGAGGAGAACCTGGACCTGTTCGAGCGCATGCGGGCCGGCGAATTCAAGGAGGGCGAGCACGTGCTTCGAGCAAAGATTGACATGGCCTCGGGCAACATGAACATGCGCGATCCGATCATGTACCGGATCCTCCACGCCACCCATCACCGCACGGGCGACGAGTGGTGCATCTATCCGATGTACGACTGGGCCCACGGCCAATCGGATTCCATCGAAGGGATCACCTACTCTCTCTGTTCGTCGGAGTACGAAGACCATCGCCCTTTGTACGATTGGTTCCTCGATCAGTTGGGGATCTATCATCCGCGACAGATCGAGTTCGGTCGCTACGGTCTCAGCCACACCATCCTGAGTAAGCGAAGGCTTATCCGATTGGTGGAAGAAGGGCACGTCAATGGCTGGGACGACCCGCGGATGCCCACGATCGCGGGTTTGCGGAGGCGGGGCTACACCCCTAAAGCCATCCGCGACTTCTGTGATCGCATCGGAGTGTCCAAGACCGATACTGTCGTTGACATTGCCCTGCTAGAGCACTGCATCCGCGACGATTTGAACCAGCGCGCACCGCGCCGTTTCGGTGTCCTGCGCCCCATCAAGCTGATCATTGATAACTACCCCGAGGACCTGGTAGAGGAGATGGAGTGCATAAACAACCCAGAGGATGAGAGCATGGGGACACGAAATGTCCCCTTCTCACGTGTGCTGTACATCGAACGGGAGGATTTTCGTGAGGAGCCGCCTCCAAAATGGTTTCGTCTGGCCCCTGGTCGTGAGGTGCGGCTGCGGTACGCCTACTACGTCACCTGTACCGATGTGGTCAAGGACGAAAACGGCGAGGTGGTCGAGCTGCATTGCACATACGATCCGGAGACAAGAGGGGGATGGGCCCCAGACGGGCGCAGGGTCAGGGGGACGCTGCACTGGGTTTCCGCTGACCACTCGCTCGAAGCCGAAGTGCGCCTGTATGATCGCCTGTTCTTAAAGGCCGACCCATTCGATGTGGAGGAAGGCGAGGATTTCACGGCCAACCTGAACCCCAACTCACTTGAGGTCTTGACTTCGTGCCGCGTTGAGCCTAGCCTGGCGGGCGCGGAACCGGGAGATATATACCAGTTTGAGAGGCATGGCTACTTCTGCGTTGATCCCGATTCAACTGATGAAAAACCAGTATTCAATCAGACGGTAGCGTTGCGCGATACGTGGGCCAAGATCGAGAGGGCACAGAAGAAAGGCCGGTAACGAGGCTGCCTGTTTTCGCACAGGGATAGCTATGCGAGATATGACAGAATTTTGGTCCCAGCTCCTCCATCTGGAAGGGGCGGAAAAGGTGACAGCGACTCTGCGCTGGTTAGCGCTGGGGTTGGTCATCCTTCTCTCCTTCTTCGATCCCTTTGAGGCGGGCGTTCTGGTTCCTGTTTCCACTGTCATCCTAGGAGCCGCCATCTACAATCTGCTCATCCAGGCCCTGGGACATATCTTCCCCTGGCCCCGTCTTCCTCTCAATGTCCTGGCCCTGGATACGCTGGTGGCCACCGTAGCCATCTATTTGACCGGGGGGTTCCATTCCAGCTTCTTCATCGTCTATTACTTCATCATCCTGGGCATAGCTTTCCATCTGAACCTGGTTCAGACCGTCCTCCTGGCTTTGCTCATCAACTTTCTTTACGCGGCCATCTGCTTCATCAACCCCGCTGGTCGGCAGATCCCCTGGGCCACCTACAGCCTGGCGGCCACCTCCGCCATCCTCCTCATGATCGCCATCCTGTGCGCCCTGTTCCTAGAGCAGTTGCACCATGAGCGGCTGGAGACGGAGCGCGAGAGGGCCTTAGTGACCCGGCTGAGGGCCCTGAATGAGCTTTTCCAGCGCCTCGGCACCAGCCTGGATCTCCAGCACGTACTGCAGACAGTTGTCACGGCTTCTTGTCGCTTTCTGGAAGCCGATGTGGCCCTGATCTCCCTGATGGAGCAGGATGGCCACCACCTGCGGCTGGCGGCCCTTCAGGGACTCGATCCGGCGTCCCTATCCGATGAGCGCTGGCTGGCGGATGAGGAGCTGGTCGATGCCATCCTGGAGGAAGAGGGCCCCTACCTAGTCGAGGACCTTAGCACTTTGTCTAAGCAGCTTCCCTCCCTCCAAGCGGTTCAGCAGGAGGGGATCGTCTCCGGGGCCTCCATGCCCCTGCTTCTGGATGAGGAGGCTATCGGGTTCCTGAATGTGGGTTACTTTGAGCCACATCGGTGTACCGAGGGTGAGCTGTCCTTCTTAAGTGGCCTGGGCCAGGAGGCAGCCCTGGCGGTGCGCAACGTCCGAGTGTATGAGGCCGAGAGGCGTCAGGTGGAGCAGCTTCAGGACTTGGAGCAGCTGCAGTCCAACTTCATCTTCTCCGTCTCCCATGAGCTGCAGACCCCCCTGACCATCATGAAGACCTCGCTGGGGCTGCTCAAGGAGGAGGGGAGTAGGTGCTCTGAGGAGACTCGCCGGGAACTCGTGGAGACTATCAGCCACCATACTGAGAGGCTGGAGGACCTAGTCGCCGATCTTCTGGAGGTCACCCGCCTGGAGGCGGGGCAGGTGACCCTATCCCGACAGCCCACGGACATGCACTCCATCGCGGAGCAGGCGGTGCAGGACTTCGCTCCTCTGGCAAAGCACAAACGCCAGGTTCTCGCACTGGATTTGCCGCCGGATCCCTGTCTCGTGTCTGTGGACCGACGCCGAATCGAGCAGGTGCTTGACAACCTCCTCTCCAACGCCCACAAGTTCACCCCCAAAGGAGGGGAGATCCGCGTCTCCCTGAGAGAGAGCGAGGAAGAGGTGGAGGTCAGTGTGGGGGACAATGGCCCTGGCATCCCTCTGGCCGAGCAAGAACGTATCTTCGAAAAGTTCTACGCGAGGGTCAATGGCCAGGGCGCAACGGGGATAGGGCTGGGGCTGTACCTCGCCCGTCAGTTTGTCTCCCTGCACAGCGGGCGCATATGGGTCGAGAGCCAGCCTGGGAAGGGCAGCACATTCCGCTTCACGATACCGAAGATGGGAGCATGACTCGATGAAGGTCTTGATCGTGGATGATGAGCCCGACATGGTCAAGGTTATCACCTGGAGCTTGACGCTGCAGGAGCCCAGCTGGGAGGCGTTGAGTGCCTGTGAGGGGGAGAGAGCGCTGGATCTGGTGGCCGAGGAGAGCCCAGATGTGGTCCTCTTGGATGCGGCCATGCCAGGGATGGACGGCTTCCGCGTGCTTGAGGAGATCCGCCGCTTCTCCGATGTCCCGGTCATCATGGTCACCGTCCGGGACAGCGAGCTGGACAAGGTGCGAGGGCTGGAGCTGGGGGCCGATGACTATATCACCAAGCCCTTTGGACACCTGGAGTTGGTGGCCCGGGTGCGGGCTGTGCTTAGGCGGGCTCAGAGCTGGCCCCTTTCCCACGAGGAGCCATTCCTCTGCGGGGACCTGCGCGTGGATTTCAGCCTGCGGGAGGTCACGGTGGCCGGCGAGGAGATCCCACTTACCAACACCGAGTACAAACTGCTCTACTACCTGGTGCGCAACGCCGGCCATATCCTGACCCACGAGATGCTCCTGGCCCATGTGTGGGGTCGGGAGTACACCGACGAGATCGACTACCTCCGTGTGTACATCGGCCGCTTAAGATCCAAATTGGAGGCGGATCCCCAGAATCCTCACTATATCCTCACCGAACGTGGCGTGGGCTATCGTTTCCGAAAGCCCTGATTTTTATCCCTTTTTTATACTTTTTCCCCTCTTTTTTAATCCCTTTGTGGTATAATATGATTAACTATGAAAGTTAACTCAATTCTAGCCGAAAGGAGGTCAACATGACATGGGCTGAGCGTGTTGGCGATTTGGCGACCCGTCTTGTGGTGGTGGTTCTCACCATCCTTCAGATCGTCACGGAGCTTCTCCGCCTTCTCTTTGTGACCTTGGACCGTTTCGTGACAGACCTAGGCGAGCTCAGCGAGGCAGGTCTGCAACGATTGGAGGTCTCTGAGCGGGCGTGGGTGAGGCTCCCTGGCCAAGTCCTTCTGGGGGCTTCCTTAGTGATTGTCGAGTTCCTCTCAATCTTCACAGTCCTCATCCGGCAAGCAGCGACGAAGCTAAATGACTTCATCGTGGGACTGGCAGAAGGGGAGGAACGGATCACAGGGAGCACACCAGCGGAGTGAGCGGAAAATGGTAGGCCACTTGCATAAAGACCACACCAAATCCCATAAAGCAGGGGAAAGCGCTGGTGTGAGAGCTGCATGCCAGCGCTTTCTCCTGGAAGCCCAGCTGTTTGCATGGCAGTTCCTTTTGGTAGGGAGTGGCCTTTGGTTGGAGGAGGCAGTTTGCACGGAGAGGTTTTTTGCGGACCTTGCCGAGGCCCTGGACCGGAGAAAAGCACGGTTTGAAAGTGTGTGCCCTGGATGGTGGGATAGCCGGATTGCCAGTGGGGTGTGGGGAGGTCTGATCCGCGTTGTCAGATGGTGTGAGCCGAGAGCGAAAGCCTGGCGGCGTCTGGCGACTGAGACTGACATGGCCCTGCTAGAACGAGACAGGGTTTTTTAAATTTTCTCGAAAGCGCTGACTGAGTAGGCTTGGAGCATAGTGAAGAGTCATATCGAAACCAAGTGCTATGCCCAGTCCAGGCCTGCTCGCTTGATTTCGATATACCTACTGCGTGAGCTGTGTAAGCGTTGCTCACGCTATTAAATTTCGGGTCACCTTTGGAGGAAGAGATGCTCCAGTCCAGTTACAGGACCATCCTTGGCATTTTGACCTCCATCCTGATCGTCGCGAGCGGGCTGTGGGGTTTGCTCACCTATCGGCTGGATCTGAGGCTTGAGCTGCTCCACAGGGTGCCAAGCGACGTGAGCGGGTGGGGCGCTATCATCATACTGGCCATCGGGGTGATCGTTGGCTGGGTGACCAAGGAGCACATCCTGCGTAGGTGGGAGCTTCCAGGCTCCATCTGGACGACTTCGGCGGCTGGTGTCGGTGGGGCCTGGCTGGGCAGCATCCTGCCGAGCGCCTTGGGTTTAACGAAGGAATGGGTCAACATCATCGGATCCATTATCGTCGCCTTTGGGATGGCCTGGACAGTGGGGCAGATCGCAGTCCGCTTGTGGAAAGGGAAGGACTAGTGAGGGCGATTTCCACCTTAGCGGCAGGTCTGGCTCCTGGAGGTGCGCGCTCTCGGCAGCGACCTAAAGTGGGACTGGCCCTCAGCGGCGGTGGTGCCAGAGGGCTGGCCCACATAGGCGTGCTCAAAATCCTAGAACGAGAGGGCATCCCCATCGACTTCCTGGCCGGCACCAGCATGGGAGGGATGATCGCCGCGGGGTACGCCTCTGGTCTGGACGCCGAGCGACTTGAGCAAGAGGCCCTGCGGATAGGGAGACTGAGTCACCTCATCGAGTTTTTTGACCGCATCTTGCTCACCAAGCCTGGCCTTTTCGAGGGCCAGAGAGTTCAAAGATACCTCGTTGAATGGCTAGGGGACATGACCTTCGATGATCTGAGGACACCTCTAGCGTTGGTGGCCGTTGACCTGGAGAGAGGCGAGGAGGTGATCTTGAAAAGCGGCTCAGTGGTCGAGGCGGTGAGAGCCACTATCTCCCTGCCCGGCCTCTTCGCCCCCTTCCGGCTGAATGGACGTCTCCTGATAGATGGCGGGGTACTCAACAATCTACCCGCTGGTGTCGTGCGAGGGATGGGGGCGGACATCGTCATCGCTGTGGATGTGGGGTTAAAACTCGAGGATCTGCCCTCCGCCTCGGAAGAACGCGGGCTTCCCCTCACTCAGATTCCCCTTATCATCGCGATCTTGCACCGTACACTGTGCATCATGGAGGGATGGATCACCGCCCAGAAGCTCGCGGCGTCCAGACCCGAGGTTTTGATCGAGCCGGCGCTGGGCGATGACTTCGGCATTTTCAGCTTCAACCGGGCGGCGGAGTGCATCGCGGCTGGGGAGGAGGCAGCCACCGCAGCCCTTCCGAAGCTCCGACAGTTAGCCTGATCATAATAAGGAGCATCCAGGGGATGAGCCATGTCGCCATTGTCACCGACTCCACAGCCGATATCCCTGCCGAGCTGGCACGGGAGCTTGATATCCATATCATCCCAGTCCGGCTCAATTGGGGAGGACGAAGCCTCCGCGACGGGGTGGATATCATGCCTGAGGAGGTCTACCATCGGCTCAGGGAGGACAGGCACTTGCCCACCTCGTCGGCGCCCTCCGTGGGCGATTTCCTTCGAGTCTACGCTGAGCTGAGCCAGGAGGTGGAAGGCATCCTCTCCATCCACCTCCCGCCGGAGCTGAGCAGCGTCTACAACGCGGCTCTGACTGCCAGCCAGTTGGTTGAGGATGTACCCATCCGAGTCATAGATTGCCGCACGGCGGCCATGGGCCAGGGATTCGTGGTCCTGGAGGCGGCTCGGATTGCCGCGGAGGGTAGGGATTTGAGGGCTGTGATGGAGAGGGCTCAGGAGGTGCTCTCCAGGGTAAATGTCCTCGCCACCCTGGACACCCTGGAGTACCTCCACAGGAGCGGACGTGTCCCTGGGGTGGCGGCACTCATCGGCTCGCTGCTCAGGATCAACCCCATCCTCTATGTCGAGGATGGCCACGCCGGCGTCCTGGAGAGGCCCAGGACGAAGAACAAGGCGGTTCGGCGAATGGTGGAGATCATGGAGGAGAGGGTGAGCTCGAGCCCAGTTCATGTGGCCGTGATGCAAGCCGACGCCCTGGAGGAGGCGGAGAGGCTTAGAGATAAGATGGCCTCTCGCTTCAATTGCGCCGAGCTACTTATCACCGAGTTCACCCCCGTCATGGGGGCTCACACCGACCCCGGCCTGCTGGGGGTGGCCTTCTGGGGGGAGGGGATCCAATGAGGCGAGTCGCCGTCGTGACCGACAGCGCTGCCAATTTGCCGCCGGAACTGGTGGAAAAGTACCAGATCGCCGTGATCCCTCTCCTAGTGGTCTTTGGCAGGGAGGCATTTCGAGATGGGGTGGACATCACCACGAGGGAGTTCTACCGCCGGCTGCGGACAGAGGATCAGCTGCCCACTACCACCACCCCCTCCGTGGGCGATTTCCTCTCCCTCTACTCCAAGCTGAGTCAGAAGGCGGAGTCCATAGTCTCGATCCACCTGTCCCGTGGGCTAAGCGCCACGGTGGAGACGGCCGAGGAGGCGGCGCAGATGTTCGATGAGGTGCCAGTGCACGTCATTGATAGCCGCACCGCGGTTATGGCCCAGGGGTTCATCGCACTGGAGGCGGCCAGAGCGGCACAAGGAGGTGGGCTGGAGGCAGTTGTAGCTCGGGCTGAGGAGATGATATCCAGAGTGGACCTCATCGCTATGCTGGATACCCTGGAGTATCTATATCGTGGAGGGCGGATCGGCCGGGCAGCCCGCTTGATGGGCTCTGTGCTGAACTTCAAACCCCTTCTCTTCGTCAAGGATGGAGTGGCGGATGCGCTGGAGCGGCCACGCACCCGAGCTAAGGCGATGCAGCGCATGCTGGAGATAGTGGCCGAGCGGGTGGAAGGGCTGCCGGCCCACATCGCGGTGATGCACGCCGACGCATTGGAGGAGGCGAAGAGGCTGCACCGGGAGGTGGCGGCTCGCTTCCACTGCGTAGAGCTGTACATCACCGAGTTCACGCCTGTTTTGGGGACCCACGCCGGCCCTGGCCTCGTGGGCTTGAGCTTCTGGGCGGAGGATGCATGAGCGTCGCTGTCCCTAATCGTGTAAACTAGGGGATGGAGATGCGACCTTAATTAGCTGATAGCTATCAGCTGATAGCTAATAATAGGAGCATCCAATTGATGGACCTATTGGCCGATGTGCTGACAGCTCTGCGAAGCGTCTTCGTGCTGACCATCATCTACACGGCGCTGCAAGGCCCGGATGAGGGTTTTCCCCTCGCCGCCCCGTTGACCATCCTGGCCTGGATCACCGACGTGCTGGATGGGCCTCTGGCCCGCCGAGCGCGCCGTCCGACTCGCCTGGGCCGCTGCGACATAGTGGCGGACATAGGGTTGACGTTGGCGCTGGCGACCTGCTTGATTGCATGGGGGTATTGCCCTTCCTGCCCGTCGTGGGTGGACTGGTGCTCGCCGGCTTGGGTACGCGGAAATTTCATGTCATGGCACCGCTGCAACTGGCGATGGGGCTGGTCTACGGTGCATTTATCCTCGCCGCCTGGCACGTTGCGCCGAAATGGGGACAGATGTTGTCGGGAAGCATCGTGTTGCTTTTGTTGCTCAACCCCCGGCGAGCTTGGCAGCAGGCCACAAGGTTCCTCGACCAATCTGCAGGAATCCTCAAAAATGCTTCCCGTGGTTGATGAGTGGTGTTTGACTTGAAAGGAGCGACAGTGCAGATCTCCATCTCTGAGGAATACAACATGTGTTTCGGCTGTGGAAAGGATAACCCCGCTGGCTTCCATCTCCGCTTTCATCAAGAGGATGGAGAGGCGGTCGCCGAGTTTGTCCCTGACGAGCGATACCAGGGCTGGGAGGGGATCATGCATGGGGGATTGATAAGCACGCTGTTGGATGAGGCGATCGGCTACGCGGCTTACTATCGGGGGATCATACCTATAGTCACGGCGAGGATGGAGGTACGGTTCCACCGCCCCATCCCCATCGGACAGAAGGTTCTGATCCGGGCGAAGATAATCCAAGCGAGGCGGAAGCTGGCCGATGCCCAAGCCACGGTCAAGCTGGCCGATGGCCCGATGGCCGCGGAGGCCACTGCTCTGCTCTATATCACCGCCGACGGGAGTTTGCCTGATCCACTGGAAGGAGGATAGTGATGCAAGGGGAGACGATCAGGATTGCCCTGGACGGGATGGGGGGAGACTTTGCCCCCAGGGAGGTTGTTCGAGGGGCTGTGAAGGCAGCCCAGCAGGGAGAGGTCCTGTCTGCGCAGGCAGGAGAGATCATCCTGGTGGGGCCGGAGGAGAGGCTTCAAGCTGAGCTAGCTGCTAGCGAGGCGGCCAGCCTTCCCATCCAGATATATCACACCGATCAGTTCATCCGCGATGGAGAGTCACCGGCGGCTGGGCTGCGAGCCAAACCTCAGGCCAGCGTGGCCCTCTGTGCTCAGTTTACGAAGGAGGGCCAGGCGGACGCGGCGGTGACCATGGGGCACACTGGGGCGGCCATGATCGCCGCCCATTGGGCCTTCGGCCCGCTGCCCGGAGTGAGTCGCCCTGTGGCCGGAGGGGACTTCCTGCCGCTGGCCCCCGAGACAGTGGCCTTCGACCTGGGGGCCAACGCCGGCTGCAAGCCGGAGCAGTTCCTCCAGTTCGCCGCGGTAGGTGTCGCCTACGCCCGCTGCCTGCTGGGCATCACAGAGCCCACAGTAGGGCTGCTTTCCAACGGCACAGAGCCGGGCAAGGGCATCCCCCAGACACGGGCCGCCTATGAGCTGCTGGAGAAAAGCGAGTTCAACTTCGTCGGCTACATCGAAGGATGGGACCTGGCAAGCGGCCGCGTGAATGTAGTCCTCTGCGATGGTTTCGTGGGCAACATCCTGATCAAGTACAGCGAGGGGTTGGGGAGGGCTCTGGCCGGATGGCTGGGGAAGCAGCTGGAAGGGCAGCTTCCGGCTCCCCAGATCGAGGAGCTGACCGGAGGGCTTCGGGAGATGATGGAGATAGAGAAAGGGCTGGGGGGAGGGCCGCTTCTGGGGGTTGACGGGGTGATGATCGTAGGTCATGGGCGCTCGCGGGCGCCGGCCGTGGCCAAAGCCATCGCACAAGCGCGTCGGGTGGTGGAGAGCGGCCTTATTGAGGAACTTCGGGCCGAATTAGCCCAGGTCGCTCAGGAGTAGGGACGAATGGCCATTCGCCCTTCCGCGAAGGAGGAAGCCATGCACCATATCGCTATCCTCACCGATTCGGTCTCCTGTCTGCCGGATAAGCTGCGACGGGAGTACTCCATCCAGGTCATCCCCCTTCACGTGAACTTTGGCAGCGAGAGCCATCTGGATGGCGTGGAGATGAGCATGGATGAGTTCTACCACCGCCTGAGAGAGGCTGATCCTCTGCCCACCACCTCCGCTCCATCGGTGGGAGAATATCTGACCTTCTACAGACAGATGGCCGAGGAGGGCGCCGAGGCCATCATCTGCATTCCCTACGGAAGGCAGCTGGGGATGGGCTATGGTACAGCTCTCACCGCCGCCCAGCAGATGGAGGAGATTGACATCCGAGTGGTGGACTCCGGCACTGGCCTGATGGCCGAGGGTTTCCTAGCACTGGAAGCGGCCAGGGCCGCTGCCGCCGGGGCCACGGTGCAGGAGATTATGGATCGGATCCAGGAGCTGATCCCCAGGGTGTATGTGCTCATCACCATGGATACACTGGAGTACCTGAGGCGGGGCGGGCGGATCGGCGAAGTACAGGCGCTCCTGGGTTCGGTGCTGCGGATCAAGCCCTTGATCCAGCTCCGCACTGATAAAGGAAGGCTGGAACCGCTGGGGCGTTCTCACACCCGGTCCCGTGCCCTGCGCGATTTAGTGAATCACATGGCCCGAGTCGTTGGAGATAGGCCGGTGCACGTAGCCGTGCATCAGGGAGCGTGCAAGCCGGAGGAGGTGGAGTGGTTGACCCAGGCCGTCGAGGAGCGGTTCGACTGCCGCGAGTTGTACCAGACGGGGATCACGCCGGTGATCGGCACCCACACTGGCCCGGGGACGCTGGCCCTCTCCTTCTGGGCGGAGTGAGAAATGTTAAGCATATCGCTGATGATCTTCGGTTACATTCTAGGCTCCATCCCCTCAGCCTATCTCGCTGGAAGGTGGATCAAAGGAGTGGACCTCAGGCATCGGGGGAGTGGCACAGTCAGCGGCACAGGCGTCTATTACCACGCCGCCCCTTGGGCCATAGTCCCAGTGGGAATATTTGACATCGCCAAGGCGGCTCTGCCTACCTGGTTGGGCCTGAGGCTGGGCCTTGGCCTACCCATCGCCTTGGCCGCGGGCCTAGCGGCCGTCATCGGCCATGACTGGCCCCTCTACCTGGGGTTCAAAGGAGGACGGGGGATCTCTCCCTTCATGGGGGTGATGCTAGTGACCTTCCCCTGGGGCTTCCCCTGGCTCTTGATCTTCCTGGGGATCGGGAAGCTGCTTAGGTACACAGCGATAGCAGCTCTGGTTGGGATAGGGGCACTTCCACTGCTGACCTGGGGATTGGAGAAGCCTCCGGCGGTGACCTGGACCTGCGTCGCGATGCTCCTGCTGACGGTGATCAAGCGGCTGGAGGCTAACCGGTTGCCGCTGCCGCCGCCCGGCTCGGAGCGACGTCAAGTGCTCCTCCGCCGCCTGCTCCTGGACCGCGACACAGAGGCGCGTGAGGCCTGGGTGCACCGGTTTCGAGGCTGAAGTAGAGGGTCAAGACAAATGGCCAGCTTGATCGAGATTAACGGCAGTTACGGCGAAGGAGGCGGCCAGGTGCTCCGTACCGCGGTCAGCCTGGCCGCGATAGTTGGCAGGCCCTGTCGCATCTTCAACATCCGCTCAGGAAGACGTAACCCCGGCCTGGCAGCTCAGCATCTGACCGGGGTCAGGGCCGCGGCCCAACTCTGTGATGGGGAGCTGGAGGGGGCCAAGCTGAGGTCGCAGGAAGTGCGTTTCCAACCGGACGAGATCAGAGGAGGCAGCTATCAGGTCTCCGTCGGCACGGCTGGCGCGGTGACGCTTGTGCTTCAGACTTTGGTTCCTATCGCCCTTCAGACGGATGGGAGGATGACGCTGGAGATCAAGGGTGGAACAGATGTGACCTGGAGCCCGCTAATTGATTACTTCACCCACGTCCACTGCCATTTTTTGAGGGAATGGGGCGCGGAGATCGAGGTGGAGACCCTACGGCGAGGGTTCTATCCGCGAGGTGGCGGTCGGGTGAGAGTCAGCATCCAGCCCTGGGCCGACTCACCCGGGCCTATCCACTTGAAGGAGCGGGGTCGGGTGGAGGCCGTGGAAATCTGGGATGTGGTCAGCGAGGACCTTCGCAGAGCGCGCGTGGCTGAGAGACAGATGGAGGGGTTTGAGGAGGCCTGGCAGGAGAGGTATCCTCTGGGAGAGGTCCATCAGCTTTACGTGGACAGTGCCTCTCCTGGCACATCATTTCACGCCTACGCCCACTGCGAGAAAACCAGACTGGGCGTCTGTTCCATTGGCCGCCGGGGGAAACGGGCGGAGGTGGTGGGGCGAGAGGCGGCGGAGCTTCTGCTGGAGGAGCTGGCCAGCGGCGCGGCAGTGGATCGCTGGATGGCGGATCAACTGATCCCCTACCTGGGCCTTTATGGCGGTGTTATTCAAACCAGCCGCATCACCGACCACGTCCGCACCAATATCTTGGTCACAGAGCAGTTCCTCCCCTGCCGGTTCAGCATCGAGGGAACAGCCATCCGCTGCCAACGGTGACTCGTGGGAATACCCTCTCTATCCTATTCGGTGATCCCCCTCTAGCGAGTTTCAGTCACCTTTGTCAGCCCTCGAGGATGATCGGGTTCGTACCCTTTGGCCAGCGTGGTGTACAGAGCCAGAAGCTGCCCCGGAACGACGCAAGTGAATGGCGAGAGCCACTCCGGCAGATCGGCCGGCAATCTCAGCGGCGTGCGAGCCAGCTGCAGAGGCTCCTCCTGGCCGGAGATGACGATAAGTTCCGCCTCACGGTCGGCCAGCTCGTGGGTCAAGTCCAGTATATCGGGGTAGACCGCGCCCTGCGGGGCGACGACGACGACGGGGAAACCATGCTCGATGAGGGCGACAGGGCCATGGCGGAAGTCGGCTGGGGAGTAGGGCTCGGCGATGATGTAGGTCAGCTCCTTCAATTTGAGGGCGATCTCGAAGGCGGTAGCGTAGTTATAGCCTCGTCCCAGCACGATGCATTCGGTGGCGTAGGCGTAGCGCTGAGCTGCTTGGGCGATAGATTCCTCCAGCGCCAGGGTCTGTTCCACTGCCTTGGGCATACGCCGCAAAGCAGCTAAGCGCTCATCATCGCTAGCAAGTTGTACTGCCAATAGCGCCAGCGCTGCCAACTGCGCGGTGTAGGTCTTAGTGGCAGCCACGGCCTTCTCCTCGCCCGCTTCCAAAGGCAGGACAAGCTCGGCGGCTTGGGCCAATGGAGAATCGGACGTGTTGGTCACAGCGATGGCCAGCGCCCCCTGTCTCCTCCCCTCCTCAACGACGCTCACGACGTCGGGCGATTGTCCTGACTGGGATACCCCCAGCACCAAGGCGTCATGCAGCTGAGGCGGCGTGTGGTAGATGCTGAACAGCGAGGGGGTAGCCAGCGCCACCGGCAGCTCGACCAGGGCTCCGAAGAGATATTTGGCGTAGCGCGCGGCGTTATCGGAGGTGCCACGCGCAGCGAATACAGCGTAATGCACATCGCGAGCGCGGATAGCGGAAGCTATCTGAGCAGCGGTCTCGGTCTGCTCATCCAACAGGCGGGTCAAGACCTGGGGTTGCTCGTGTATCTCTTTGCTCAACTGGCTCACTTGTCTATCCTCCTGACTATAAAATCTCATTTACGGCTCTCCTGAAAAACGAAGTGAGTATATGCTGTGGTTGTGCGAAGCACAACCACAGCATATAGCCCCTTTTTGTCCACTGAAACACTTTTTCAGTGGACCCATTCCCTTTCAAATCCAGTCCCGCGTAACATGCTTCCCTTCTTATCATCACAATTCTGGCTTCCTCTCGTGCCACTCCGTGGCCTGTTCGTAGGCATAGGCCACGCGCAGCAAGGTGGCCTCGTCGAAAGCAGCCCCCATGAGCTGCAGCCCGATGGGCAGGCCATCGGCGAATCCGCAGGGCACTGAGATGCCGCAGATGCCAGCCAGGTTCACGGAGAGGGTGAGCACATCCGACAGGTACATCTTCAACGGATCGCTCACTCTCTCTCCAATGGGGAAGGCCACCGTAGGCGAGACGGAAGCTACGAGGAGGTCCACTTTCTCAAAGGCTCGGTCGAATTCCTGCTTGATGAGGGTACGCACCTGCTGGGCCTTGAGGTAATAGGCGTCATAGTAGCCGGCGGAGAGGGCGTATGTGCCCAGCATGATGCG
>JAYEMR010000061.1:0-3408 GCA_034718215.1 Chloroflexota bacterium
ATCTCCCCTTGGTAGTCCGCTCTGCTCCCCCTGTGACCTCGTTGGAACTGACCACTGAGCCAAGTTCCATCGCCGCTGACGGCATCTCCACCTCGACCGTGACAGCGCTCGTGAAGGGCGCTGACTCCAATCCCCTGGGCGGTGTGTCAGTCACCTTTACCGCTACCCTAGGCACGCTGTCCCATCTCCTGCGGATGTCCGGCCCAGAGGGCACAGCCTCTGTGGTGCTGACCTCCGCCATCAACTCCGGCCTCTCCACTGTCCGGGCTGTGGCCGATTCTATCACTCGCACGACGGAGGTTACCTTCACCACATCACCCACCCCCGAGGTGCGCGCCCTGTGGGTGACGCGCTACGGCTATAGCAGCCCAGAGGATGTCGCGCGCATCGTCGAACGGGCGGCTTACGCCCACTTCAACACTATCCTCTTCCAGGTGCGCGGCCAGTCGGATGCCTACTATCAATCCCAACATGAGCCCTGGGCCGCCCGCCTCACCGGCACGATAACTGAAACACTGGGGCAGGACCCGGGTTGGGATCCGCTCGCAGTGGCTCTCGACGAGGTCCAGCCTCGGGGGCTGCAGCTCCACGCCTGGATCAACGTCTACCCGGCCTGGGTTGGCACCTCACCGCCCCCAACCGACACTTCACCCCTTCATATGTACCATGTCCTTACCGCCGTCTATACCGACACCTGGCGGCAGTGGGATGAGCACGGTCCTATGCCACTGAATCCCTCATATCTGTGGGCCAGCCCCGCTGTCACCCTGACCGTCGAGCCCATCATCTCCGTCTGCCAAGACATCGTCGGCCGCTACGATGTTGACGGCCTGCACCTAGATCACATCCGCTACGCCGGGCCAGGGTACTCACATGATCCGGTCAGCCAGGCACGGTTCAGTGAGACTTTAGCCATCAGCCCCACCATCACCTGGGAGGACTGGCAGCGAGCCCAGGTGACGGAGCTGGTGGACAGGATATATCGAGAGGTCATCTCGCCCCGCTCGGATGTGATGCTCACCGCCGCCGTCTGGCCCATCTATCAGGATCGGTGGGACTGGATAAAATATGATGGCTACGATGGCTACTATCAGGACTCCCAGGGCTGGATGCAGGAGGGCCAGATAGATGGCATCGCCCCCATGCTCTACGCCTACATGAGCTGCATGGGAGGCGAGGAGTACTACTCTCGGTTCTATACCCTTACCCAGGATTTTGTAGAGCATGATAACGACCGTTTTGTGCTGGCGGGGATCTACGCGGGAACGGATGATGGAATGTCTCATTACGACGATTTTGAGGACGTCGCGGACAGCATCGATCGGGCTCGGCAGGCTGGTGTAGCGGGTCAGGCCATCTTCCAGTACAGGCTCGTCGAGGAACGCGGCTATTGGGATGAATTTCGTGAGGGGCCGTATCAGCAGCCGGCCCTGCTGCCCGCCATGGAATAGTGAGGTTTCAAGCTGTCGCCTCGCCCGGCCGCAGATCTGATGCTCGTCCTGCTCGTACCCGTCCGCTGCAGACGCTAGCCTCGTCTCAAAGGGGCGGCATCCGCTGCAGCAGGGCTCCCAGGGCTCGTCGCAGACGTCGGAGGAGCGAGCGCACTGGCGCCCACTGGTAGCGCAGCCAGAGGAGAAGGCGCGTGCGGCGTGCGATGGGAGGTCTGGGCCAAGGCTGACTCCACTCGATGACCGCTGCGTCCCAGGTGAGGCCAGCGCCGAACCCCACCAGCGCCAGGTGATCTCCAGCCTGCACCTGCTCAGCCTCCAGCGCCTCGCAGAGGGCGATGGGAATGGAGGCCGCAGATGTGTTGCCATAGCGCGCCAGGTTGGTGAAGAAGCGCTCCACCGGGATCCCCAGGTGTTGAGCCGAGGCTTCGATAATGCGCTGATTGGCCTGGTGAGGGATCAACAGCTCCAGATGTTCCAGGGGCAGCCCGACCCTATCGAGCACCTCACGAGTGGCCTGGGGAATGATGCGCGTGGCGAAGCGGAATATTTTCCGACCATCCATCTGCAGGTAGTGCATCCCGTTGGCTGTCGTCTCCGGGGTCGCAGGGTGGCGACCACCAAACAGGCGGTGGCGGGGAAGAGATGCTCGGGGGTGATAGTGGCCACGATGATTAGATCCAGGTCCGCGGGATCGAAAGCTCCCTTCTTCAGCGCCTGTCGCGCAGCCTCGCTGGCCAACGAGGCAGTCGTCTCCCCCTCCTCGGCGATGCGCCGCTCCTGGATGCCTGTCCGCTCCCTGATCCACCCATCGGAGGTATCCACCATGCGGCTGAGGTCATCATTGGTCAGCACTCGCTCCGGCAGCGCCTTCCCCAGCCGATGATCTGCGCCGAACGCCTCCTCGTGTCCACAGTTCCATTCCAGACATCCGCTGCTAGTCTCTCGATTCCCATCGTTGGAAGATCAGTACCGCGTTGTGGCCACCGAAACCGAAGGAGTTGTTCATAGCCACGTGTATGGGCACCTCCCGAGCCTGGTTGGGCACATAGTCCAGGTCGCACTCCGGATCGGGGGCCGAATAGTTGATAGTAGGGGGGATCACCCCCGTCTCCAGCGCCTTGCAGCAGATGAGCGACTCCACCGCCCCAGCGGCACCCAGCAGGTGGCCGGTCACCGCCTTGGTGGAGCTGATGGGTACATGGTGCGCATGGGGACCGAAGAGGGCTTTCACCGCCCGCGTCTCGGAGACATCGTTGAGGGTAGTGCCCGTGCCGTGGGCGTTGATGTAGTCAACCGCTGTGGGCTCCAGACCCGTGCACTCCAGGGCGCGCTGCATGGCCATCACGGCTCCCCCTCCATCCTCACGAGGAGCGGCGATATGGTGAGCGTCAGCTGAGGCGCCGTAGCCCACTAGCTCGGCATGGATATGCGCTCCTCGCTCCAGCGCTCTGTCCAATCGCTCCAGCACCAGCACCCCCGCCCCTTCCCCCATCACGAAGCCATCTCTTTGGGCATCGAAGGGTCTACAGGCACGAGCCGGATCATCGTTGTGGGTGGATAAAGCCTTCATTGCACTGAAGCCGGCGATTGCTATGGGTATAATGACGGCTTCAGTCCCTCCACAGAGGGCCGCGTCCACCACCCCTCGGCGGATCATGGCCCAGGCCTCGCCGATGGCATTGTTGCTCGTAGCGCAGGCGGAGAGAACAGCCATGTTGGGACCCATGATGCCAAAATCGATGGCGATCTGCGCCGGGGCACTGTCGGTCAGCATGCGAGGGATGAGAAAGGGGCTGACCCGCCCTGGCCCCCGCCGGTCCATGACCCGCACCTGCTCTACCACGGTCCCCATGCCCCCCGTGCCGGAGCCGACGATCACAGCGGTTCGGCTCCGCGTCGCTTGGTCCATGATCAACTCGGCATCGGCCACTGCTTCCCGTGCCGCGACGACGGCGAA
>JAYEMR010000062.1:0-16675 GCA_034718215.1 Chloroflexota bacterium
TGGGCAATCCGCCGCTGCACCGTCAGCTCCTCCTCCGCCTGAGCAAGGGCCGCCTCCAGTTCCGCGATCCTCTCCCTCAGACCCACCAGGCGGGTGAGCTTCCGATCCAATTCATCCCGCTGCTCACGAGCCCCCTGCAGTTTTGAGTACCCCGCTTCGATGTCCGCCTCCTGATCCAGCGTGGCCTCATAGCTCTCGATCCGCGCTTCCGTGTTCTTGATCTGCCCCTCCAAACGGATGAGCTCCTGCTCGCCCTGAGCCACACGCCTGGCTAGCTCCTCGGCTTGTTGCTTTTTATTCAGAAGATCGCGATGCCGCTCGCGCAGCCCATCAAGCTCCTGCTCCGCCGCTCGCCGGTCCTTGCTCAGCTGGCAGGCATCCTCCTCGGCCTGAGCCAGCTCAGCCTCATACTCATCACGATGAGCTAATTCGCGGTCCATCTCCGCGATCTGAGCCGCCAGCTCCTCCCCCTCCCTTTCCTTGGCCTTAGCCCGTTCCTTAGCCCGTTCTTCATACTCGTCGTAAAGTGAGAGGCTCAAGATCTCTCCCAAGACCTGTTTCCGCTGCCCGGCGGTCTTCACCGTGAACTCATCGGCCCGCCCCTGGAGGAGGAAGGCGGAGTTGGTGAAGGTCTCGTAATCCATGCGCAGCAGACGGTCAATTCTTCCCTGGGTCTCGCGGATACCCGATTCCGTCAGAGACTGAAAGCCTTCTCCATCGAAGACCTGGAGCTCGAGGGCGCTCCGGCCTCGCCCTCGACTGGTACGTTTTCGGATGACCCGGTACCGCTGGTTGTCCAATTCAAACTCGAACTCCACCTCCATATCCGTCTGGCCCAGGTGGATGAGCTCGTCGTGGCTGCGCTTGCCGTCGCGCGCCTTCCCCCACAGGGCCCAGGTTATGGCATCCAGCAGGGCGGACTTGCCGTGGCCGTTATCCCCGGTCAGGCAGGCCAGCTGAATTCCCCTGAAATCCAGTGGCTCGGGGTCACGATAGCACATGAAGTTGTGCAGACGCAGTTTCAGAGGGATCATAGTTTATTCACCTCCTTGGATTCGCTCATTCGCATCACGAAGCATGCCTACGGCGATCTGAGCCACTGCAGAGCGACGATGGTCTTCGCATCGCAGATATGGCCATCCTCAACTCTCTTCCAAGCCTCATTGAAGGATAGCTCTATCAAGCGGATATCCTCATCATCAATGCCTCCCCCATCCGATATCCGCTGCGATTCGGACACGGGAGCGTAGAAGAGGTGGATGCGCTCGGTAGTGCCGCCAGGGCTGACGAAGAATGTGGTGATGAACTCCAGCTCCTCCAAGCGGTAGCCGGCCTCCTCCAGTGCCTCGCGGCGGGCGACCTGCTCCATGCTCTCCCCCTCCTCCATCATCCCGGCGATAATGCCCACCATCCAACCCTGGCCAGTGCGCTCGTAGGCGGCATACCGGAACTGGTTGGCGAAGATGAGAACATCGCGCTCCACATCGTGCAGCAGGACCCCTACCGCATCGCCCCGCTCCAAGTTAAGGATGGACTTAGAGGAGCTCATAGAGCCATCGAAACGCTCGTGGCGTAGCGTTATCCGATCCAGCTTGAAGAATCCATCGTAGAGCCGCTCCTGTTCCTCGATCTCAACCCTCAAGGTCCCTTCCCTCCTAATCATAGAAAGATGCGCAGTCTCGTAAAGCGCCATTCATTATTATACCACATCTCACCCGAAACTGAAATGCACGTCTATGACAAGCTACTTGCTATCCACGAATCTCTTGTTATAATCCCACCTGCGGATAACCGAGGCCGCGAGGATGGCGACACTTGGCCCTGAATCACAGGGGTGCGTTTCAAACAGATTGGTAGGGGTGGGCCTTGCGCCCACCCTGGGCATCCGCAAGGGGTGCCCCTACAACCCAAATGAAATATACTTGTGGGGAGATGCCGGAGTGGACTATCGGGGCGGTCTCGAAAACCGCTGTAGGCGCAAGTCTACCGTGGGTTCGAATCCCACTCTCCCCGCCTGGGAACGCTGAATCGAATTCGCCGTCTGAAACCGAAAAGGCCCCTCAGGGCCTGGTGCAGCGCCTGAGGGCGCTTCTCAACTTCAGCCAGGGATTTCCAATCCTTGGCTAACAGAAAGCGAGATAACGTGACAGGATTCAATTACCCTGAACCCGTATCCGAGCTGCTCACCATGGGCGATTGCCGTGGGATGCGGGAGTGGCCCGACTACCTGGAGCTGGGCCTCGGCCCGGAGCACATCCCGGACCTGATTCGCATGGCCTTGGACGAGGACCTGAACTGGGCCGACTCGGACAGCCTGGAGGTCTGGGCGCCGGTCCACGCCTGGCGCGCGCTGGCGCAGCTGGGCGCGGAGGAGGCCATAGAGCCGCTCACCCGCCTCCTGCCCCGCATTGACGAATATGACGATGACTGGGTCGGGGAGGAGCTTCCCGACGTCTTTGGGCTCATCGGCCCAGCAGCCGTTCCCACCCTGAGGGACTACCTGGCCGATGCGTCCCACGGGCTGTGGGCCCGGGTGGCCGCTGCCCACAGTTTGGGCACTATCGGCGAACGGCATCCCCAGGCTCGCTCCGAGTGCGTCGAGAGCCTGACCGCGACGCTGAGGCGGTTCGCCGAGCACGATCGCACGTTGAACGCTTTTATCATCAGCTATCTGGTGGATCTGAAGGCGGTCGAAGCGGCGTCACTCATGGAGCGAGCCTTCAACGCGGACTGCGTTGACCTCTCTGTGGAGGGAGATTGGCAGGACGTGCAAGTCCGGTTAGGGTTGATCCACGAGCGGATCTCCCCTCCCGAGTACGATTTCTTGGAGGAGATTTTTGGACCCGCACCCGCTCCTCAGGAGGAGCCACAGCACGCCACCTCGCGCTACATGTGCGTCACTTTGGGCGTGATCGACAAACTTCAAGAGGATTACTTCGCAGGGCGTGACCTGGGCCGGTCCATTCCAGGGATGGATGCTACAACGTCGGCCGTCATCGTCGCCGAGTCGCTGCAGGCCGACCGGCTGTGGGACACACTGCCCGAGATCCTGGCCCAACCATCCTCGGCCAAACCGCTGAGGGAGCCCCTGAGCGATTGGAGCCGGGCCACTCTGGCAGAGCTTTTCTTCGGAGTCTCGGACGTGGCGCGGGAGATAGGGGACGAGGCGCAGACACGCGACTATTGGGCGCTGGCCTGGGCTATGCTGGAGGAGGCCCTGAGCTCCCCCACAGCCAGTCCCATGCTCTGGTACCAGGACATCTTCTTCGAGATGGGCCAGGAGCTGCGAAGACTCGGCGATCGGGAGGCCATTGAGTTCGTCAAGCGGGGGCTGGCCCACGATCTGCGACATCATGAGGGCATGAACGCGCGTTCCTTCCTGTTGGATCTGGCGGAGACCCACCTGTGGCTGGACGACCTTCACACGGGGTTGACACTCCTGGCTGCGCTGCTGCGCAACGACCCAGCCGACATCTGGACCTACAATCTGATGGCCATCACCTTCGACCGCTTTGGGCTGACGGAGCTGGGAACGGAAGCCGCCCGGCGCGGTCTGGAATGGATCGAGGCGACGGGCGATCCAGAGGAGCTGCGCGATCAACTGCTCCAATCCCTGGAGGATATGGAGCAGAGCGAGCGGCGAGGGCGGGAGGCCGAGGTGGACCCCACGGTGCTGACCGACCTGCGGGCTGCGATGGCCCTGGACTTCGAGGCCGGCGAGCATCGTCCCGTCGTCGGGCTGTGCCACGAACTAGTGCCGGACCTGGATCAGATACCGGTGAAGCGCCCGCCGGAGAAGCCCGATCTACCTCCGTCGCACGAGTTCGTGCAGCGCCGGGAGGCGCCCCCAGCCCACCGGAAGCTGGGACGCAACGATCCCTGCTGGTGCGGCAGCGGCAAGAAGTACAAGTACTGCCACATGCGAGCTGACCAGAGGAGATTGCGGGCGCGAAGAGGGTGAAATTTGGGACATCCCGAAGCCAGTGTAGATAAAAACAGGCCCTTATTCGCGCAAGGGCCTGTTCCACTTCCTATTTTATACTCATCGCTGAGTCTACCACCCCACGATGAACTTACGCCACTCCTCATTGTCGGAGAGATACCGGCCAAAAAGATAGTCCGCGCTGGCGTAGGGCTCCCGCGGCTTGCGCAGGAGAGACATTCCCGCCTGGCGTGGAGTTCGCCCTCCCTTCTTGAGGTTACAGGCCGGGCAGGCGCTCACCAGATTCTCCCACTCGTGCTTACCTCCCAGATGGCGGGGGATGACATGATCCACCGTCAGGTTACGGGTCCTCTTCCCACAATACTGACATGTGTAGTTATCTCGTCGTAGGATCTCCCGCTTGGTGAGCTTCACCTTGGGACGCGGGCGATGTACCATGTAGGCCAGACGGATCACCGAAGGACAGTGGAAGGCAGTGGAGGGGGTATGGATGAAACCCCTGCTATTCTCCACCACTTCAACTTTACCCATGTGAAGCATGATCATCGCCCGCTTGACATTGCAGACGTGGATGGGCTGGTAGTTCCGATTCAGCACCAGAACTGGCTCGCTCAGGAGCGCACGATTATCCATCGTCTATTCGACCTCAAGCAACTGCAGGTAAATTCCTCGATAAAATCCATATTGAAGTATAGCATGACCAGGGCATCCGGTCAACTGCGATTCCGCCGCAGGGAGCGAAGCAGCCGGTAGCGCTGAAAGGTATACCAGGCCATAAGCAAGCTGAGCAGCAGCCCATGAGCCCCATCGCGATAGCCCTGCAGCGTCAGATAGCGGAGGCGGAACTCACGCAAGGGCTGTAGAATGAAATTGCGCCACCGGGGGCGGATTCCCTCCTCCAGTAGAGCCTGGGCCTCGTAGGTAGTGTAGCGTTGTTGCCGCTCCCTGAACTCTGCCAGCGTGTGGTAATTGTAGTGGATCAGCGGATTTTGTAGATGCCCCGCTTCCCCATCCAGCATTACCACCTCGTGCACCGGCCGGGCGGGATCATAGCGGGCGTACCCCCGTCTGAGCAGCCGAAGCTGGTAATCAGGGTACCAGCCAGCGTGGCGTATGATCCGCCCGAAGATGTAGTTGTGCCTCGGCACCCACCAGCCCACCCTCGATTCATCCTCGATAACTTCCTGGACCTCGGCTGCCAGCTCCGGCGTGGCCCGCTCGTCAGCGTCCACGAAGAATATCCAATCTCCCTCCACCATCTCCAGGGCCGCGTTTCGCTGATCAGCGTAGTCGCGGAAGGGGCGTATGTACACCTTAGCCCCCATCTCCCGGGCGATCTCCCGTGTGCGATCCACGCTCTCCGAGTCCAGAACCACCACCCGGTCCGCCCACTGTACGCTGGTGATGCAATCGGAGATGTTATGCTCCTCGTCTTTGGTGAGGATCACGACACTTAAGCGCATCTGAGGACCCTTGCAACCTGAAGCACCGGGGAAAAACCGCACTCACCTGCACTTGATGCTCTATAGCCTCTTGACAGGGTATCGAAGCTGTGCTAAGCTACTTCCTGATCAAAACAGACGTTTGAAAATGAAGGGTATAACAAGCACTTTTCGCACCCGGCCCGAAGGCCGGGTGAGGGTTGAAACAACAATGACAGCACATAGAAGGGATTTGACCTATGGACAGCGTGATAGAGCAGTTAGGGTTCGCGCCACAAGATCGCGTGGTAATCGTCCACGCCGACGACGTGGGGGCCTGCCACGCGGCCAACCTCGGCTCCTTCGCCGTGCTGGAGGCCGGGATCGTCTCCTGTGGCTCCATACTGGTCCCCAGCCCATGGTTTCCAGAGGTGGCGACTTACGCCCGTGCCCATCCGGAGGTTGATCTGGGGGTGCACCTGACGCTGACCTGCGAGTATGAATCCTATCGCTGGGGCCCGGTCAGCCCAGCGGGGTCGAACTCCGGCCTGCGGGATGAACAGAGATATCTGTGGCGTGCCACTGAGAAAGCTCAGGCCCACATCACGCCCGAGGAGGCCGAGAGGGAGTTCCGGGCTCAGATCGAGCGAGCGCTGGAGTTTGGGATTGACGTCACCCACATAGATACCCACATGGGGACGGTGTTCCATCCCAAGTTCCTGGAGCTCTACGCTCGGCTAGCGCTGGAGTATCAAGTCCCATGCTTTTTTCCTCGTGTGACCGAGGAGATGGCCGTCGAGGCAGGCATGGCCCAAGCTTTCCCAGCCATCCAGGACCTGATGGCCCGCCTGGAATCGCAGGGCCATCCACTAGTGGATCATGTAGTAACCGACACCCTCGTTGACGTGGAGGACAAGATGGCCTTCTACAAGCAGCAGTTCGACAGCTTGCAACCAGGACTCACCCACCTGCTCCTCCACCCCGCCGTTTCCAGTCCAGAGTTGAAGGGGCTGGGCCACATGGTCCGCTCCCGCGCTCAGGATCACCAGGTCTTCACCTCCCTGGAGCTGAAGGACTACCTGGCTGAGATAGAGATAAAAATCATCGGCTACCACCGCCTGCGAGATATGATGCGCGGACATTGACCTCCGTTGGGAGAAACGATCAGGCCTGACCTGTTGATCATCAGCCCCACTCGACCTGAGCTTTGCCCTAGTAGGAGCAGCATGAGCCCGTCCATCACGGACAGGTAGAAGATGCAGGCGGTGGTCTGCAAGCGCTGCGGAGAGAAGTTGAGGCTGGCACAGGATCTGATGCAGATGCAATTGTAAGACCCAGGCGGATGAGCGGAAAATGAGAGCCACGGCCTGGGCTTATTGCTTGTGGATTTCTCTTCCGATGAGGTCAGATGAATTGCAATACGGCACTGGCTTGGTGACAACGACGCTGCACGTGCGGCTCGATGTGGATAGCGCTCTGCATAAACTCGTCTGCTAAAAGTGCAGCAGGCGCCTTCAAAGTGGGCACATCGCGCTTCTGCCAACTCAGCTTCGTTCTTGCCAATGGATTATACTGCGGTGCCCTGAGCAGGTCAAATCTTTTCGACAAGAGAGAAGTCAAACGGGGGTTGAGAACTCACCTCCCAGAACACCGATCCTGACAACGACATAACTGTGGACATCACACTTTTGGGGCGGGGCCTTACCACCCCTGTTATAACTCTTACGAACAAGACTATACCCAAAGGTACTTCCAAAACATGGTCTATGGATGACGCAGTTTGGGGCTCGCTACCGGACACTGGCTTGGATATGGGTGCAAGTGGCTTTGTCGGTTCGGTCCGGATCACCTCCGACACGCCAGTGGTAGTACAGTCGTTCATCGACATACCAGGTACTCCGGGTGTCACAGCCTTCAGCGGCGTTCCAGTCGACTCAGCAGATACGACGCTCTACGCCCCACTGATCCGCGCTAACTACTATGGTGATACGGGCATTTCGATCGTTAATCCAAACCCGAACCCGGTGACGACCACTATCGTCTTCAGAGCTGACGCGGGCAGCCCCAACTTAGGCACCTACACTGAGACACTTACCATTGGGGCCAATTCGTCGGAAGCCCCCTTTCAGGGGCCGGGTGGCAGTTCACGTGACGCTGGCCTGCCGGGTGGCTCACAGACTCCTGCCGATCCGACGCCGACTAACGATGGCTTTTATGGTGTTGCCACTATCAGTGCAACTGACCCCGTGCTGGCAGTTGTGAATGACAGTAAATATGGGGCCGGATGGGCTGTCGAATCTCAAAGCAGTTACAACTGTGTAACTGCTTCAGAGGCAGGCCATGATTTCGCTCTCCCCTTGGTACGTAGGTACCATCTGGCGGATACCAAACTGACGACGGGTGTCCAGATCCAGAATACTACTGGCACCACGGCAACAGTCAGTATGGCGCTAACGAACTGGGACGGCACGGATCAGAGTGCTAGCAACCCTGCAGATGTTTCTGTACCACCCTATGGTTCCGGTAACTTCTGGCAGGGTAATCTAACCGGTTTGCCGACGGTTCCACCTGAGGCAGGGGGCTTCGGTTGGTACGGTTCAGCCATTATCGAGTCAGACCAATCCATTGTCGTCGTGGTGAGTGATGAGGGATTCGGTACGACGGCTGTAGACTCGGCCAACTATAACGCGATCAAGGTCGAATAAGAAGAGCCCTTGACAGGATACTACACAGCTCAAGCACAGCGGGCCGAGCAATTGCTCGGCCCGCTGTTCGATATGCCGGCATGAAGCTATAACCGGCTCCAGCTTATGTAAGAGCTGCACAGAGGCATCTGTTTTAGGGTGGCATTTGGAAGTTGTTTTCGTTCTAAGACAGGTATGAACAGCCGCAGCTAAGCTGGGTGAGACTGTCGCTTTCTCCCCCATCAGCGAAGAGTATATACCATCGTAGCGTTTCCATTGGCAAACTTCTTACTCTCTCAATACCTCTTCCCCATCAATCGTCTCGCCAGATACCTTGAAATGCTTGAGTATCCTCCTCAGCTTCTGAATGACTAATTATCGTTCTAGGTTCGCCATCAGCATCATCATAGTCAACTACAACGGAAGACATCTTCTGAATAAATGTTTAGAGGCACTGGAGAAGCAAACTTGGCGTTGGTCCAGGCTTTGGAAGCCCACCTCAAGGTGGGCTTCTGTGCTCTCAGCTCCTGGCGCTGGAAGATCTGAGCCTGACAGAGTCCGCTAGCCTAATAAGAGCGGATGTGCTATAATCACAAGGTCGGGCCTGTAGCAATTCTATGAGGGAGGCTGGGGATGGTGAACCCTGTGGTCGGCGTGGACATCGGCGGCACCAAGATCGCAGTGGGATTGGTGGACGCTCAAGATGGGCGGATGCTGGCCCGCGGACAGGAGCCGACGGAACCTCGACGGGGTGCAGCAGATGGCATCCGTCGCATCGGCGACATGATCGAGGTGGTGTGCACTGAGGCGAGTGTGCAACCCCAAGAGCTCCTGGGCATCGGTATCGGCTGCACCGGCCCGGTGGACCCCGCCACCGGGCGGATGGCCTATCCTGATAACCTGCCTACCTGGGATGATGCCGATATCTTCACCCCGCTGCGGGACCGCTTCGGCCCACTGCCCATGGCGCTGGAGAACGACTGCGATGCGGCGGTGCTGGGCGAGCAGTGGGCGGGCGCAGCCCAGGGGGTGCCCAACGTGGCCTACGTCACCGTCAGTACCGGCATCAACGCTGGCCTCATTCTGGGCGGCAAACTGCACCGCGGGGTGAGCGGCACGGCCGGTGAGTTCGGCCATCACACCATTGACCTCAATGGTCCAGAATGCTACTGCGGGGCCCGGGGGTGCCTGGAGGCGCTGGCCGCCGGACCAGCCATCGCCCTCGCCGCCCAGCAGCGGGCCCGAGCGGAGGATACAGTGCTGACGAAATTGACTCAGGAGCAGCGGGTTGAGGCCATCACGGCCCAGACCGTGGTGCAGGGCGCGCTGAAGGGGGATCGAGTGGCCCAGGAGATCGTTGAGCGGACCGCCTTTTACATCGGCGTCGGGCTGGCCAACTTGATCACCATTGTCGGCCCGGAGGTGATCGTCATGGGCGGTGGAGTGCTCACCGAGTGGGAGCTCTTCGCGCCCACCGTCAAGCGCGTTGCGGTGGAATGGGCCAGCATGGTCCATCCCGAGAGAGTGCGCATCCTCCCCTCGGCGCTGGGACCTGATGTGGGGGTGATCGGCGCGGCCCGGGCCGTCATGCTGATAGCCGACTGACAGCTTGCGGGCTGTGGGAACAGGTGGAGGAGATGGTATTCGGTTCTTCCAAGAGCTTAAGTGATAGCCTAGAGCGCACCCGACGGGGGGTGCTGGGACGCCTGAGCGGGCTGTTCGGGGCCGATGAGCCCATCACCGATGAGCTGTGGGAGGAGCTGGAGGAGGTCCTGATCCTGGCCGATGTGGGCATGCCCACCACCATGGCCCTGGTGGACCGGCTACGAGATCGAACGAGGCGGGGTGAAATTCGGAGCGCGCCGCAGGCTCGCGAGGCCCTCAAGCAGGAGATGATCGCGCTGCTGGACCATCAAGCCCCCTGGCGGGCCGACGAAGAGCGGCTGCTGACGGTGATCCTAGTGGTGGGAGCCAACGGATCGGGCAAGACCACCAGCATCGCCAAGCTGGCCCACTATTATCAGGAGCGGGGCCGACGGGTGATGCTCTGCGCCGCGGACACCTTCCGCGCGGCAGCCCTTGACCAGCTCAAGATCTGGGGAGAGCGGCTGGGCGCACCGGTCCTCGCCCACCAACCGGGGGCCGACGCGGGGGCCGTGGTGTACGACGCTATTCGCGCTAGCCAATCGAGGGACATGGACCTCCTGATCATCGACACCGCCGGCCGGCTGCACACCCACTACAACCTGATGCAGGAACTGGCTAAAGTGCGGCGGGTGGCTGCCAAGCAGGTGCATCGCGCCCCGCACGAGACGCTGCTGGTGCTCGATGCTACCACGGGCCAGAATGGACTGTCCCAGGCCCGACACTTCAAGGAAGCGGTGGAGGTGACCGGTGTCGTCCTGGCCAAGCTGGACGGCACGGCCAAGGGCGGGGTGGCCTTCGCCATCGCCCGCGAGCTAGGCCTTCCTATCCGCTTCGTGGGCACCGGCGAGGGGTTGGAGGACCTGGCCGAGTTCGACGCTAATATCTTCGTGGAGAGCATCTTCTCATAATTGACAACTTCTGAGATAGGTAGGGATATGATGGAGCAATTACGCACCAGGTTAGAGGACTTGCAGCAGCGCTTAGACCAGCTGATGGATCAGCTTTGACTGACAGATAAGGAGCAGGAGATCGCTCGCCTGGAGAAGGCAACGCGGGCTCCTGACTTCTGGGATCACCCCCAACAGGGACAGGAGACTATGCAGGAGCTAGCCGCGCTCCAAGAGGAGGTGGAGAGCTGGCGAAGCCTGGCTCATCGAGCGGCGGATCTCCTAGACCTCCTGGAGTTGGCGGTTGCCGATGGGGACGAAAACCTGATCTCGGAGGTCGAGGCTGATGCAGAGGCCCTGGAGGCAGAATTTGAGCATCGAGAGTTCTTAGCACGCCTCTCAGGCCCCCACGATCAGCGGGATGCCATCCTGGCCATCCACGCCGGGGCCGGGGGTACAGACTCGCAGGATTGGGCAGAGATGCTGCTGCGCATGTATCTGCGCTGGACGGAGGATCAGGGCTTCAAAACCCAGATCCACGACCTCTCGCCGGGGGAGGAAGCGGGCATCAAAAGCGTCACCCTCTCTGTGGGTGGTTCCTATGCCTACGGCCACCTCCGCTCCGAGCGAGGTGTGCATCGCTTGGTGCGCCTCTCCCCCTTCGACGCCGCCCATCGACGCCATACCTCCTTCGCCCTAGTAGAGGTATTGCCTGATGTGATGGAGGATATCGAGATCGAGATAGACCCCCATGATCTGTGCATTGACACCTATCGCTCCAGCGGCCCCGGCGGGCAGCATATGCAGAAAAGCAGCACGGCGGTGCGCATAACGCACATCCCCACCGACATCGTGGTCACCTGCGAGAACGAGCGCTCCCAGGTCCAAAATCGAGCTACAGCTATGCGAATCCTGCGCGCACGCCTCTTCAACTTGGAGCGAAAGAAGCAGGAGGAGGAATTGGCTCGGCTCAAGGGAGAGCACGTGGAGGCGGAGTGGGGAAATCAGATCCGTTCCTATGTCCTGCATCCCTATCGTATGGTGAAGGATCTTCGGACCGGCTACCAGGTGGGTGATGCCGATGCTGTCCTTGATGGAGATCTGGGTGGCTTCATAGAGGCTTACCTCAAATCCCAGGATCTTGAGGGCTAGAGCGAGGGATGCCTTGAGCCCAAGATGCACCCTCCGCTCAACTGCCATTGTATTTGACAAACGAACGCATGTGTGATATAATTATAAAGCTTCTGTAGAAGCAGGAATGAAGCCTGCTTCTCTGTAGCTTGTCTTTGCTGGCCATCAACTTCTCTCCTGCCTATCGCCTGTGCCCCCGTCTCCCGCCTGTCGGCGGACAGGGGCGACAGGAGCGGCAGACAGGCTTTTCTCACGAATTCAATCCTACAAACTCTATTCCCTCTTCTGCCTTTTTCCCCAATGCTCAACAACAATATCCACTTAACCAGTTCGAGGAACCCCTGGGAGGGGACCTGGTGGATTCCTGACCGCAGGCCAACGCTGTCGGATCAGGTGACTTCGCTTGCCCGTCTGTCGGCGGTCAGGTCGGCAATCACCCTCGTCCTTGAGGCCTCCAGGGTCGCGTGCGGAGTGTGCCGCGTGCAAGGTCGAGCTGGGGTGAGAGACGTAGAATGCGTGAGAGAGGGTAAGGGCGACCGGCCGGTCGCCTCTTACTGGCCAGCGGCGAGGGGTGACCCATCTCCCGCCTGTGGGGACAGGGTCGGCGGACAGGAGGATTTGCCCCGGCATTACTGATGGCTGCCGGGGCAGGTAGGCGATATCGCGAGGCATGCCTAAGGCGAAAGGAGGCGGAACTTGGAGTTACAAGACTTCGAAGCTCTGCGCATTGGCCTAGCTTCGCCGGAAGAGATCCGTTCCTGGTCTTACGGTGAGGTGACCAAGCCGGAGACGATCAACTATCGGCGTCTCCGCCCGGAGAAGGATGGGCTCTTCTGCGAGGCTATCTTCGGACCTACTAAGGACTATCAGTGTTACTGCGGTAAATACAAGGGCATCCGATATGAGGGGGTCACCTGTGAGAAGTGCGGCGTAGAGGTGACCCGGTCTTCAGTGCGGCGGGAGCGGATGGGCCACATCGAGCTAGCAACCCCCATCGCTCACATCTGGTATACCCGCCGGCTGCCCAGCCACTTGGGGCGGCTGCTAGGGATCAGCCGTCGTGAGCTGGATCGCGTCCTCTATTATGCCAAGTACATCGTCATCCAGGTGGACGAAGAGGCACGGCAGAGGGCCTTGAGCCGACTGGATGAGGAGTCGGAAGCGAGGCGAAAGAGCATCATTGAGGAGCTGGAGGAACGGATCGCCTCCCTAACTCAGCGAATGGAAAGTGAGATCGCCAAGCTGGAGGAGACACGGGATGTAGAACATGAACGTCTAGAGCAAGAGCTTAATGCCCAGACGGAAAAGGTCATGGATGAGGCCCAGCGGCTGCAGACTGAGCTCCTGTCTGCGCAGGCAGGTGAGCATTTGCGTGGACGTAAGGCGGAACGTGACCTGGTTTTCCATCCACAGGATGCGGATGGAACCGAGACGAAAATCGTTTCCGCCGGGGAGATGGTGGACCGGGATTCCCTAACCCGCCTCAATGAGATGGCGCAGAAGCATCTGAGCGTAATCGAGGAGGCCATTCGGCGGCAGCAAGAGAAGAATGCCCAGCTAGTTGAGGAGGAGATCGAGCAGCTACGCCACTCTCTGGAAGAGCAGACCAGCTCCTTGCGAGAGCAGGCTGAACAGCAGATTGACCAAATTGCTGCTCAGATTGAGGAGGATAGGGAGACAGTCGAGGAAATTCACCAATGCCAGTGCTTGAATGAGGCCCAATACCGGGAGCTGAAGAGCGAGTGGGGGAACATCTTCCAAGCGGGTATGGGAGCGGAGGCTCTGTACGAGATCGTCAAGGACATCGACCTGGAGGAGATGGCCCACGAGCTGTGGCGGGAGATCCGCACCACCGGTTCTAAACAGCGGCGCAAGAGGGCTGCGCGGCGCCTGCGGGTCGTGGAAGCACTGCGCAAATCGGGAAATCAGCCGGAGTGGATGTTCCTGACTGTCCTTCCAGTCATCCCTCCCGACCTGCGGCCCATGGTGCAGCTTGACGGCGGGCGCTTTGCTACAAGTGACCTCAATGATCTATACCGTCGAGTCATCAATCGTAACAACCGCCTGAAGCGGCTGTTGGAGTTAGAGGCGCCGGATGTGATCGTGCGCAACGAGAAGAGAATGCTTCAGGAAGCGGTGGACTCCCTCCTTGACAACTCACGGCGTGGCAAAGCCACCTCCCGGCGTGGTAACAGGGAGCTCAAGTCCCTCTCCGATATGCTCAAGGGCAAGACAGGGCGCTTCAGGCGAAACCTGTTGGGCAAGCGAGTGGACTACTCTGGCCGCTCGGTGATCGTAGTTGGCCCTAAGCTTAAAATGCATCAGTGCGGTCTGCCCCGCGAGATGGCGCTGGAGCTGTACAAGCCCTTCGTCATCTCCAAGCTGGTGGAGTATAATTACGCTAACAACGTCAAGGGGGCCAAGCGCGTGCTGGAACGAGGAGAGCCTGAGGTTTGGAAGGTGTTGGAGGAGGCGGTGGATGAGCGGCCAGTGCTGCTCAATCGAGCTCCTACCCTCCACCGCTTGAGCATTCAGGCCTTCGAGCCCGTCCTGGTTGAGGGTAAGGCTATCCAGATCCATCCTCTAGTGTGTGCCGCTTTCAACGCTGACTTCGACGGCGACCAGATGGCGGTCCACGTTCCCCTCTCCCAGAGGGCGGTTGAGGAGGCGCGAAAACTGATGCTGGCCTCACGCAATCTCCTCAAGCCAGCCAACGGTGTGCCCCTGGTAGGTCCCTCCAAGGACATGGTTCTGGGCTGCTACTACATGACTATGGAGGAGACAGGGCCCCATAAGGGCGAGGACAAAGTCTTCTCCTCGCTGGACGAGGTGCAGTACGCCCATGATGTGGGCATTGTAGACCTCCATGCTAAGATCAAGGTCTACAGCGAGCAGCCGGTGGCTCCTCCTCTTCGCCAGGGGCGTGCTTCGCGAGGGGGCGAGTGGGATGGGAAGCCCGCCCCTAGCCAAGGAGGGATAATTGAGACTACTGTGGGTCGGGTCCTGTTCAATCAGATCCTCCCCCCGGAGCTGCGCTTCATAAATGAGGTACTGGACAAAGGAAAGCTGCAGGATTTGGTAGCCCGTTGCTATAAGCTCTTCGGCGATGAAGGCACTGCGGAGGTGGCGGATAAGATCAAGGACGTGGGGTTTGAGTACGCCACCCGATCGGGCATCAGCTTGTCCGTCTTCGACCTGGCGATGCCAAAGGAGAAGGAGGATATCCTGGAAAAGGCCTCGCAGCAGGTGGACGAGTTGGAGAAGCAGTATCGGCGTGGGCTGCTCACTGAGAATGAGCAGTACGTCAAGGTGGTGGAGACATGGACTCAGGCCAAGGATCAGGTGACGGATGCGGTAGCCAGGACCTTGGACCCCACTGGGCCCATCGCCATCATGGCCGACTCAGGGGCCACTAAGCAAGGTATGGGTCCCATCACCCAGCTAGCGGGCATGCGGGGGCTGATGGCTGATGCCTCGGGACGCATCATCCCCATGCCCATCCGCTCCAGCTTCCGAGAGGGACTTACAGCCTTGGAGTACTTCCTCTCCAGCCATGGCTCTCGCAAGGGGCTGGCCGACACCGCCTTGCGCACCGCCGATGCAGGCTACCTCACCCGACGCCTGGTGGATGTGGCCCAGGGGGTCATCGTCAATGCCCAGGACTGCGGCACTAGGAAGGGCATCTGGGTCCGAGCTGGCGATGAGGTAGGCGGCCAGACTATGGGAGAACGGATCACCGGGCGCGTCGCGGCTGAGCCAGTGGTGGATCCATCCACCGGTGAGATCATAGTGGAAAGAAATGAGATGATCACCGAGGAGTTTGCGGCCCGCTGCGAGCGATTGGGAATTGAGGAGGTGTACATCAGGTCGCCAATGACCTGCGAGCTGCGGCATGGGGTCTGCGCGAAGTGCTACGGACGCGACCTGGCCCGAGGAGGTATGGTGAAGGTAGGAACCCCGGTGGGTGTCATAGCTGCCCAATCCATCGGTGAGCCGGGTACACAGCTTACCCTGCGGACCTTCCACACCGGCGGCGTGGCTACTGAGACCGATATCACCCACGGTCTCCCTCGAGCGGAGGAGCTTCTTGAGGCGCGCAAGCACCCCAAAGGAGAGGCGATTGTCTCCGAGATTGATGGCGTAGCGCGGGTGCGTCGCGAGGAGGACGGGCTCGTCGTGCGTGTTTTGGACAGCGAGATGCTGCACGACGTCTACGAGGTGCCTGAGGGTGGCCAGGTTTTGGTCGATGACGGCCAGATGATCGAGAGCGGGACGCCCGTGATCTCCTATGACCAGACGGAGATTGTGGCTGATCACGACGGAAAAGCCTTCCTCGACCAAGAGGCACGCAGTCTAATGGTGAGCTACGAACGCCGGCAGGAACGGGAGTACGAGGTACCTTCCACGGCGCTGCTTCTGGTAGGGGATGGCGACCACGTGACGGCTGGTCAGCAGCTCACCGAGGGTGTGAAGAACCCTCGTCATATCCTGAATATCCTCGGCCGAGAGGCAACTCAGCGCTATCTCCTCTCCGAGTTACAGAATGTCTACCGCTCCCAAGGGGTGGATATCAATGACAAGCACTTTGAGATAGTCATCCGGCAGATGCTGAGCAAAGTGGAGGTGACCGCTTCAGGAGATAGTGATCTTCTGCCAGGAGAGTTGGTGAATCGCCTGGATTTTGCATTGACCAACGAGCGCTTGGCTAGGGAAGGGAAGGAGCAAGCGCGAGCTAGAGAGGTGTTGCTAGGCATAAGCAAGGCCGCCCTCAACACCGATAGCTTCCTATCGGCGGCTTCCTTCCAGTACACAATCAGGATACTGTCCAGTGCAGCCGCGGAAGGCAAAGTGGACGAGCTGAATGGTCTGAAGGAGAACGTCATTCTGGGTAAGCTTATCCCTGCCGGCACTGGCTTCCGCAAGCGTCCGCCTGTGCCTGAGGAGCAGGCGAAAGCTAGACCC
>JAYEMR010000063.1:0-16602 GCA_034718215.1 Chloroflexota bacterium
GGGCTTGAAAGGAATCGGTTTGCGCGGATTGGGGTGATCCGCAGCCTATAAGGGTGAGGAGGCTGATCAGGACGACGGTTTGAAGAAATTTCGCCATTTCAAGATCCGTGTGGGAGATAGCGGCAGTCCATCGCTTGACCGAGATTCATTATAGCATTGAGCGAGCCTTTGGGCAAAGGGGAGGGAATAAGTCAACGAGGCACCGGGTTAACAAGGGATCGAACTTTTCATTGACTCATCCATTCCTTACTCGTTGCCTCTCCCAGAGTGGTTTGACTTTGACCGCCCTGGGGGATACAATCAAGTCTCAGCAGCGGACGGGACAGGAGAACATTAATGGAAGAGGAGAAGATAGTCGTTCGCCATCTCAATTTCTTCTATGGAACCAATCAGGCTCTCGTCGACGTAAACGTAGCCTTGAAAGACCGACAGATCACGGCCTTTATTGGCCCCTCAGGCTGTGGGAAGTCCACTTTTCTTCGGGTTCTCAACCGTATGAACGACACCATTCCCAACACACGGGTTGAGGGGGAGATACTCCTAGATGGGGAGGATATCTACGCCCCAGGGGTGGACGTAGTGCAACTGCGCCAGAGGGTAGGAATGGTCTTCCAGCGTCCCAATCCCTTTCCCCAGTCGGTGTATGACAACGTGGCCTTTGGCCCTAGAGTGATGGGCCTGGGTCGAAGGGTGGACCTGGATGAGCTAGTTGAGCGCAGCCTGCGTGAGGCGGCTCTCTGGGAGGCGGTGAAGGATGATCCGGGTCGTTCCGCGCTGTCTCTGAGCGGAGGGGAGCAGCAGCGGCTCTGCATCGCCCGCGTGCTCGCGGTTCGGCCCGAGGTCATCCTCATGGATGAGCCCTGCTCGGCGCTCGACCCAGTGGCCACTATGCATGTAGAGGAAGTTATGAGCCAACTGGCTGAGGAATATACCATCGCTATCATAACCCACAACATGCAGCAGGCGGCGCGTGTATCCGATTGGACGGGCTTCTTCTGGCTTGGGGAGCTGGTGGAGTATGGGGCCACAAGAGAACTCTTCACCAATCCCCAGCGAAAACTCACCGAGGATTATATCACTGGCCGATCAGGATAGGAGATTTGTGTACTGGCAGGTCGACTGAAGAGAGGATAACCTATGGTAAGACCACGCTCCACATTCGATCAGGAATTGCAAAAGCTTCAGGATGAGGTGCTGGCGTTGGGAAGCATGGTGGAGAAGGCAGTGATCCACTCGGTGGAGGCCCTGAAACAGCGCGATCAAGAGGCAGCCAGGGAGATCATTCAGACAGATCAGGAGATCAACGCCAAGCGGTTCGAGATTGAGGACGCCTGTCTGTTTCTCGTTGCATCCCAGCAGCCCGTGGCCAAGGATCTACGGTTGATCGCCGCCGTGTTGGAGATCACCACCGATCTGGAGCGGATGGGCGATCACGCGGCCGGGATCGCGGAGATCAACCTCATGATGGGCGATGATCCATTAGTGAAGCCTCTGATAGATGTCCCCCGCATGTCCCAGATAGGGGCGGAGATGCTTCGAGAGAGCATGGATGCCTTCATACGGAAGGACGTGAAGATAGCCCAGAAGGTCGCCAACAGGGATGACGAGGTGGATCAACTGTACAATCAAGTATACAATGAGCTTCTAGCCGTAATGCTTAGCAATCCCCATACCATCAGCGGAGCCACCTATCTGCTGTGGGTAGCCCACAACCTAGAACGCATAGCCGATCGGGCGACCAACATCTGCGAACGGGTGATCTTCACCGTGACCGGGGAGATGCAGGAGATCAACGTCTGAGGGATCTATCGTCTCTGACCACGCTGTGGACACCGAGACCGAGACGGTGATGCGTCTAAGATGCCAGCCTGGGCCAGTTCGCCCCGCTGCCTTGCCATTTGCGACGGTGCGCATAGTGCTGCTTGTTTTATCAGGGCAGCGATTCGCAAACTACCCCGTTGTTGTCCCCATCGAGGTGATGTACATCACCGTGCCCCAATGATTTGCAGTACTCGAAGCAGGCCTGGGCCTCGTCGTGAGTGCTGAAGTCCGAGCAATTGTAGAGGTCACCTGAACAATCACAGGCAGCGTCCCCATCAGATGGCGTGGTCGGTTGCGGCGTCGGCTTCCACAAGCCTCGTCCTGCCTCCCTTGCCTCACGCTGGAGCTTGAGGAACAAGTCAGCGTACTTCACGTCGGGCGGATAGGTCGACGCCCGAGCGTAGCCCGATCGAACAAGCTCGGCGTTGACCATCAAGTCACCAACCCACACATACCGCAGGAGCCGTCCGTACTTGTCGGTCTCCGAGACATCCTTCTCCAACCTCACCACCTCGCCCTCGACAAGCTCCTTGTTTTTGGCTGCCGCTTCCGGCCCCATCCACTCCACCGGCTTCCAGGGATGCTTGGTCTCGGGGGCGTCAATGCCAATGTAGCGCACCTTGTGGCCATCCTCCAACTCCACTGTGTCCCCATCCACAACTCGAACCACCGTAGCCCATTCCGCCTGCATTGGTGTGGGCACAGGTGTGCGGGCGGCCGTCGTCGCAGTGGGCGTGGGCGAGGGTGTGGACAGGGGGCAACAGCCGCTCGCGAGAAGGCACAGAATGAGTAGAAAAAGACGTATTCGATGACGTAGCATATCCTCGCTCCTCTTTATTCATCAAAAGGTGAAGAAGGGAAAGCCTCGGCCCGACATTGAGCCTGCCGAGCCGGGGCAGCTGATCTAATCTCCTGTATGTGCTGGCTATCGAGCCACGAACTTGATGGCGTCTATGCCGATGTAATGGCTGTAAGGATACTCGCCTGTGTTATCGTAGAGCACAATAAACTCGCGGCCTACGTTCCAGCCATTGAAGTAGTAAGTCCCCAACGAGGCCCACCGATTGCTGTAGGCACCTTGGTTGAGGAGCCGGTCATCGCGAGTGCCGTTGTGGAGGATCCGATATCGGGCTCGACGGGTTGAGGCGTAGGCGCTGGGGATGTAGGCGTAGACTTCATAGTAGCCAGCTTGGGGTAGAGAGGGCACCCACTTGGCGTAGTTTGTCCAGTAATACCGATTGTTGTAGGTGAAGTACATGTGGCCTCTGTAGCCGAGCCAGGCATTGTAACGGCCCCGTAACGTTCCACCCCAAGCAAAGCCTCGATACTGCTCATCTACGACCACCTCGGCCGGCGGGGGTGGCGGCGCGTAATCCCACCACAAGGCGATCTCCGCCAAGCCAGCGTGCTCATAGTACTCCACTCGGAGGTTATGATCCCCGGCTTCTAGCCACTTGTCGCCGCTGAAGACCATGGCCGGATGCTCGTACCAGCCGTCAACCACCAGCGATCCATCCACCCACATTCGTACCCCGTCGTCCGATCGGGCGGAGAAGGTATAGGTGCCACTGGCATCAAAGTGGACCGTCCGCGTCCAGCGAGCGGAGAAGTAGTCACTGGGGACGCGCCAGTCCGGGCTGCCCCAGCCCCAGTCGAAGTCTATCTCCGAAGCGGAACAGGTCAGCGCTGGCGGGCCGCTCAGGGAGCTGTTGTCGAAATACTCGGCGTGCCAAGGCCCTGCTGGAGGCACACTGACCTTCTCCCAGGAGAGTTTGGCCACCGCGAAGCCCCCCTTCTCATAGTACTCCACTCGCAGGGAATGGTCGCCAGCGGCGAGGGTGATGTCGCCACTGAAGGAGCGGGCTGGATGCTCCCACCACTCGTCTATGACTGGAGTCCCATCCACCCATACCCTAATCCCATCGTCCACAGTGGCGGTGAAACGGTAGGTCCCGGCATCGAAGTGCTGGGTGCGGATCCAGCGCACGGACCAGTTGTCGCTGTCAACGCCTGGACCGGGCGAATCAACCCCCCAGTCGAAGTTTATCTGGGGATCATTTCGCCGCAGGACAGGCGTGCCGCTGAGGGTAGTGTTGTTGAAGTACTCCGCCCGCCAGTCGGGGAAGCTGATGCCCGACTCCCACCAACAGTGGATCACCGCGTCGCCCATGTTCTCGTAATGCTCCAGCCGCAGATAGTGGGTCCCTGGACTGAGGGAGATGAAGGCCCTGTAGGTGGTTGCCGCCTGGTCGTGCCATTGATCGATCAGAAGACGGCCTCCCACCCACAGGCGAACGCCGTCATCGGCGGTGACATGGAAGAGGTAGTCCCCTCCAGAGAAATACTGGCTGCGGGTCCAGCGGGTGGAGAAATGGTCGGTGGGTATGGAAGCGCTAGGCGAGCCACCCCCCCAGTTGAAGTTGACGGCAGAGTCATCGCGGATCAGGGCCGGGGCGCCGCTGAGCCCCTGATTGTCGTAGTACTCGCCATGCCAGGAAGGATCATCGGCGGCGATGGGCAGGGTCATCAGCAACAGGGTCAGGGCCAAAGGGATGGCCATCCATAGGTTACGGTTTTTCATGATTCTGTCTCCTTCCATTGAAGTAACACTGCAATTGACCTGTAGATACGAGCCCTTGCGAGCGAGGATGTATTTCGAAAATATCCCAAACGCCAATTTTTTATACTTTACCACGTACTGATGTACTTGTCAAGGCCCAGCCATCTGGTGCAGCAATTCCAAATATGGACCTCGTGCCAGGAGGAATCGGCACTTTTGCGCTCATACGAGCCGTTTCGGGCACTCCTGGAATATTTTGGGGCCCCCAAGGATCACGCGAGGCCTCACTTCTGCTTCAAATTTGGAATTACTGTCACCAGACAAAAATACTTGACAATCTTAGCGGACTACTGTATAATAAAAAAAGGGTGAGAGCTCATTCTCCTGATGGCTGGGAAAGCCAAGTGGGATCTGGCGGAGACCTGATCTCCAAGGAAGGAGAAATGAAGGGGAGACAAGATTAATCAGTTAAGAAAGGAGTAAGTTCATGTTAGAGCTGATCAAATGGGTTAGGGAGGATCCAAAGGAGAAGGAGGTGTTTTGGCCCACTGAGGAGATGAGGGAGAGGGCCTGGGTGGGTGATGACTCGATATATGAGGAAGCGGACAAGGATCCAGTAGAGTTTTGGGCCAAGCGAGCCCGTGAGGGGATCGATTGGTTCAAAGAGTGGGATGAAGCTTACAGGTGGGAGCCGCCCTACTTTAGCTGGTTCATCGGTGGCAAGCTCAATGTCTGTTACAACTGTGTAGACAGGCATGTCGAGAGCTGGCGGAGAAATAAAGCGGCGATAATAGCTGTTCCGGAGCCTCCTGATGAACCGACTAGGACGCTGACCTATTACGACCTCTATCGGGAGGTCAATAAGTTCGCCAATATGCTCAAGGGGCTCGGGGTGAGCAAGGGAGACCGGGTTGGAATCTATCTTCCAATGATTCCCGAGACTATCATCGCCATGCTGGGCTGCGCCCGGATCGGCGCCCCGCATAGTGTGGTCTTCTCCGCATTCAGCCCCGACTCGCTCAGGGAGAGGATAGTTGACGTCGGGGCCAAGGTCTTGATCACCTGCGATGGCTACTGGCGCCGCGCGCACCGGATAAATCTGAAAAACAACGCGGATGAGGCGGTGAAGGGGACAACGATAGAGAATGTGATAGTGTATAAAAGGATGGGTCATGACATAAATTGGGTCGAGGGCAGGGACCACTGGTGGCATGAGCTGATGGAAGAGGCCAAGCCTCACTGCGAACCTGAGCCAATGGATAGTGAGGATATGCTATATATCCTCTATACCAGCGGCACCACCGGTAAGCCGAAGGGGGTCGTGCACACCACGGGCGGCTATATAACCCAGGCTTATTGGACAACGAAGTGGGACTTTGACCTCCATGATGAGGATCTCTTCTGGTGCACCGCCGACATCGGCTGGGTCACAGGCCATACCTATGGCTGCTACGGCCCTCTCTCCTTGGGCGCCACCCAGATATTATATGAGGGAGCCCCCAATTATCCCCAGCCCGACAGGATATGGGAGATAGTAGAGAGGCATGGCGTTACCGTGTTCTACACCGCTCCTACAGCCGTAAGGATGTTCATGAGCTGGGGCGATGAGTGGCCGGAGAAGCACGACCTGAGCAGCCTCCGCATACTGGCCACTGTGGGTGAGCCCATCAACAGGGAAGCCTGGATGTGGTATTTTGAGAAGATTGGTGGGGGGAGATGCCCCATAATCGATACCTGGTGGCAGACCGAGACCGGGGGGACTCTGATCAACTCCCTGCCTGGTGTGGGCCCCTTCATCCCCACCGTCGCTGGAAAGAGCTTTCCCGGAACCCGGCATGAGGTCCTCAATGAGGAGGGCAGGACCCTTGGCATACACGAAGGAGGATATCTAGTCCAGAGGGGCCCATTCGGTCCAGGAATGCTCAGGGACATCTATCGGGACCCTGAGAGGTATAAGGAGTATTGGACCCAATATCAAAATGAGGCCTACTTTACCAGCGATGGGGCGACACTGGTCAAGGAAGGGATCTTCCGCCTCACAGGCCGGGTAGACGATGTGATGAAGGTCGCCGGCCATAGGCTCTCCACCGCTGAGGTGGAGAACGCAATAGATGGGCACGAGGAGGTAGTGGAATGCGCTGTGGTGCCGGCCCCGGATGAGATAAGGGGGCAGGTCCCAGTCGCTTTTGTCAGGCTTCTTAAAGAGGGCAATGGTTCGGAAGAGCTGGCTAAGGAGATAACGGATCATGTGGTTAAGAGATTAGGACCCACCTGCAGGCCGGCTAGGATACATTTTGTCTCGGATGTCCCGAAGACCAGGAGCGGGAAGATCATGAGGCGGATCCTTAAGAGCCTGGTGAGCGATGAACCAATAGGGGACATCACTACCATCCAGAACCCCGAGTCCGTGGAGGGTCTTAAGGAGGAGGTGGGTTACAAGGGGCCAGGCTAAACTGATTGGTCCCTATGGAGCTAACAGGAGCTGCCTCTTCGCGGGGGTAGCTCCTGTTATTAGGGAAGCTTAAAACTGGCTGGAGTGCAGAGCTTTGTTGATGTCCCTCCGGCGGGGATCGCCGTCGTGATGGTAGCCTGGGGGGTCTTCACTGGGTGCGCGACGCTCGCCTCCCTCAAACTCTCCAAGGCTGTAACGTGGGTGTTTATCACGTTGACGATCTTGTTCTTCCTGCTGGCTATCGGCGAGTTCAATCCAATCGTGCACAGGATAGCAGGTTACGAAGGGATCATCTGCTCGCTGATCGCATGGTATGCATCGGCCGGGACCCTGATCAACACAGTCCACGGCCGCACCGTGCTCCCCCTAGGAGAGAGAAAGTAAGATCGCCTGGCACGCTTAGCGCTGAGTTCGATTCCGAGGGTGGGGTGAAGGCCTCACCCTCGGAACTATCTGGGCGACGCGTCGTAGTTGACCACCTGAGAGCATAGGAGGTTTGATCATGACCATCATCGAGGATATAATCGCCCGCCAGATACTCGATTCGCGGGGCAATCCCACCTTGGAGGTGGAGGTCTCCCTCGCCGGAGGAGCCATGGGCCGTGCAGCGGTGCCCTCCGGGGCATCCACCGGCGTGCACGAGGCGCTGGAGCTGCGCGACGATGACCCAGAGCGCTTCGGGGGCAAGGGAGTGCTGACCGCTGTTAGCAACGTCAACGGCGAGATAGCTGAGGAGCTCCAGGGCTGGGACGCGCTAGATCAGGTGGGGATTGACGAGCTTCTCATCAAGCTGGACGGCACGCCCAATAAATCTAGGCTGGGGGCCAACGCCATCTTGGGCGTATCCCTGGCTGTGGCCAAGGCCGCGGCGGAGGCGGTGGGGCTGCCCCCCTTCCGCTACATCGGAGGTACCAGCGCTCGAACGCTGCCTGTGCCCATGATGAACATCCTCAACGGGGGTAAGCACGCTGCTGATTCCACCGATCTACAGGAGTTCATGATCATGCCCGTGGGCGCTTCCACCTTTTCCGAGTGCCTGCGCTGGGGAGCAGAGACTTATCAGGCTCTCAAGGCAGTGCTTCGGGACAAGGAGCATAACACCAATGTGGGCGACGAGGGTGGCTTCGCCCCCTCCCTTGGTTCCAACGCTGAGGCCATCGAGGTGATCCTGGAGGCCATTGAGCGGGCAGGCTACGAGCCGGGCGAGGATATCTTCATCGCCCTGGATCCCGCCGCCAGCGAGTTCTTCCACAATGGCCGATATGTGCTCCAGAGGGAGGGAAGGGAGCTCTCATCCGAGGAGATGGTGGGCTTCTACGCTGATTGGGCCGAGAAGTACCCCATAATTTCCATTGAGGATGGGTTGGACGAGGATGACTGGGAGGGCTGGCAGCTGCTCCGCCAGCGTATCGGGGATCGCGTGCAGATCGTGGGAGATGACCTGCTGGTGACCAATGTGGAGCGGGTGCAGAAGGCCATCGAGCTGAGAGCCTGCAACGCTCTTTTGTGTAAGGTGAACCAGATCGGGAGCTTGACCGAAGCTATCGCTGCTGTGGCCAAGGCTCAAAGAGCTGGATGGGGAGTGATCGTCTCCCATCGAAGTGGGGAGACAGAGGACACCACCATCGCCGACCTGGCGGTGGCCCTGAACACTGGCCAGATCAAGACCGGGGCCCCTTGTCGCTCCGACCGGGTGTCCAAGTACAATCAACTGCTGCGCATTGAGGAGGGATTGGAGGACACGGCTCTTTATGCTGGCTGGGGTGCCTTCAGCATCCATACTCCTGGATGAAGGAACTTTCCTTGGAAGGTGAAAGCAGCTGGGTGCGTTTCAAACAGGTTGGTAGGGGTGGGCCTTGCGCCCACCCTGGGCACCCGCAAGGGGTGCCCCTACAACCCGAATGAAATACACCCAAATCAACTTGTGCATAAGGCCGCTGCCTGAGGCAGCGGCCTATAACATTGGCGAGCTGGTAGATCTCCCTCGAAATCTCACCCACGTAGAACGATCCCTAGATTCAATCCTCCATCAAACGCACCACCGTGATGCCATCGCCCCCCTCAAAACGGTCGCCGGGGCGGAAGTCGCGCACCTGGGGGTGGCCGTCCAGCAGCTCGCGGACCGCCCGGCGGAGGCGGCCGGTGCCCTTGCCGTGGATGATGTGCACGAATGGCATTTGGGCCAGGTACGCTTGATCCAGGTACTTATCCACCCGCTCCAACGCGTCCTGCACCCGTAAGCCTCGCACCTCCAGCTCCAACCCTGGCGAGGGACGCGGCACTCTAATGGATGCGAACTCCGCCCTCTCCTCGGGATTTGGCTCGACCTGACGGGGTTTCAGCTCCCGCGAATCCACCTTCACCCGGAACTGCCCCACCTGTACCTCGGCCTGAGTATCATCCAACTCCAGCAACTGCCCCTCTTTCCCCAGGCTCGCTACCCACACTATATCGCCTGGCGTAAGTTCCTCGGGAGGCGCTGTGCCTTCATGCGAAGAAGGGGCTTCAGGCGGGGCCAGCTCCTCCACCAGCGTCTCCGCCTGCTCAACCTCCACTACCTCCTGCCGCGAGCGCAGTTGGGCCACCTCCGTTCGGAGCTCAGCCAGCACTTCCTCCGCCTCAGTCCGCGCTGCTCTCAAGACCTGCCGCCGCTCCTCCTCGATGGCCTCCAACCGCTCCTCCAGCTCCCGGCGCAACGCTTCCACCTCCTCCCTGGCCTGAGCCGCCGCGTCGCGCTCCTCATCAGCCTCCTTGTGAGCCTCCTGGACCTCCCGCAGCAGGCTCTCGGTCTCCAACTGCTGGGGAGTGAGCCACCCCCGCGCCTGGTTGGTGATGTGTTCGGAGAGCCCAAGCCGCTCGGCGATAGCCAGAGCGTTGCTCTGCCCCGGCAGCCCGATGAGCAGCTCGAAGGTGGGAGCCAGGGTCTCTAAGTCGAACTGGACCGAGGCGTTGCGCACGCTGGGCGTTTCCTGAGCGTAGACCTTCAGCTCCGAGGAATGGGTGGCCGCCAGGGTGGTGATCCGACGCTGGCGCACGTGATCCAGCAACGCACGGGCCAGAGCTGATCCCTCTGTGGGATCCGTGCCAGCCCCCAACTCATCAAACAGCACCAGTGAGTGGCTGTCTGCCTGATCGAGGATGGAGATAATATTATTCATATGGGAGGAGAAGGTGGACAGCGACTGCTCGATGGATTGCTCATCGCCGATGTCGGCGTAAATCCCGTCGAAGACTGAGAGTACTGAGCCCTCGGCGGCGGGGATGTGAAGCCCTGTCTGGGCCATGAGCGAGAGCAGCCCCACCGTCTTGAGGGAGACGGTCTTGCCGCCGGTGTTGGGGCCGGTGATCACCAGGATGAAGTAACTTCTCCCCAGATGCACGTCAATAGGCACCACCCGCTGAGGGTCGAGGAGAGGGTGGCGGGCTTGGAGAAGCCGCAAGGTCGATCCGGGATGGGCCTCGTCCGCTGCATCTCGAAAGGGGATCATCTGCGGCTCCACCGCTTTTGTATCCTCGGCGTATCGAGCCTTGGCGAAGGTCATGTCCAGGTAGGCCAGCGCGTTCACGGTGCGGCGGATGAATTCTCCCTCCTGGGCCACCATCTCTGAGAGAGTGGCCAGGATACGTTCTATCTCCTTCTCCTCATCGAGCTGTAGCTGCCGCCAATTGTTGTTCAGCTCCACCACCGATAGGGGCTCGATGAAGAGCGTGGCCCCGCTGGCCGACTGATCGTGGACCAGTCCTGGGATGCGCCCTTTGAACTCCGCCTTGAGGGGTATCACGTAGCGGCCGCTGCGCTCGGTGACGTAGAACTCCTGCAGAAGAGAAGTGTATTTCGGGGAGGAGATCATCCCCTGCAGGCGGTCCATGAGCCGCTGGTGGGCGATATTTTTATCGCGGCGGATGCGGGCCAGCTCATCGGAGGCGGAGTCCAGCACCTCTCCCTGATCGTTGATACAGCGCGCGATCTCAGCGATGAGCTGGGGACAGGGCTCGATCCCGGCGGCATGATCGGCCAGGCGTGGGAACTGATCACGGAGGCGAGTCAGCGTGCGCTTCAGCCGCTTCCCCGATTCCAGGGTGGATTGGATGTCCAGCAGGTCTGGCGGGAGCAGCCTGAAGTCACGGTCAGCGCGCTCGACCAAGGGCCGCACATCGTGGGCTCCGCCGATGGAGACGCTGCCCTTGACGTCGAATAACCGTCGAGCCTCCGTCGTTTCCTCCTGCCGGGCCTGGGCCTCGACCAGATTAGACGTCGGCTCCAGAGCCAGGGCCAGCTCCCGCCCTGCGGAAAAGGAGGTCCGCTCGGCGACCTTGGCCAGGATTTTATGGAAATCCAGGGTCTGCCAGTGCTTTTTCATCGCAAGCTGAAGTATATCGCCTCCGGCGCAAATCGCCAAGTGAAAAGGGACGCGGGACGCTCAGCCTTGACAAGTACACCCTCCTGCGCTATGCTTATGCAAGATGTGGAAATTGGATAAGACAATCGGCGTCAGGAGGTTGACAATGCCCGTGAAACTGAAGTCGAGCAAAGTACAGCAGAATTTTGGCCTGGTAGTGGACCGCGCTCTGATGGAGGATGACGTCATCGTGGAGCGCTACGGGGTACCCCGTGTGGCCATAGTCGAGTACAGGCGGTACCAACGGCTAGTCGAAGCAGAACGCGAGCTGTTGCGTATCCGGCTGCAACAAGCCTCGGCCGCAGCTTCTGCCCGAGCGGCCCACCTGACCGAAGAAGAGGTTGAGGAGTTGATCGAGCAAGCCCGGGGCGAGGTTCACCAGGAAGCATTAGCCACGTGATCCATGTCGTTGTAGATACCAGCGTCCTGATCCGCTATCTCATCAAACCCAGCGCTGCCATCAAGAAATTGGTCGAGGTCGGATGGCTGGGCGATGAAGTGCAGATGGTGACGTCACCGGAACTGATCGAAGAACTGGAAGGCGTGCTGAGACGCGATTACATTCAGGCACTCATCCAACCTGAGGAAGGGCAGGCCCTGCTTGACGCCATCTATCTGAAAGCCGAGGTCACACCACCGCTGGGTATGATTCCTTCCTACACCCGCGATCCCAAAGATGACAAGTTCATCGCCTGCGCCTTGATTGGGGATGCCGAGTATATCGTCACAGTGGACAAAGACCTTCTGTCAGTTGAGACACTGGGCGACGTATGCATGGTGACGCCCTACAAGTTTGTAGCGATCTTGGGATAGGGTACTGCTCCTCGCTTTCAACTCCGCAATTGGGCATCCAATTGGACGGCCAAGTGCTCTACGATCCGCTCGTGCACTTCGTCCACCTCCTCATCGGTCAGGGTGCGGTCCAGCGCCTGGTAAGCGAGGGAGTAAGCCAAGCTTTTTTGGCCTGGGGGGACCGCCTTGCCATGATAGAGATCGAAGAGAGTTACCTCGCGCAGGAGCTCGCCGCCGGCAGCTTTGATCTCCTCCTGCACACGGATGGCAGGGATCGTATCATCCACCACCATCGCCAGGTCCCGCCGAACCGCCGGGAACCGAGAGATGGGGGTCATGTGCATCTCAGGGCTGACCGAGGCCAGTAGGCTGTCCAGGTCGAACTCGGCCAGGCAGACCCTACGCTCTCCCAGGTCGAATTCCGCCCGCACATCGGGATGCACCTCTCCCAGCAGCCCCAGCTCCATCCCATCTACTTCAAGCTGAGCCACGCGCCCTGGCTGGAAAGTGGGATGCTCTATGGGGACGAAAGAGGCCCCGCTGACCCCCAACCGCTCGAGAAGCGCCTCAATTATCCCCTTGAGGTCGAAGAATTCGAGATCGCCCTCCTCCGAGGTTAGCCAGGAGGCGGAAAACCGGGGGCCGGTGAGGGCGATGCCCAGCCGGTTGGGCTCGTCCGGCAGGACCTGGCCCTCACGCGGCAGGTAGACCCGCCCCACCTCGAAGATGGCGACCCGGTCCACGTATCGCTGGTTGGAGGCTATCGTCCCCAGCAGCCCAGGCATGAGCGTGCGGCGCATCACTGTGCGGTCGCTAGTGAGGGGGTTCCTCAACCGGACGTACTCCTTCTCAGGAGGCTGGCTTCCTGCCGGCCAGAGCCTGGCCTCCGCCTCGGGGCTGGTGAGGCTGTAGGCGATCACCTCCTGCAGGCCGCATCCCACCAGGATATCGCGCACCCGCTCTCTTCCCTCCAGGACAGGGTTGGGCCTCTGGGGCGGAAGCTCGTCCCTGAGCAGCGTGGCTGGCAGCTTGTCGTAGCCGATCACGCGACCCACCTCCTCCACCAGATCCACGGGTCGGGAGATGTCGAGGCGGTGGGAGGGTGGAGTGACCTGCAGCAGGGGCGGCGAGACACCTGCCACCTCACAATTGAATCCCAGGGACCCCAGCACGCGCACGATCTCCCCGGTCTCCACTTCCACCCCCAGGATCCTCTCCACCTCGGCTGGATCGAATTCGATGGTGGGGATCTCGCGGGGATGAGGATAGAGGTCGGCGTAGACCGGCTCCACCTCCCCGCCAGCCAGTTCCTCCATTAGCTGGCAGGCGCGGGCCAGCCCCTTCATCGTCAGTTCAGGGTCGATCTGCTTGCCGAAGCGGTTGGCGGCCTCACTGGGCAGTTTAAGCGCCTGCGATGTGCGACGGATATTGGTGAAGAGGAAATTAGCCGACTCCAGAAGCACGTCGGCGGTCCCCTCGGTGACCTCGGTCTCCGCCCCTCCCATGACCCCGGCGATGGCCACCGCCCCGCCGCCATCGGTGATGAGCAACATCTCATCATCCAGCGAGCGGGCTACCCCGTCAAGGGTGGTCATTCTCTCTCCCTCTCTGGCCCGGCGGACGATGATAACTGGCCGGTTGGCCTCTGGCGTTCGCCCCCGCAGGGCGTGGTAGTCGAAGGCGTGGAGGGGCTGCCCCAGCTCCAGCATCACGTAGTTGGTGATGTCCACGATGACGTTGAGGGGTCGCATCCCGGCCTTCAGAAGCCGCTGCTGCATCCAGGGAGGGGACTCGTCGATGGTGACATCGCGGATTAGGGCCGCCGAGTAGCGGGCGCACAGATCCGGGTCGGCGATCTCCAGCTCCAGGAAGGGGGCATGGGGATTGATCTCCACCTCCTCCCGATCTAGGATGGTGAGCACATCGTCCCGAAGCTCCTGGCCCGTGAGCGCGGCCGTCTCACGGGCGATGCCGGTGACCGACTCCAGGTGGGCGAAAGGCCCCTTGATGTCGAACTCCAGCACCACGTCTCCCAGGTAATCGGCCAGGGGAGTGCCCACGGGGGCGTCATCGGGCAGGATCAGGATCCCCTCATGATAGTCGGAGAGACCCAGCTCCTTCTCGGAGCAGACCATCGCCTCGGAGAGGACACCTCGGATGCGAGACGGCTTCAAGGTTATGTATCGCAGCTCCTCCGAGTAGCCGTCAATGAGGCGCGCTCCGGCGATGGCGAAGGCCACCTTCTGGCCTGAGGAGCCGATCGGCAGGTTGGGCGCTCCAGTGACCACGGTCAGTGGCCTTCCCATGCCATACTCCACCGTGGCCAGGGTCAGACGGTCGGCGTTGGGGTGGGCTTTCACCTCCAGCACCTGGCCCACAAAGATGTGCTCCCGACTCCATTCAGATCCTATTCGCTCGGTGGATTCAACTTCCATCCCCGCCAAGGTCAGCCTTTCAACAAGCTCCTGGACAGGGAGGGTGATATCAACGTAGTCGCGTAGCCAGCTTAGTGGTATTTTCATGGTGAACTCTCCTTTAGTCAACGGGTCAATGAGTCAACGAGTTATGGGTGATGAGTAAATGAGGTGGAGGATCAGTCGGGCTCTGGGATATCGATAACGTAGGCGATGCGGACTTCATGGATGGCCAGGTTGCTGCCGGGCTCGTTTTCACCCTGACGACGGCGCTTGAGATAGGCAATATAGCCATTGAGCATGCATCGCACTTCGTCAGCCAGGGTGCGGGCTTCCTCATAGAGGGATTCGGGGATGTAGTCCAGATCGCGGGCGGTGATCAGGTGGTTGGTGGTTTCATCCAGTGAGCCACGAGCGTTGTAGCAGAAGCGCGCGTTGTCCTGATAGTAATATCGTCCGTATCCCTCAGCGATGTTGGCCATGACGCTCTTCGAAGAGGAGCGGGTCTGGTGCGCCAGATCCCATTTCTCTTCAGGCGGAAGCAAGGGCACAATCCGCTTGTGGACAAGGATCATCAATTGCCGTGCCCTCTGCCATACCTCCAATCCCTCAAATCCTCTCTTGGCCATCTCTCACCCCCCAAGCGTTGCTGTCACCTCGTTACTCATTACCTCGTTACCCTTCACTCCATTGGCCTCAGAACTGCCTGAGAAACCGCATATCATTCCCATAGAAGTACCGGATGTCATCAATGTCATACTTGAGCATAGCCGGCCGCTCCACGCCGAAGCCGAAGGCGAAGCCGGAGTAGACGTCTGGGTCGTAGCCGCCATTCTCCAGCACCATCGGATGCACCATCCCCGCGCCGGCCAGCTCCAGCCAGCCAGAGTACTTGCACACTCGGCAGCCCTCGCCGCCGCACAGTATGCAGCGCCCATCAAGCTCCACGCTGGGCTCGGTGAAGGGGAAGTAGGAGCCCCGAAGGCGGACCTCCTGATCGGGGCCGTAGAACATTCGGGCGAAGTTAAGCATGGTACCCTTCAGATCGGCCAAGGTGATGTTCCGCCCCACGGCCAACCCCTCCACCTGATAGAACTGGTGTTCGGAACGGGCGGTGACTTGCTCGTAGCGATAGCATTTGCCGGGCAGGATCACCCTGATAGGCTCTGGGGACCGCTCTCTCATAACCCGGATCTGGCCGGGGGAGGTGTGGGTGCGCAGCAGGACCTCGTCATTCACCCAGAAGGTATCCCACAGGTCCCGGGCCGGATGATGGGGAGGCATATTCAGCAAGCCGAAGTTCATCTCATCGGTCTCCACATCCGGCCCCTCATATACCTGGAAGCCCATCTGGGCGAATATATCGCAGATCTGGCGCAGGATCTGGGTGGTGATATGCAACCGCCCGATTGATGCCGGCCGGCCCGGCAGGGTCACATCAACCCGCTCCGCCTCCAGGGCCGCCTCTCGCTTCGCCCTCTCCAGGGCCTCTGCCCTTTCGGCGTAGGCCTCGTTCAGCGTGGCCTTCACCTCATTACCCGTCCTTCCGGCGACAGGCCGCTCCTCAGGTGGCAGCCGACCAATACGACGCAGAAGCGCTGTCAGCTCTCCGCTGCGTCCCAGATACTCGACCCTCCAGCGCTCCAGGGCCTCGACATCAGCGATGGCCTCCAGCGCCTCCAGTGCCTCGGTTTGCAGTGCTCGCATTTCGTCCACCAACATAATTCCCCTCCTCGACTTTAAACCAAGAAGCGCTCCCGCCCCAAGGGACGAGCCCAAAGGGACGGGAGCGCATCACTCCCGTGGTACCACCCTTCTTGGCCGGCCTCTGCCGGCCCACTTCACCAACGGCCGATAACCTCATCGAGCCATTGGCTATCCCGATAACGGTGAGCCTCCGGAGCGGACTACTCTGGCAACTAGCTAATAGCAAATGGCTTATAGCATATAGCTTGTTTGCTTGCTGACTATTAGCCATATGCCATCAGCTATCGGCCATTTCCCCCGTCAGCTCAGGAGCGAATTTCAGCAAGTTTCCATCGAGCCAAGCTCTCAGTCCGTGGCTCGGCCTCCCTGGCGATCTCCCCCCGCCTACTTCTCTCCGTCGCAGCCTTTTACGAACAGAATTGTACCACGAATCTCCCAAGGGAGCAAAATCTTGGG
>JAYEMR010000064.1:0-16482 GCA_034718215.1 Chloroflexota bacterium
AACCCCCTCCTTGCAGAGTTCCCCGTCACGGGTGCCGCGACAGGCGGGAATGCAAAGTGTAAAACAAATTCCTCCATGGAATGAACCATGCCACCTCGAATAAATAAATTATCAGCGTAAGCAGCTGATGGCTCATGCTTTCCATCCGCTTACCTACGCTGGCACACCGATTCCCATGGATAGTTGGTCGAGGTTGACCCGACGCGCCTGAGCGGCGGGACGTTGTATAAACTACCTCGAAACCGATACTGTCCGGAATGATTCGTTACCTCACCTATTACATCTTATCTGGCGCTGTCATGCCCATGAGGTGCAGCGTGCGGGCCAGGACCGTCTTCGCCGCCCGGACCAGCTTAAGCCGAGCCCTGGTCAGCTCCGCGTCGGCGGGATCGGAGGATACCACGCGGCAGTCGCGGTAGAAGGCGTGGAAAGCAGAGGCTAGGTCCTGGGCATAATAGGTCAGGTGATGAGGAGCTAGATCGAGCGCCGCCCGCTCGACGATCTCCGGTAGGAGGAGCATGCGGCGGATGAGCGCCAGCTCCGAGGGATGGGTGAGCAGCCCCACATCGCCGTCCGAGGAGTCCACGCCCCGCTCCTCGGCGAAGCGCAGGATGCTGGCGATGCGGGCGTGGGCGTACTGGACGTAGTAGACCGGGTTCTCGTCCGACTGCTTCACCGCCAGGTCCAGGTCGAAGACCATGCTGCGGTCCGGGCTACGGGTGAGGAGCATGAAGCGCACCACGTCCTTGCCGGGGATGCTCCCCGTGGTCACCATGTCCAGCAGCTCGTCCAGCGTCACAAACTCGCCAGCTCGGGTGCTCATCTTCACCGGCTGTCCATCCTTGATAAGCGAGATGAACTGATGGATGATGACCTCGATGCCGCTGGTGTCGTGGCCCAGGGCGCGGACGCCGGCCACCACATCGGGCCAGGTGGCGTGGTGATCGGCTCCGAAGATGTCCACGATGCGCTCGAAGCCCCGCTGGAGCTTGTGGACGTGATAGGCGATGTCGGGCAGGCGATAGGTCGGCTCGCCGGTGGACTTCACCAGCACGCGATCCTTCTCCGCGCCGAACTGCTCAGCGCGGAACCACAGCGCCCCCTCCTCTTCGTAGGCATACCCCTTCCGCTTGAGCCCCTCGATCGCCCGATCCACGCGGCCCGACTCATAGAGGCTGTTCTCATTGTAGAAGACATCAAAGCGAAGGCCGAACCGATCCAGGGTGGCCCTGATGTCTCGGAAGACCCACTCCTCCGCCCGCTCTTTGAAGGGCTCCCAATCCGCCTCCAGCAGCGCCTCGCCCTCCTCCTCCACGATGTCGCGGGCGATCTCCCAGATGTAGTCCCCCTGATACCCCTCCTCGGGCATCTCAGCCGGCTGGCCCAGCAGCTCCCGGTATCGGGCGCGCACCGACTCGCCCAGGAGGCGCATCTGGCGACCGGCGTTATTGAAGTAGTACTCGCGGGTCACATCGTAGCCCACGGCGGTCAGGACGTTGGCGATGGTGTCGCCCAGCACCGCGCCCCAGGTGCGTCCCACGGTGAGGGGGCCGGTGGGATTGGCGCTCACGAACTCCACCTGCGCTTTCCGGCCCCTTCCCAGATCCAGCTCGCCCCAACGCTCACCGGCGGACAGGATAGCCTCTACCTGATTCACCAGCCACTCCTCGCTGAGGGTGAAGTTGATGAAGCCGGGATGGGCCACCTCCACCTGGCCGATGAAATCAGCCTGGGGAAGGTACTCCACCACCGTCTGAGCGATCTCCATGGGGGGCATGTGCGCTAAGCGCGCCATCTGCAGGCAGACGGGCGTGGCGTAGTCGCCGTGAACCGGATCGCGGGGGTGCTCCACCGCGACCTCTGGGACATCAAACTGGGGGAGAGCACCGGATTGCTGGGCCTCTTCGATCGCTTCCTCAATGAGCTGGGAGATTTCATCTCGAATCATCGCTGTCCCCGACCTGATCATCATCTATACCAGTTCTTCCATCCCCGCCTGCCGATTGAACCTCCCCCAGGCTCGCCGGAAGAGCCATGAGGGCTTGTGCCGCACGTCCGCCGAACACACTGCCTCTAACCATCCCTCCGTCGCCTCGGAGGCTCGCTCGAAACAGGAGGCGGTGAAGGCAGCCAATGGCCGTGCAGCGTTTAGCGTGGAGCGTGGAGCGAATCCACGATCACTCTCTCCGCTCCACCCTCCACGCTCCACGATCTCGGCGGCCTGGGCCAGGAACTCGCTCTCCAGCCCGTCCCGCTCCTCGCGATAGAGGGACAGCCGGGTGGGATAGTCCCGCAGGACCTGGCGATGGAGTCGCTCGTGCGCCCACCACAGCGAGTCAGGGTCGTAGGTCGCAGTGGGCTGGGATCCGAGGTCCGGCAGGCCAGCCCCCTGGAGGTAGACCGGCTTGAAGACGCCAGTGCAGGGTGCCGAGGTGCCGGTGACCCAATGGGTCTGCAGGTCCGGCGCCAGATGGGAGACGAGTGAGCCGGTGGATTGCCAGCCCCGGATCGGACCCCAGGAGGCGTGGGCGCAGACGGTGGGATTGGCGATCCCACCGGGGTGCCAGGCAGGGTTCGCAGCAGCCCGAGCCCCGTGGTCGCGGAGCACGGCCATCATCGTCTCCACCGTGATCTGTCCCTGCTCGGCCCTGAGCAGCTCCGTGGTCCGCCGCTGGCGGGCCGCGCCGGCGGCTAAGTGGGTGTAGAGGAAATCGGAGTAGCAGCGGGCGAAGTGGAAATCATCCCGCGACCTGCACCATCCCCGCTCGGTCGCGTACTCCACCAACCCGGGCGAGGCCAGGTCCCACTCGCGGCCGATGGTCAGTTTGTTGGAGATGGTGCGCACATCCCGCACCCTCTCGGCGGCCCAGAACTTGTCCACCGTCTCCAGCACCCAAGCCTCCGTGGTGTCAGCGATGAGGAAGGAGTTGTGATAACTGGACTCCTGCGTCAGGCCGCAGTTCCCGGACTGGCCATAGGTCTCCAGCAGATTGGTGATCACCTCCAGCGCCCCGCGGGCCGTGTCCGCCCGCTCCAGCGCCAGGCGGATGAAGTCCATCCCAATCAGGCCGGGCTCCACTCTGGCGGGAACTTTGGTGAAGACCGCCTCGTTCCCGATGGCCACGCCGCACTCGTTGGCCCCCATCTCGCAGCCCCAAATCCAGAAGGGCTTGGACAGCAGCACCTGGTAGGTCTCTCGCACCTGGGGGATATCGATGTAGGTGCACTTGACCGTCGCGCCTTCCTCGTGGGTGGCGTGCGGGATCACCACGATCTGCTGAGCCTCGTTGGGCTCGCGGTCGCTGTTCTTGGCCAGGATGACCGAGCCGTCGGCGGTGGAATTTCCCAGGGCAACCATCGTGTCACACATCTTTATCTCCCAGCTATCAGTCCAACTGCTCCATCTCCAGCCAGTTCCGCCCCACCTTCACATCCACCTTCAGGGGGACATCCAGTTCGTAGGCGCTGCTCATCACCCTAGGGACCAGCTCCACCATCGCGTCCAGCTCCTCCTCCGGCACCTCCAGCACCAACTCGTCGTGCACCTGCAGGAGCATACGGCTGCGATAGCCGCTCGACCTCAGCTCGCGGTCCAGGTTGATCATGGCGATCTTGATGATGTCCGCCGCTGAGCCCTGCACCGGGGTGTTGATCGCCATCCGCTCCGCCGCACGCCGCACATGGGCCTGGGCCTGGCTTTTCACCTTCAACTCCGGGAAATAGCGCCGCCGCCCCAACAGCGTCTCCACGTAACCCTGCTCGGCCGCCAGCTTCTTGGTCCCCTCCACATATTCTTCTACCTTGGGGTACTTGGTCAAATAAGCCTCGATGAAGGCAGTGGCCTCCTCCTGGCTGAGGCCCGTCCGCTGGGCTAAGCCGTAGCCTGATACGCCGTAGACGATAGCGAAGTTGGTCATCTTGGCCACGCGGCGCATCTCCGGCGTGACCTCCTCCAGCGGTACCCCGTACACCGCCGCGGCCGTCGAGCTGTGGATGTCCTCGCCCCGATGGAAGGCAGCCAGCAGGGCGGGGTCCTGGGAGATGTGGGCCACGACCCTCAGCTCCACCTGGGAGTAGTCGGCTCCCAGCAGCCGCCACCCCTCTTGGGCGTGGAAAGCCCCCCGGATACGCCGTCCAAGCTCGGTGCGGATGGGAATGTTCTGGAGGTTGGGATTGACTGATGAGAGCCGACCCGTGACCGTGCCCGTCTGCTTGTAGGAGGTGTGCACTCGACCTGTGCTGGGATCGATCAATTCGCGCAGGGCATCCACGTAGGTGGAGCGGAGCTTGGCCACCTCCCTGTATTTCAGGACGAGCTCCGCGATGGGGTGATGATCTCGCAGCCTCTCCAGCACGTCCGCCGCCGTGGAGTAGTGGCCGGTCTTCGTCCGATGGCTCACGTTCTTGGGCAGCCCAAGTTTTACAAACAGGATATCACTCAGCTGCTGGGTGGAATTTATGTTGAACTGCTCCCCCGCTGCCTCCCATATCTGATCCCCCAGCTTGGCCAACCGGCCCTCGAACTCCTCCGAGAGCTCTCTCAGATAATTTCTGTCAACCCATATCCCCGCCATCTCCATGTCAGCCAGGATGGGCACCAGGGGCATCTCCACCTGGGTAAAGAGAGGCCACAGCTCCCGCTCTTTCAGCTCTGGGGTGAGCTCCTCCACCAGGCGGAAGGTCATATCCACGTCCGCGCCGGCGTAGCCGGCCACCTTGGTTGGAGGAATGTGATCCATGGTCGTCTGGGAGCGGCCGCTGCCGATGAGATCGGTGATAGGCCTCATCTTCACGCCCAGTCGGGCCCAGGCCAGCTTCTTGAGCCCCAGATTTCGGCTGCCTGGGTCAATGAGCCACTCGGCGATCATGGTATCGAAGGTCAGATTGGCCACCTCCAGCCCGTGCCGCCGCAGCACGATCAGATCGTACCCGCCGTTGTGGGCATATTTGGCGATGGACTCATCAGTGAAAATGGGCTGGAGCTTCTCCCGCACCTTCGGCCAATCGAGGTTGACAACAGGCCTCTCCGCGCCGATCTCATCGCCTGTCCCCAGGGGCAAAGTCATCACCCTGGAGCGTGACTTGTGGGCCAGGGGGACGTAGTAGCCCCGGCCGGGCTCAGGGGTGACGGCTAACCCCACCAGTTCTGCGGTCCTTGGATTAGTGGAGGTGGTCTCCACATCGAAGGCCAAGGCTGGGGCGCTGCGCAGCTTCTCCACCAATCTATCCAGCGCTTGAGGGCTATCAACCAGCTCGTAATCTCCCAGCTTAGACTTCTCCTCAGCGGAGACGCCCGATTGCCCTGGCAGCCGATCCATCAGGGATCGGAACTCCAGCTCCTGGAAGAGGCGCGTTACCCTCTCGCGGTCGAAGACCCTGGCCCGACAGGCTGCCCAATCCAGCTCAACCGGCACTTTAGTCCTGATGCGGCCCAGCCGCTGGCTCAGGAAGCCCTCATCTCGACCGGCTTCCAGCGCATTGCGGAAGCGGGTGCTAGGGACCTCGTCCAGGTGCTCGTAGATTTCCTCCAGTGAGCCGTACTTCTTCAAGAGCCGAAGCGCGGTCTTCTCGCCTACCCCTCGCACGCCGGGGATGTTGTCCGTTGAATCCCCCACCATGGCCTTGTAATCCACGAGCTTGTCGGGCCTCAGGTCATATCGCCGGCGGATGGCCTCCTCGTCGTAGATGGTCGTATCGGAGAAGCGGCGGCGAGAGACAAGGACCCGAGTGTGCTCATCAACGAGCTGAAAGGTGTCGGTGTCTCCGGTGACGATGAGCGTCTCCGCTCCCTGCTCCTCGGCCTGGCTAGCTAAAGCACCCAGCACGTCGTCAGCCTCGTACCCTTCGGCGGTGTAGATGGGAATACCTAGAGCCTCAATGACCTGTTCAATGCGGGCCATCTGCCCTGCCATCGGATCGGGCATCTTATCCCGGTTGGCTTTGTAGTCCTTAAACATCTCGTGGCGGAAGGTGCGCCCTCGGTCGAAGGTCACAGCGATGTAGTCAGGCTCCTCCTCCTGCCAGACCTTAAGGAGCATGGAGGTGAAGCCGAAGACAGCGTTGGTCAACTCCCCCCGCGAGGTGGTCAGGCTTGCTGGCAAGGCATGGTAGGCTCGGTAAGCCAGGGCGTGGCCGTCTATGAGCACCAGTTTGGGGCGATCAGCCATTGCCAACTCCTTTCTCATAGCTTTTGCTACCTTGATTCTATTGTAGCGGTATTGCAGAAGAAAGTCAACGACATTCCCATTGCCGCAGACATTTTGCCAGTACCTGGCACAGGCCCGTCCTGGCCAGGGAAAGTCCCCTCTCAAAATATCTGCCATTGCCGTCAGGAAAGTCTAAAGCTTGACTCTCACTTCCACCTGGCCGATGGGAATCAGGGTGGAGACGGGATAGAGGATTATCTCCAATGTGTAATCGCTCCCCGGAGGTATGCCCTCGGGGATGGGGAGAGACAGGAAGTCTTCCACAGCCACCTCCGGCGGCCAAAGGCTGGTAGGGTAGAACCCGTGATGGGGCTGGAGGTCTCGCACGGAGATCCGCCGGCCTGAGGGGTCCTTCAGCCGCAGGGAGAGGTTGTAGTTGGCCGGTACGGGCCGAAGGGCCTGCCAGGTGAGGTGCACGCGCAGCCGCTTCCCTCTCTCCTCAGCCCGTGCTGAGAGCAGCGCAATTCGCTCACCGAAATGGGCCAGGGGCTCCTGAGCTGGAAGCTGGCGCTCCATCGCTTTGACCCAAATCGGGCGCAGGTAGGTGGTGCCCAGCTTCTTTCCTTGAGAGGTCAGAGGGGCCAAGCGCCCCTCTGAGTCGCGGAGTTCCACCGCCAGCAGATAGGGGCCAGACACAGTCTCCAACGGCACCCTCAAACGATGCCTCGTCAGTCCGGATTCAAGAGGCAGGACGCTTTCCTGGATCGGAGATTCGTGGAATAGGGGCTCGGCAGCAGAGACCAGGCGGACGGTCGCGGTGAGCGGCCTGTCCGCCACCTGCACCCGCTCAGGTACGGGTGTCACCTCCCAGCTCAACGTCACCGTCATCGTCTCCCCCGCCTGAACCTCTAAGGGATCAGCCTGTCCTGGCGGACTGTCCAGGGGTCCAGATGAAAGCGTGTAACAAAGCAGCCGAGCCGCATCCTCGAACCGCACCCCTTCCGGATTGTGGTGCAGATAGGGCTGCCGGATGAAGTCCATGCTCAGGTCCTGTGTGGAAGTAGTCTGGGTGGGCACTAAACGCAGACTCACCCCGCCCAGGATGAACAGAGCTGCCCCCAGTCCTACGCGGAAGGCCCACCGCCTTCGGCACACACATAGGACCAGCAGGACCGCGGCCGCGATCAGGGCCAGCAGGGAGATCAGCTCCCCAGCCCATCGAAGCGGGGTGCGCCCCAGGCGCAGGACCACCCGATGACGCCCGCGAGGCAGGCTCAGCCCGATGGTTCCCCATCCCTCCACAGGGGACAGGGGGTGAGGGCTTCCATCCACGGTGGCCCGCCAGCCGGGGAAATAGTGAGTATGGAAGGCCAGGCGAGCCTCAGGGGAGGTCACGGCTATGTTCCACATCTCCCATGTCGGCCCCGAGTCCAGGAGGTGCGCTTCGGACATCTCGCCTTCGAGGGCCATAGGCGGTGGCTTGCGTCCATGGTTCAGGAACACAGCCGAGGTGAAGGGGCGCGTCTCCACCCAGCGGGGCAGATACTCCCAGCGCACGGTGGTGCCAATGTTGGAAGTGAAGTACTCGTACAAGCGCAGCCGATCAGGGGTCACATCCCCCTCGCCGATGGCCATCCATTCGGGGCGCAAGTTGCCCAAAGCAGCAGCCATCATCATCCCGCTCAAAAGCAGGGCCACCCACCAATCAGCCCGGCGCTTTCCTGTCCATTGGGCCCTGTCTGCCTGTACCCAATCACCTGTACCCGCGCAGGTGCGGGCAGGCACGGGTGCGCAGGCAGGAGACGGGAGCGCTAGGCCCTCAGCCAGACATCCCGTGAGCAGGGCAGCGAAGACCGCCTGCAGGGAGAGGAAGCGCCAGGGGAACTGAGCCAGCTCCAGCAGAGGCAGATGTTCCCAGAGGAGGCGAGAGAGAGGGGTGATGCACCATGTGGTGAAAAGGAGCAGGAACAGGGCGAAGGCTCCCTGCCTGTACCCGAATGGATGAGGGGCGATCCTACGCCGCTTGACCCAGCCGCCGATCAGGGCCAGCGAGCCTAGCCCGCTCAAAAGGGCCTGTATCAACCCCATGCAGAAAGGGGTGTGATCCCCGCCGGTGGTGTAGTCGAAGAGCCAATGGCGCTGGATGAGGTCCGCCCCCCGAAAGTGGCCAGCGAAATGGAAGTAGCCGGTGGTCATCTCCTGAAGCTGGACCAGGTCCCTCTCCAGGAACGCCGACAGCCAGAACCAACTGCTAAGCCCCAGGCCCAACAGTCCACCGGCCAGCCCGGCCAGCAAAAACTTTCTACGGTTGACCCCAAAGTCCCCGTCGCTGAGAAGCAGCAGCGCGTAAGCGATCACCACGGGTGTGGCGATGAGGGCTGAGATGTTGTGGGTAAGTATGAGCCCGCCGTAGGCCGCGCCCAGAAGCAGCACATTACCCGCTGAGGCGCGCTCCCGCAGCCGCAGGAGTGCCCATCCTAGCAGAGGATACCAGACGAAGGCGTAGAACTCGGAGAGGGAGTCGCCCCGCATGTAGACGTTGACCAGGTGGAAGGGGGCATAGACGTAGGCTACCGCAGCTAGAAGGGCGCTGGCTCGGCGTTGGAAGACACACCGTCCCAAAATGTACATCGCCGCGCCGGAGGCCAGGAAGCCGATGGCCTGCGTTATTTTCAGCGCGGCGATGGGGCCCCAGCCCCACAGCACCAACCCAGCGGCCAGGTAGTAGGGCAGAGCGGCGTAGTAATTGAAGAAAGGATAGCCCAGACCGTAGGCAGCATCGGGCATCCAGCGGACGGGGAAGACGCCAGCTCGAAGATTGCGAACCAATTGGTCGAGGCGGATCAGGAGAAAAGGGCTGTCCCCTCCGGCTCGGGTGCTCAAAAAGCCTGGATGGAGCAGGGGCAGCCAGGCCCCGCTGCTGAGGAGGAAGACCAATAGCAGGGGCAGCCAGTCTGCTTTTAGAGGTCGTTGGAACCGGAAGACGAAGCTATTGATGGGGATCAGCTCCTCGGCCACTCTTTTCTCTTGCCTCACAACAGCCGCAGCTTTGTCACCCCAGGGTCAATGATCACCTCCTCCTCTCCCTTGGAGCCCACAAGTTTGATCTGCTTCTCGACTACCATTGGCAACTTTGGGAGTTGTTCATAGCTGCTGCTGTATGAGGGTATAACCTACGGCTATGCTTGCCGCTAGTATCAGGACGAGGATACCGCTCATTCGGTAGATGCTGCTGCCCATCGCGGCGAGAGGAGAGACAGGAGTGGGCGTGGGCGTGATCGTTGGCTCAGAGGTGGGGGTGGGGGGCGCTTGCTCGCCGAAATTCAAGGTCAGTCTCTTACCACCTACTACGGCAGCCTGCATGGAGACGGTCCCACCGCCGACCAATGTCTGCTTTACCAACTGATAGACACCCGGTGCCAATCCCTGGAAACAATAGGGCTCGCTCTGACCATCGGTGACATGCTCGGCCAGCAGGTTTCCCTCCTTATCCAGGAGCCGAATCCGCCGTCCTGCCAACAGCCTCTCCTCCGCATCCCACTGGCCATCTCCGTCGAGATCCTCGTAGGCCAGCACGCACAGCGAGCCGACCGGCGGGGTAGGTGTAGGAGTGGGGGTGGGCGTGCTCGTGGGCGTGGGAGTGACGGTGGGAGTGGGTGTGTCAGTCGGCGTGGGAGTGATAGTGGGGGTGGGCGTATTTGTAGGCGTGGCTGTGGGCTTGGGTGTAGCCGTGGGTGGTCGGCGAGTGGGCGTAGGCTCGACGGCGGTGAGGACGGCGTCATCCCAGTAGGAGTTGTTATGCTTACTTCGATACTCCACTGTGCCCCGAAGGAAGACGGTCACCGCATCGGCCTGAGCTGTGGCCTCCACGCGCAGGTCCATCCAATGGTCGTATTCCATCCGGCCTGGGCTCCACACCACTGTGCCGGCCAGCGCGTTGGTGCCACCGGTGGGGTCAATTCCAACCATCACTGCGTAGTTGCCCGGCGTATCGGATCGATTGTAGTCATCTCTTTCCTCGCTGGACCATACGTACGCCCGCGCGGTGAGCGTGAGCTTACTGCCTCTGGGCACGGACACTCGTTGGTAGATTCCGCCATTGTGAGTGGCATAGTTAGTGAAGAACTTCTGCTGAGTGCCGCCAGCGCGCGAGGAATCCGGTTTATACTCTGGACGCCTCAAGTAGCCATCGTCCTGCTGTTCCTCGGTCCCTTCCTGCCACCAACGCTCCCAGCCATTGGCCACCACAACTTCGCCGGCCTCTCGCTGACTGAACCCGCCCTCGAAATTGCCATTCTGCAACCAGTTGCCTCCCTGCATTGGCGGAGCGGCCAGAGCCGGCCAGGCTAACAGCAGGATCAGAAGAAGAGCATTCAGAAAACGCGATTCACGCATCAGAACCCCACTCTCTTGAAATAGAGAAGCACGATGAACACTTTGCATCGGGACATGGGCTATTATAGCACGCGGGTCAGCTATGTCAATCGGGATTTGCGCTAATTTAGCTCCTCTGTTATAATATTAGGCGAGTTTTCGACCCCTATCAGCGGTTTCCGTATATTCGACGGACAGAAAGGAGCAGGAAATGGCTAGAGTACTTTATGAGAATGTCACCAAAAATTTTGGTGACGTGGTCGCTGTGAACAACCTCAATCTGGACATTCCAGACCGGGAGTTCGTCGTCCTGCTTGGCCCCTCAGGGTGCGGTAAGACGACCACTCTCCGACTGCTGGCCGGCCTGGATGAGTTGACGGCGGGCAACGTCTATATCGGCGATCGGCTGGTCAACGACGTAGCTCCCAAGGATCGCGACATCGCTATGGTGTTCCAGAGCTACGCTCTCTACCCCCACATGTCGGTCTACGACAACATGGCCTTCGGCCTCAAGCTGCACAAGGTCCCAAGGGCGGAGATCAAGCGCCGAGTGCATGAGGCAGCGCGTAGCCTGGGCATCGAGGGCCTCCTGGACCGCAAGCCCAAGGAGCTCTCCGGTGGTCAGCGGCAGCGCGTGGCAGTGGGGCGGGCCATCACCCGAGATCCACGCGTCTTCCTCATGGATGAGCCCCTTTCCAACCTCGACGCCAAGCTGCGTGTGCGGCAGCGCGCTGAGCTCTCCAAGCTCTGGCAGCGGCTGGGGACAACCTGGATCTACGTGACCCACGATCAGACGGAGGCCATGACCATGGGCACCCGCATCGCCCTGATGCGCGATGGCATCCTCCAGCAGTATGACACGCCTCAGAATCTTTATGACCATCCCACCAACCTCTTTGTCGCCGGTTTTGTCGGCGCTCCATCTATGAACTTCTTCGACGTCACCTTAGTGGAAGAGGACAGCGCTCTCTACGCCGATGGCGGCACCTTCAAGCTGGAGGTCCCGGAGGACAAGCGGCGGACACTACTGCCCTACAAAGGCGAGGAGGTCATCCTAGGCCTGAGGCCGGAGAATTTGTACGACCCCCGTTACATAGCCGCTCACATCAACGAGGGGAAGATGAAGGCCAGAGTAGATGTGACCGAGCTTATGGGCAACGAGATCTTTGTGTATCTGGTGGCAGGCGGCAATACCTTCATCGCCCGCGTTGACCCGCGCTCCGATGTCCAATCGGGCGACGAGATGGAGGTAAGCGTCGACTTGGATTACATAAACGTCTTCGATCGCCGCACTGAGAGTGCCATTATGACTTAGAGGATGCGGCTGGCGACCGATCTCAATTGAGAGTTGGCATAGCTCAGAGGATGAGGGGATGAGCTGTAAAGAGGCTCATCCTCTCCCCTTTTTCAGGAGGAAATACCTCAATTGGGAAGCGTCACAGCTGAGATGCTAAGGCGCTGCTTAGGGGAAAGCCCAGCCAGTAGGTGGCCAGCCCCCGCATCAGGATGAGTGCCCCCATCTCCAACAGGCTGAGGTCCAGTCCGACGAGCAGGGGAAGCCAGGCCTGAGTCCAGCCCACCGCCATGCCCTCTCGACCGGCCGCCATGATCACGATTGTCGTGTTGACCAGGGTCAGTACCAGGACGGCGGACAGCGCGCTGCACACGGCCAAGGGATAGAGAAGCAGGGGGATGTCGGCTGAGATCAGGGCCGTCAGCCCTCCGGTGCCGATCAGCAGCACTTCAACCTCCCACCACTCTTGGATAGAGGGCTCCGAAGCGGGCGAGCGCCAGAGGGCGGCGTTGAAGAGAGGAACCACCAGAGCGCCTATGGTGAGGCCATTTAGGACGCCGGCGATGAAGCGGAGGAGGTTGCGAGGTTCGTACAGATGGAAGAGGAGGGCGAGATAGGAATTCAAGCCATCCACTGCTTGGAAGAGGAAGAAGACCATCAACAGAGCCAGTATAGGGGTCGGAGGGAACCGACTGCCCCGCCGGTGGGTCATACTTATGAAGAGGATCACCCACAGTGTCCCCAAGTAGATGCCAGTGCAGCGGGCGCAGAGGGGTAGCTGCCTTCCGGCCAGGTGAAAGGAGTGGCTGGGGATGCGGTGGCACAGGGCGTAACCTACTAGATCACACTTGCCTAGAAGTGACCGGGGAGGGACGAGGAGCGACCAAGCGATTATCGCTAGGGAGAATAGGACTATCCCCCTTCGACGCCAACTCCGCCCAGCTTCACTCAACCTCATCATATCTCCGGCGGTTGGCGCAGGATAACTACTGCGTTCTGCCCTCCAAACCCGAAACCATTCACCATAGCTACCCGCACCGGCTGCCGGCGTGCCACATTAGGCACATAATCCAGATCGCACTCTGGATCGGGGTTGTCCAAGTTGATGGTGGGAGGGATGATCCCATCACGAAGGGTGAGGCAAGCTGCCAGAGCCGCCACGGCCGAAGCCGCCCCCAGGAGGTGTCCCACCATGGACTTGGTAGCGCTGATGGCCAGCCGATAGGCGTGTTCCCCGAACACGGCCTTGATGGCTTTGGTTTCCGTCACATCGTTCAAAACTGTGCCAGTTCCGTGGGCGCTGATGTGATCAATGTCCTGAGGCTGTAGCTCCGCATCCTCTAGCGCAAGTCGCATAGCCCGCGCTGCCCCCTCTCCCTCAGGATGGGGAGCAGTGACGTGATAGGCATCGCCGGTCAGAGCTCCACCAGCGATCTCAGCGTAGATTTTTGCGCCCCGCTGACGGGCATGGCTTAAGGTCTCGACCACAAAAGCCGCTGCTCCCTCGCCGAAGACGAACCCTTGACGGTCTCGGTCAAAGGGGCGGCAGGCCTCAGTCGGGCGATCGTTGTACTTGGAGAGCGCCCCTACCCGGCCCAGGCCGGCGAAGGCAAGAGGAGCGATGACTGATTCGGCTCCGCCAGCGATCACCGCCTGCGCATCCCCTCGACGCAGAATGTGCATTGCCTCCAGCAGGGCATAGTTGCCGCTGGCACAAGCGGCGGTGGAGGTGACGATGGGCCCCTTGGCGCCGGTAGCGATGGAGACTAGGCAGGATATAGCGTTGGGCATGATGCTGGGCACTAAGAAGGGGCTGATGTGCCTAGGCCCCTCCTCAGCCAGGGTCTGCCCTGCTTGAGCTAGATCGGCTATGGCAGCTCCGCCAGTGTTCATCACCACCCCCCACTGGGTGGGATCGCTGTTGGTCACGCTGTCTGCATCCTCCAGGGCCATCTTAGCAGCAGCTATGGCAAACTGGGCTGACCGGGCTGTCCTGCGCGCTAATTTGAAATCCATGTAATTCCGCGGCTCGAACCCTTTTACCTCAGCGGCGATGCGCACTGCGAAGCCCTCGGTGTCGAACTGAGTGATAGGTCCCACTCCCGAGACGCCGTCGCGGAGGTTTTTCCAGAATTCCTCTACAGTCAGTCCGATCGGAGTGATGGCCCCCAGGCCGGTGATGACGACAGGCTCCACTTTCTGCCTTCCTTTCCACAAATGTCCCATCAGTTGAGAGGTGCGTCTGGAGGATTATAACAGCAGGGCAGCGGGCTGTCAATCATAGGTTGCGCTCAAGCCACCGCCCTTTAATTCCTTTAAGAGGGATGGAACAGTGCGGCTAAGCCCTCCCCGCCCCAAACTCAAGCTCCCCACATAAGCGAAGCTGGCTAGGTAGATCAGCAGGAAGGGTATAGCACCCCACGCTTGGCGCATCCAAGCTACGCCTATGGTCGTCAAGGCGTAGAGTGCTGCTCCCATCTCGGCCCAGGCGATACGACGATCCCTCGACAGCGTGTGAGGGCTGCCCATTCGGCGCTCACTGCTGGATTCGAGGCAGAACTTGGGCGTCCGCTGAAAGGGGCTCTCCCTCCCTGTGAGGGCCTCCACCAGAGCCCACGTGTTGTTGACCGCGATCCCCGTCCCTATCAGGATGACCAGCGGCAGGGCCAGCAGGCGGCGAGGCCAATCGGGGTAGAGAGCTCGCTGCCCCAGGGTGAAGAGCAGGATTGGTCCCAGGCCAGCCAACCCCAGATAGGTGACTGAAGGCCCCAGATGGATCCCCTCCCACAGCAGAGGCAGCGTGAGGAGCATCAGAATTAACATCAAGGGATGGATCATGTAGCCGCTGAGATGAAGCAGCCCCTCGATCCGCTGGGTCAGGGGAATGGGCGCGCGCAGCAATCGAGGCCCCAGCCTCAGCAGACACTGGGTGGCGCCCTTGGCCCAGCGGAACTGCTGGCGTTTGAAGGCGTGGATCTGAGGCGGCAGCTCAGCCAGAACCTGAATGGAGGGCAAGTACAAAAACTTCCAGCCCGCCAGCTGAGCGCGATAGCTGAGGTCCATGTCCTCGCAGATGGCCTCCCCTCGCCATCCACCAGCTTCCTCGATACAGGATCGCCGCCAGACCCCCGCGCTGCCGTTGAAGTTCATGGGCAGCCCGTTCCGGTTTCGAGCCGGATGCTCTACCCCAAAGTGCCCGTCCAGTATCATAGCCTGAGCTCGCGTCAGAGGGGAGTCGGTGGCATTGAGGTGTCCCCAGCGGGTCTGTATCAATCCCAGGCGGGGGTGATCCAGAAAGTGGGGGATGGTGTGCCGCAGGAAGTTGGGCGGGGGAAGAAAATCGGCGTCGAAGATGGCGATGAACTCGCCGTGGGCCGCCCCCAACCCCTCCGCCAGGGCTCCAGCCTTGAAGCCGGTGCGCTCTCGGCGGTGGATGAGAGTGATGTCCACCCCACGGGTGCGGTGAAACGCTATCCGCTCTCGGGCCAGAGAGGTCGTCTCATCAGTCGAGTCATCCAGCACCTGGACCTCGAGGCGGTCGAGGGGGTAGTCCAGCGCTGCTACAGAGTCGATCAGCCGCCGCACCACGTGGGCTTCGTTGTAGATGGGCAATTGCACCGTCACCGGCGGCGCATCGTCCAGGGGCAGGGTCGGGTGTCGCTGACACCGGTGATGGAGGTAGAGCAGGCTCAACGCCAGAGCGTTGAGCCCGTAGAGGGCCAGCAGCGATAGGGCGATCAGATAGATTAACTCAACGATATGCACTGCCGTCTCCTGAACAGTAGGGGCGACCGGCCGGGCGCCCCAAAGATGTCATTCATCGCTATCATCTACTTCATCCTTCCCAAAGGTCACAATCAGCCTGTCCTCCTCATACCTGGCGCCCAGCACATCGAGGCTCATCAGAGCTCTCGGCAGGATGATGTTCCGCTTGCGGTTTCCGATGTGCACGATCAACTCATCCCCGGAGCGGGTCAAATCGATCTCCCCCTTCTCTAAAAAGGGCAAAGGGATGCTCAGCAGATAGCGGCCTTCTCTCTTCTCCACTTTGTGGACCTGGCCCACGAGGTAGATTTTGGTCGGGTCATCTTCACCATAGATGGCCTGGGCCATACGCCTGAGCATCGCCTCACCCACCACCTCCTGGTCGAAGAGGGGCACCTGGAGGATGGGCAGGGGTGAGAAGGCCTCCTCGATCATTTGGCTGTACTTCTCCTGGTTCTCCTTCCAGGAATCGAAGTAGCTGTCCTGCACCTTGCTGGGGATCAGGCGATTGGAGACCACGGCGTCGGTGAGGTAGCCATAGAGATTGAGGTAGGTGAAGGTACGCTGGGCCTCCTTGATGACCATCTTCTCCGGGTTGAGCACCAAGCGCACCGATGACTTCTGGGGGTCAGTCAGCAAAACGTGCATGCGATGCAGCTGGGCCATAAGCCCTTCCATGGAGTCGAAAACTTCGTCGTCGGGAATGGGCACATTGATGACTGCCCGCAGTAGGGGGCGGCTGAGCTGGACGCTCTTCTTCCCTATGGGCAACATATTAGAGTTTCACCGTAATTAGGAGATGGACGCACTCTTTCCTGTCCGGTCACTCTTCCAACTGTGGTCAAGCGCTAGCCCGCCACAGATGGCGACGATTCACAACTCCTGCAACAGCAATAACGGTGG
>JAYEMR010000065.1:0-16360 GCA_034718215.1 Chloroflexota bacterium
ACAGGCAGACAGGGTCCGACGGACAGGGGAACAGCTTCGGCGAGGACGCCTCAGCCCTCGAATCTGCCAGTACCTGGTACAGGTGCCAGTACCTGGTACAGGTGAGATGTGGGTAATCACCAGTGATTCATCACTGCTGCTCTATAGTGGGCTTGTCAGCACCTCTTCAATGGCCGAAAGGACAACGTCCAGTTTCTCTCGGCTGATGATCAATGGCGGCAGCAGACGCAGCACGGTCGAGCCTGCAGGCAGGGCCAGCACTCCCTGTTCTATCAGAGCGACGAGATAGGATCGCACTCGGCGGCGAAGCTCGATTCCCACCATCAAGCCTAGGCCCCGTACCTCGCGGATCACAGGGGCCTCTATCTTTTCCAGCCGCCCCAGCAGGTAAGCCCCCTTCTCCGCCGCCTGCCCTGGAAGATCCTCCCCTACAATGTAGTCCAGGGTGGCCAGGCCGGCCGCACAGGCCAATGGATTCCCCCCAAAGGTAGAGCCATGCGAACCTTTGGGCAGCTCGCCCACTTTCGCGCCGAAGAGGGTGGCTCCCATAGGCACGCCGCCGGCGATCCCTTTGCCTAGGCAGAGGATGTCGGGCACAAGGTCGTGATGCTCGCAGGCGAAGAGCTTCCCCGTCCGCCCGAAGCCGGTCTGCACCTCATCCACAATGAGGAGTGCTCCGCGCTCGTCGCACAAATCGCGCAGTCCATGGAAGTACTCCGCGCTCCCGGGCCGCACTCCTCCCTCCCCCTGCACGATCTCCACGATGACAGCGGCGGTATCCTCCCCCACCGCTTCCTCCATGGCCTCTAGATCGTCGTAGGGCACATGGGTAAAGCCGGGCACCAAAGGCTCGAAGGGTTTCCGATAGTGGCTTCTCCACGTGGCCGAAAGCGCTCCCATCGTCCGCCCGTGAAAGCCGCGCATGGTGGCTACGATCTCGGTCCGCCTCGTCGCTAGCCGCGCTAGCTTGAAGGCCGCTTCCACCGCCTCCGCGCCGGAGTTGGAAAGAAAGGCCCGGCTGAGGCCGTTCGGCGCCAGGGAGGTGAGTTTCTCCAAAAAGGCGGCTCGTTGGTCGTTGTAGAAGATGCCGGGGCAGGTGATGAGGGTGCGGGCCTGACGGGCGATGGCCTCTGCCACGGCGGGATTGGCGTGTCCCACGAGGGCCACCCCGTGGCCAGCCACGCAGTCGATATATTCCCGCCCCTCGGCGTCCCATACCCGCGCACCCTGCCCCCGCACAATGGCCACATCACGCTTGGGATAGGTGCCGCTGGTGTGAAGTGATTCGCAGTCCATGATCTCCTGCGTCGTGGTCATGATGTCTCCTTATCCAAAACGAAGCGTTGGACAGCCCAGGCCACGCCTGCCTCATCGTTAGGAGGCCCGACCCACTCGACTTGTTCGCGCATCCCCGGGGGAGCATTGCCCATTGCTATCCCAACTCCAGCCCAGCGCAGCATCCCCAGGTCTGGAAAGTTATCGCCCAAGGCCATGACCTGGGAAGGGCTCAGCCCCCAGTGCTTGCAGAGGAAACTCAGCGCCTCCTCCTTGCTGGCCGCGGCGTTAACAGCCACCAAGGAGATCAACCGGCCGTCGCGCTCGTAGCGGTCGAATCGCACCTTCTTCTCGGCCTGTGGCGCAAAACGATCCAGCAGGGCACGGCTTGCTTCCTCACCGACGGAGATGATGCGCAGCGGCGGAGCAGTGAGAGGGTCCAGGTTGCTGTCCACCACGCGTTCGAAGGGCTGAGGCTCCCAATCCTCCCCCGCCCAGGAGGCTGGATGGGCGTGGTAGATGTAGTCCCCCACGAGTGTGACCAGCGCGTGACCTCTGGCGTCGGCCCAGGCTGCGATCTCGCGGGCTAGCTCCAGGTCAATCCCCCGGCTCCACCACTCGACGCCTTTCAGATCCTTGATGAGTGCCCCGTTGGCGCAGATGATCGGCGTGTCCAGTTCAAGCTGCCTGGCGGAGGAGACAGCGGAGGGAAAGGCCCTGACGGTAGCCAGAACCACTCTGACCCCCCTCTCCTTGGCCTGCTTCACCGCCCGACGGTTAGCCTCTGGGATGAGCCCCTTGCTGTTGAACAGCGTGCCATCAATGTCCAAAACGATCAGCTTGATCTGTGAGGTCATTCGATCACTGTACCTCTTCCATTCAATGCAGCGTGGATAGGGGACTCGACCCGACCATCGGCGAAGATAACTCGCCCCACGCCCGCTTCCAGCGCCTCTACTGCCCCCAGCACCTTCTTCCTCATCCGCCCCTCAGCGAAGGCCATAGCCCTCTCAGACTGCGCCCGCTCGATGCGAGGGATGAGCGTCGTCTCGTCGGGGAAATCCCGCAGCAGCCCTGGCACATTGGAGAGGATCACCAGATCGGTTGCTCCCAACGCCTCGGCGATGGCCGCCGCAGCCCGGTCGCCATCCACGTTGATCCCCTCCGAATGGTAGCTGATGGCCGGCGGGGTCACCACGGGCAGGTAGCCGTGGGCTAAGAGCAGTCGCAGCAGCTCTGTGTTGACCCGATCCACGGTGCCGGTGTAGTCCCCGTGCAGCACCACCCGTTTGCCACTCTCATGGCGGATGCGGATGGCCTCCTTGCGCCTGCCCTCCAGAAGCCGCCCGTCCAATCCCGACAGCCCCACCGCGTTCACTCCCAGCGATTGCAACTTCTCTACCACCTGTTTGTTGATCTTCCCGCAGTAGACCATCTCGAAGATCTCCAGTGTCTCCCGATCGGTGAAGCGGCTGGTGTAGCCCGAGACAGAGGTGACGAAGCGCGGCGGATGACATAGCTTCTCGGACACCACGTTTGTCTCGTGCGAGCCACCGTGGACCAGGACCAGTTCCCGACCCTCCCCGACGAGCGCGGCCACATCCTGGCAGACAGAATCCAGGTCAATCCCCTCACTGCCGCCAACTTTGACCACGATCACTCTTGGCTCTCCTCTCCCCTTACCCACTGACCTCAGCTCTTATGCAGGCTGCCCTCGGCGATCATGGCATCCAGGGATTCGCTGAAAGCCTGGATGGTCTGCTCAATATCCTCTTCCGTGTGCGCGGCGGACATGACGTAAAGCCTGCCGCCCATGTTGGCCACCCCGCGCTGGAGCAGGTGAATCAGCATCCGATCCCAAGTAGGTGCCATCGCCGGATTGCACAGCTTATTGATGTCTTTGGTGGGTGGCAGCATGTCGCTGGCTGGCTCAAACTCCCTGGGACCGAGATAGCTGTGGAGCATCGTCTTCCCGTAAACGGCGCCGGATATTCCCCGCTCTCTCAAGGCCTCGTTGAGGCCCGCTCGCAGCAAGGCGCCGGCCTCAGCGGCCTTTCTCTGAGGTTCGCCGGTCAGATACAGCTTGCAGGCTGCGACGCCGGCGGCTGATACCATCGGATTTCCATTCCAGGTGCCTGTATGAATTATACGCTGTTGGGGAGGGGTATCGCTGCTCAGGACGTCCATGATATCGGATCTGCCCACAACTGCCCCGATGGAGAGCCCTCCTCCCACGCACTTGCCCAGGGTGGTCAGGTCCGGTGTGACGCCCATCTCGGATTGCCAGCCTCCTGGGGCATAGCGGAAGCCGGTGACCACCTCGTCTATCACCCAGATGGTGCCGTACTTGCGGGTAAGATCGCGCAGGCCGTGGACGAAATCCCTCTCCAGTGGGTATTGACCTTCCATGTGAGCACCGCCGCCCTCGGTCATGAGGACGGCGTACTCTCCTTTCGCTAGCTCCTTTTCTATGATGTCGAGGTCGTTGGGGGCGTACACTGAGCCGATCTCGTTATCTTCAGGTAGGACGCCGGGCGTGCCGGGGTAGGCTATGAAATCGAACCATCCGTGAAAATGTTCCTCAAGCCGGAGGACCTTCTTCCTGCCGGTGAAAATCCTCCCGAACCTTATCGCCAGCGCATTGGCCTCGTTCCCGCAGGCGACGAACTCAACCCTCTCCGCCGAGGGCATGAGCTTCTTTATCAACTCAGCCCACTTGACCTCAAGCTCATGGTTCTCGCCGTAGTGGAACCCCTTGGCCGCCTGTTCCTGAACAGCCTGTACCACATCGGGATGGCAGTGACCCAGGATCAGGGAGCCGTGGCCCATCACGTAGTCTATGTACTCGTTGCCATCCACATCCCACTTCCGCGATCCCTGGGCATGGGTGATGTAAGGTCTGAAGGGGTCGAGCATGCGAGTGGCGTGGGTGGCGCCATCAGCGGCAAAGGACCGCACTGCCCGCTCATGTAACTTCTGGGAACCTGGATGAGACAGTTTGTACTCCTCGATGATGTTTCCTGCATTGGTCATGGTTTCCACCCTGCTAGGTATTTAACACGATTGGGTTTGAAGTAGGGGCAACCGCAAGGGTTTCCCCTACACCGGGTGCAGGCCCGGGAACTCCAGCCCCAGGTTCTCCTCCCAGCCGTACATCACATTCATGGCCTGGACCGCGTTCCCTGCCGCGCCCTTCATCAGGTTGTCCAGCGCGGAGATCATCACCAGCCGATCCCCCTCCTCATCGCGGGCGAATCCCACGTCGCAGAAGTTGCTTCCCGCGATGATCTTGGGTTCCGGATAACGGTACACTCCCCGCCGCCCGGCGACCAGCCGGACGAAGGGCTCATCGCCGTAATCCTCTCGATAGATCTTCCAGACATCCCGCTTCGACAGGGCCTCGAACAGGAAGCAATGGGCTGTGGCCAGCACTCCCCGCACCATCTCGATGGCCGTGGCCGAGAAGTGAAGCGATTGACCCGATACCAGCCCCAACTCCTGCTCCATCTCCGCCAAGTGGCGGTGGCCAGTGGGGGCGAAGGAGCGCACCGCACCGCTGCGCTCCGGGTGATGGGAGGCCAAGCCTGGCTTGTTGCCCCCCTCCGAGGAGCCCACCTTCACCTCCACCACCGCCTGCTGGACCAGCCCTCGGCGGCAGAGGGGCCAAAGCCCTAGGATCACCGAAGCAGCGTTGCAGCCCACGCTGGTCACATAGTGTGCATCACGGATCTCCTCACGGTGCAGCTCCGGCAGGCCGTAGACGAATTCACCCAGCCACTCCGGGGCCTCATGCTCGTGGTTGTACCAGTGTGGGTAGGCTGCTGGATCGCGCAGCCGGAAGTCGCTGGAGAGATCAATAACGCGCTCACTCTTTTCGGCGAATTCGCCGATTCGCTTTTGAGCCACGCCGTGAGGCAGGGCCAGGAATAGCAGGTCACAGGCCCCCAGCTCCCGGCTGGGGGTGAACTTCAGCCGCGTGCGTCCCCGCAGGTTGGGATGCACCCGGTACACGAAGCTACCGGCGAACCGCTCTGAGGTGACCTGGGCCACCTCCACTTTGGGATGACCCAGCAGCAGCCGCAGCAATTCCCCTCCGGCATAGCCGGAGCCGCCGACGATGGAAGCTTGAATCACCTCTCTCCCACCTCCACCACATAATCCACGATCCTGCCTGGGATGTCCACGCCGGTGGGCTCGATGGAGTTGCGGAACTCCGTGGTGTAGTTCACCTCGTTGACCAGCATTCTTCCGTCTCCTGTCTCCAGGATGTCCACCGCCACCACGCCGCCGCCCACCGCCTCGGCCGCGGCCAGCGAGAGCCGCCTTATTTCCGGGGTCACCGGGCAGTTCTCTGCCCTGCCGCCCCTGGCGGTGTTGGTGATCCAGTGCTCGGAATAGCGGTAGATGGCGCAGATGATCTCGTCGCCGACGACGAAAGAACGGATATCGCGCTGCGGCTTGTCCACATACTCCTGTATGTAGAAGATAGAATGCTGGTAGGAGCCCAGGACTTTCTTATGCTCTAATATCGCCTCCGCCGCCTCCCGGTCATTCACCTTGGACAGAAGCCGCCCCCAGGAGCCGACGGCGGGCTTGAGCACCGCTGGATAGCCGATGGCCTCAATTGCCTCCAACGCTGACTGGGGAGTGAAAGCCACCATCGTTCTCGGCGAGGGGACGCCGTGACGCATCAGTGCGCTGGTGGTCTCCAGCTTGCTTCCGCAGGTAGCTGCCACCCGATAAGTGTTGACCGTCTTGATCCCCCAGTCGCTGAGGATGCGCAGGGCAGCCATAGCGCGTGAGTGGCTGATGCAGCGCTCCAGGACGACATCGTAGTCCAAGTTGGGCTGATCCATGTCCAGGATCAAATGCCGATCACGGATAAGTTCGTACTCAATCCTCCGATCCTTGAGTGCTTGCAGGATCAGCTTCTCCTCGACTCGGGGCCGAGAGTAGAGAACGCCGACTTTCACAGTCACTCCTTCCCATGAAGAAAGCAGACCATTCTAACTTCTGCATTCTGACTTCTCACCTCCCTGTCTACTCTCCCCAATCCTCCTCTTCCTCCGGCGCCAGATCTATCTCCACGGGCTCAAGCCCCGTCACCTCCAGCTCCACGCCGCAATCGGGGCACTCCAGGATCTCGCCGAGGATCAGGTCGTCCCCCAGCTCGATCTCCGCAGCGCATTCAGGACATTCAACGATGGTCATTCTCTCCTCCTCCCTATTCTTTACTAAAAGCCGATTCACTTTTGCCCTCCAGGAAAACCTGGCGTAAAATAACAATCAATGCCTGCTGTCTCCCTCCTCCCAGCCGGCAAGCAGCTCCTGAGCTCGTTCCGCGATGTGCTGGGCAGTGAAGCCGTACTTCTCCCAAAGCACCTTGTAAGGGGCAGAGGCACCGAAGCGCTCTACGCCTATGACGTCCCCCTTGCCCACGTAGCGGTGCCAGCCTTGGGACACCCCAGCCTCCACCGCCAACCGCACTGGAACAGAGGATGGCAGTACCTTACGACGATATGCCTCTGGCTGTTCTTCGAAGAGCTCCCAGCTGGGCATGCTCACCACTCGCGCTCCGATCCCCTGCTCCGCAAGCAGCTTCCGGGCCCCCAGCGCGGGATGGACCTCGGAGCCGGTGGCGATAAGGATCAGGTCAGGTTGACCCTCGGGAGCATCGGCCAAGATGTAGGCCCCTTGCTCCAAACCGGCGGGATAACCCTCAGCCGTGGTCGAGGGATCGAGGATGGGGAGCGCTTGGCGAGTCAGAATCAGCGCAACCGGCCCCTCTTGATGTCGCAGGGCGAAGCGCCAGGCCTCGATCGCCTCATTGGCGTCGGCGGGCCGGATGGTGACTAGGTTCGGGATGGCACGCAGCGAGGCTATATGCTCCACCGGCTGATGGGTGGGGCCATCCTCCCCTATTCCGATGGAGTCGTGGGTGAAGACGTAGTTCACTGGCTGTTTCATCATTGCTGCCAGGCGTATGGCAGGACGCATGTAATCGGAGAAGACCAGAAATGTGCCTCCGTAGGGGATGATCCCCCCGTGGAGAGCCATCCCATTGAGGATGGCCCCCATCGTATGCTCTCGGACACCGAAGTGGATGTTTCGTCCGTCAGGCTGTTCTCTGCTGAAGTCAGGGAAATCATGCAGATAGGTCCGATTGGATCCGCTGAGATCGGCTGAGCCTCCCAAGAGCTCAGGAATGGAGGGTGCCATGGCATTGAGCGTATGCCCCGATGCGTCACGGGTGGACATTGGACCCTCTTCGGTCTGAAAACTGGGGAGGCTCTCCCTCCATCCCTGGGGTAGCTGCCCAGCCATCAATCGCTCCCACAGCGCCGCCAGGTCGGGGTAGTCGGAGGCATATGATTCCACCATCCGCTGCCATTCCGCCTCCCAGGCTTTCCCACCCCCCACAGCCTGGTGGAATTCCTCGCGCGCTAGGTCAGGGACAGAGAAATGGGCGTCAGGATCCCAGCCCAGCGCCTCCTTGGTCAGCCTCACTTCCTCTTCCCCCAGAGGGGCACCATGGGAGGCCGAGTCATCCTGCAAATGGGGGCTGCCATAGGCGATATGAGTGTGGCAGACGATCAGCGAGGGCTTCCCCCCATGCTGCCGGGCAGTGCGAATCGTCTCTTCGATAGCGGCCATGTCGTGGCCATCCACCTCCTGAACGAACCAGCCGTAGGCCTGAAAGCGGGCCTGCACATCCTCGGTGAAAGCGAGATTAGTGCTGCCGTCGATGGAGACCTCATTATCATCGTAGAGGTAGATGAGTTTGTCCAGGCCCAGGTGCCCGGCCAGGGCGGCGGCCTCGTGGGAGATGCCCTCCATCAGGTCGCCGTCGGAGACAATGGTGTAGACACGATGGTCCACGATAGGATAACCAGGGCGATTAAAGATGGCGCTCAGGAACCGTTCAGCGATGGCCATGCCCACTCCGGTGGCGAAACCCTGCCCCAGAGGGCCAGTGGTGAGCTCAACGCCCCGGTCGAGGTCGTACTCCGGATGACCGGGTGTGTGGCTGCCCCACTGCCGAAAGCGCTTCAGTTCCTCCATAGGCATGTCGTATCCAGTTAGGTGGAGCAAACTGTAGAGCAGGGCTGAGCCGTGGCCAGCGGAGAGGATGAAGCGATCCCGATCTGGCCAGTGCGGATTGGTCGGATTGTGCCTCAGAAAGCGGGTCCACAGAACGTAGGCCATCTCCGAGGTGCCCATAGGCATGCCAGGATGTCCAGAATGAGCCTTCTGGACGATATCCATGGCTAGGGTTCGAAGGGTGTTGGCGCAAAGACGATCCAGTTCACTTTGGGACATTTTGATTTCCTCGTCAATCTATTATCAACTTGATAGCATCAAAAAGAGTTGACACTTTGCCGGAGTCGAGCCTTCAGGCTGCTATTCAGCTAATTTGTGGGAGAGAAGTCTTTTATAGTGTACCAAACGCTCAGGATAAGTCAAAAGGGTGTATTTCATTTGGGTTGTAGAGGCACCCCTTGCGGGTGCCCAGGGTGGGAGCAAGGCCCACCCCTAACCTATTTGGAACGCACCCAAGTCAAAATCCACCGCTAGAATGACGGGGGCGCTCATATCATGGCTGAGCATTTATGCATCCAGAAGCTAAAAGCTGAAATGCACACCCAGATCATCGGCCACCAGATTCTGCACTATCCCTCGGTGGGCTCCACCAACGATGTGGCCCGCAAACTGGCGGAGGTGGAGGCTCGAGAGGGGATTGTGGTGCTAGCCGATGAGCAGACGGCAGGACGGGGACGAAAGGGGAGGCGCTGGCTGGCTCCGGCAGGCACATCCCTCCTCTTCTCCCTCCTCCTGCGCCCCCCACTCGCCCCTCAATGCCAGCGGCTGACCATGGCCTGCTCGCTGGCTACGGCTGAGGCCATTGAGAGCTACACAGGGCTGGATATTGAGCTCAAGTGGCCTAACGATCTCCTGGCTGAAAAGAGGAAGGTTGGAGGGATCCTCACAGAGCTGGGCATCGAAGGGGAGCTGCTTAAATACGCTGTTGTGGGCATCGGGCTCAATGTCAACACTGATTTCACGCTCGCCGAAATGGCTTTCCTGAAGAACAGAGCCACCAGCCTGGCTCAGGAACTGGGGAGACCTGTGGCCAGGGAGTCACTGCTGGCCAGCATCCTCAATCGGCTGGAAGAGTGCTACTTGGCGCTGTGTGAAGGATGGTCGCCCCACCAGGAGTGGGCAGCTCGATTGATCATGTTGGGGCAACAGGTGATAGTCTCCAAGCCGGGTGGCGAGCTGGAGGGGAGAGCTGAGGGGGTGGATGAGGATGGCGCCCTCCTGATCCGGCTGAAGGATGGCCGTATGAGGCGTATCCTGGCCGGTGATGTGAGCCTTCACCCGATGGAGGACCAGCGAGCTTGACATCAGCTGAAATCTAACCTTTCCACTCCTCAATCATATCCACAAACTGCTGAAACAGCGGATCGGCGTCGTGAGGGCCGGGGGCTGCCTCGGGATGATACTGGACGGAGAAGAGAGGCCAGCGCCGGTGGCGCAGCCCCTCCACAGTCTGATCATTGAGGTTGATGTGAGTGACCTCCACCTCGCTCTCACCCAGCGAGTCGGCGGCCACGGCGAAGTTGTGGTTCTGAGCTGTGATCTGCACTTGGCCTGTGCGCATATCCTTCACTGGCTGGTTCCCCCCGTGATGGCCAAACTTTAGCTTGTAGGTCCGCCCTCCCAAGGCCAACCCCAGCACCTGATGCCCCAGACAGATGCCGAAGATGGGAAGCTCCCCGAGAAGCGAGCGGACCGCTCTGACCACGTAGGGCACCATCTCCGGGTCGCCTGGGCCATTGGACAGAAAGAGGCCGTCGGGCTGGAAAGCGCGGACTTTAGAGGCTGGGGTCGCAGCTGGTACCACCCTCACCCGGCATCCCACATCCACCAGCCGCCGCAGGATATCGCGCTTGATGCCACAATCGTAGGCCACCACGTGAAACCGCTGTCGCTTAGCCTTGGGGAGAAGCCACTCTCGGTCGGTCCCCTCGGTCCACTCAAATGGCTCGGAACAGGTCACCTCCGAGACCAGGTCGCGATCGGAGATATCAGGGGCTTCCTGCGCCATTTTCACCAACCGCTCCTCGTCCACGTTAACCGTGGAGATGGCGGCCTTCATAGCCCCGTAGCTGCGAATGTGCCGGGTCAAGGTTCGGGTATCGATCTCTGAGAGGCCGATGACCTCATGCCGCTGGAGGAAGGTCGCTAGATCTCGATCCGCCCGCCAGTTGCTCACCACTCGGCTGTACTCCCGCACCAGGAAGGCCTCCACCTTCGGCCCATCCGACTCGGAATCCTCATCGTTGATCCCATAGTTTCCGATGTGGGGGTAGGTCATGGCCACCATCTGCCCTTTGTAGGAGGGATCGGTGAGCACCTCCTGATAGCCAGTCATCGAGGTATTGAAGACCACCTCTCCTGTGCGCTCCCCGCGCCAGCCGAAGGAGCGGCCATAGAACACTTTGCCATCCTCAAGCGCTAAGATCGCATCTAGCATCTTTCCTCTAAATCGAACACCAGCGCTACTGCATCGCAATCTGGAAATTTGGGGCAGCGGATGCACTCCCCCCACACCTTGCGGGGCAGTGTCATTTTATCCACTTGGTAGAACCCCAGCTGTTGGAAGAGGTCTGGTTTGAAGGTGAAGACAAAGACGCGGGGCAAGGACAAATTGCGGGCCTCTTCCAACAGGGCCTGCACGATCGCGGTTCCAATTCCCTGCCCCTGCCAGGGAGGAGCCACGGCCAGGGCGCGGATCTCCTCCAGGTCGGACCAGAGGATGTGCCCAGATCCTGTACCGACGATCCGTCCGTCGCGCTCGCACACTACGAAATCGCGCAGGTTCTGATAGATATAGTAGCGCGAGCGAGGGAGCAGCTCGCCCAGGTCGGCCCGCTCGTTGATAATTCGGGCCATAGCCTCCACATCCGCCACCTTTGGCTTGCGGATCATTCTTCCTCCAGATTAATGATCACCGCCTCCGCGTCGCAGTTAGGAAACTTGACGCAGTTTATGCAGTCGATCCAGATCTTCTGGGGCAGGGCCTTCTTCTCGATAGAGTGGAACCCTAGGCTGAGGAAGAAGTCCCTCTGATGGGTGAGGGCGAAGACCCGGGCTAGGCCAATCTCCCCCGCTTCCTTCAGAAGTCGTTCCACTATGCGTCGACCGATCCCCCGCCTCCTACATCCATCGGATATGGCCAAGGAGCGCACCTCTCCCAGCTCCTGCCATGTGATCTGCAGCGCTCCACAGCCCACCACCTTCCCGTCCTGCTCAGCCACAAGGAAATCACGGATAGATTCGTAAACTGCACTCTGCGACTTGGGAAGCATCAATCCTTGTTGAGCATAGTAGTTGACCAGCTCATAGATGGCGACGCCATCATCCACCATCGCCGGCCGGATCACCGCGGTCATATGCCTTCCTGCGCCCGTTGAAAAGCTCGCCTCAAGGCGGGGATCAGCTCGTCAATGTGGGCCCGTTCGATGATCAGCGGCGGTACCAAGCGCACCACGTGATCGCCGGCCGAGGCGACGATAATTCCCTCCTTGTAGCCAGCGGAGACGATATCTGAAGACGCTAGCGGCGTCTCCAATCCCCACATCAAGCCTCTTCCCCTAACTTCTGTGATGGGCACCTCCCCTTGGAGAGCCACTAGTCGCTCCCTGAGATATTCACCCTTAGCCCGCACTCCGGCCAGGAACTCCTCATCGCTTATGCGGTCGAAGACCACGCAGGCCACGGCGGCGATCACGCAGTTGGCGGCGAAGGTGGAGCCGTGATCGCCAGGGCCCAGGACCTGCCCCACCTCCTCAGTGACAAGCGTGGCCCCCATGGGCAGCCCTCCGCCCAGAGGCTTGGCCAAGCACATGATATCCGGCGTCACGCCTGAGAGCTCGTGGCCCCACAGGGTACCAGTGCGACCCAGCCCACACTGTATTTCGTCAAAGATCAGAAGCGCGTTGTGAGCATCACAGAGCCTCCGCAGGCCACGCAGAAAGTCATGGCTGGCCGGGTTCACCCCTCCCTCGCCCTGCAGGGGTTCGACGAATACAGCGCAGGTCGCGTCGTCAACAGCCTCCTCAGCTGATTCGAGGTCGTTGAATTTAGCGATGGCCACATCAGGCATGAGGGGGGCGAAGGGCTTCTGATATTTATCGCGCGGGGTGAGAGCCAGGGAGCCCATCGTCCGCCCATGGAAGCCGCTGCTGAAGGCCACTATTTTCGTCTTCCCCTCGCCGAAGTTAGCCCGCGCCCACTTTCGGGCGAACTTAATGGCCGCCTCGTTGGCCTCGGTGCCAGAATTGCAGAAAAAGACGCGGTCAGCGAAGGAGTGCTCCACCAATCGCTGGGCTAATCTCACGTGAGGAATCATGTGATACAAATTAGAGATGTGGATCAACTTCGAGGCCTGATCTTGGATAGCGGCCAGCATCTCTGGATCACCATAGCCCAAGGCGTTGACGGCGATCCCGGCCACGAAATCCAGATAGAGCCTTCCCTCCGTGTCGTAGAGGTAAACCCCCTCTCCTCGCTCCAGGACAAAGGGAGAACGACGGTAGGTTTGGACGATGTACTGTTGCTCCAGATCCATGATTGTCTGGGTATCCATGCTCTCCTCCTGAGGATGCGTATTGATCACGGTTTCCTGTCTGCCCGTGCCTGATCGGGTACAGGTGCGCAGGCAGGAAAGACAGAGCCCTGATCCTGTATGGATCAGGGCCACGTTGCCGAGGTAACGAAAAAAAGCTAGCTCCAATCCTAGACGATCAGAGAGCCAGCTAACGAACGCCCTTTGGGCAAGAAACAGGTAAGCGAGCCCTGATCACCAACCGGGCCTCTTGGGAAATCTGATGCGCCTGACCATTGGGCTCGCGCCTGTGCAGGCGAGAAGCATGCCATCCGGGCGAAATGCAACCGCAAGCTATCTCATGCTTTCCCTCAGCAAGATTACACGTCATCTCACAAAAGCAGCGACCAACTGAGCGATCATCAATGCTGTCAGCACTCCGCCAAAGAGCTTGAGCCAGAAGTCATAGGTGTCTAACCTTTTTTCGATACCTGCGAGGCGAGCCCCCATGATCTCCTTGGTCACCATCCGCTCCTCGATTGTACCTACCCGCTCCTCAATGATGGTCATCCGGTCGGTGAGATGGGCCATATCCTCTTTGGTCGCCATCCGCTCCTCAAGGGTGTCTATCCGGTTGGACAGATGGGCCACATCTTCCTTGGTCGCCATCCGCTCCTCAATGGCGTCTATCCGGTTGGACAGATGGGCCATATCCTCTTTGGTCGCCATCCGTCTCTCGAAGGCGTCCATCCGGTCGCTCAGATGGGTCATATCCTCTTTGGTGGCGACTCTTTCAAGTAGCGCATCAAATCTGCCCTGAAGATTGGACAAGCCCTCATCGAGCCGATCTATCTTCCCCTCCATCCGGATGACTGCACCAGCGGGGGAACGCCTGACCTCCTCAACATCTTGCAGGAGGGTGACTGGCAGTAGATTATCCCTCTCCTTCAGAATGACCTGGGAGATGAGCTCGCGCAGACCCTCTATTTCGCTCGCTTTCAAGGCTGGTTCTGCCATTTTTCCACCTTTGTTTCTTCAATACCTGGTCTTGACTGCACACTTATCGTTTTCGGCGTAAAAGAAGTTCGACGAAGCCGAATTTGCCTGTCTGCCGCGGGCAGGGATGAAGAGGAGCACAGTATTTTGCACCGTGTTAGCTGAGGTGCCCTTCAAGCATACTCATAAAGGGGTACTGCCCTTGCAGACCGAGTCGCTGTTTGCAACAATGTCTCGATCCGACGTACTGTCTCCGGCTTTAGGAGCACATCCCCACACACTGAACAAACTTCCGCTGGAACATGATCAATGACAACCACTTCTCCATGATAACGCACAGTGTGTGCAATCTGTCGCTCCTCATACTTGCCAGGGCATCCTTCAATAGTGCACCCCATCTCTATCACTTCCCCCTTTGAGTTGGTGTGACCCATTTGGGTGCTTTAGGTTCATACACTGTGATGATGATAAGCACTGGCCGTGCTGTTGTGCACACGATATGCAAAGGGCGACCGGTGCGCGTAGCACCGTGAAGCAAGCAATCACGTGTCTATTGTATCATCATCCAGGGGGGATGTCAATTGCCATTGGAGCTTCCATCTCCTGGAACCAGGTCACCGCCTGCCGCAGGCGACGGCGCACAGCAGGCGGCCACCAGATTCGTAGGGCCACGGGGCTCACCTCCAGAGTGAGCAGCCCCTGATAGCCATCGGCTGACAGATAGTGCATAAAGTCGGCCAGGAGTAACTTGCCCTCACCAGGAAACTGATGACGCTTGAAGTAGGCGTGAAGCCCGAGGATGTCAGGGAGAGGGAAAGACTCCGCCACGTCACTGAGATGCACGTTAACTAGACGGCCACTGCAGAATTGATAGGCTTGTTCAAGGGGATACGGCGAAGTGCCAGCGTGAGATGTATCCAACACCAGGGACAGGTTATGGGTTTGGGCAAAGGCACGCAGCGCCTTAGGATCGGTCAAGAGGCGCTGATCACGCAGCCACGGTGTGGGGTTCTCCAGTGCCAGACGAATAGGAGCCCCGGCCAGTAGCCGCTGTCCCATGTCCAGGGCGGCCAAAAAGGCCCGGCTGTGGGGATGCTCCCAGTCATCGGCATCCGGCGGATGGAGCACGATTAGATGGGTCTCTAACTCTTTGGCCAGAGCGATCAACTTTCGAGTGACCAGCCCGTAGTTCCGCCACTCAGGCAGGGGAAAGAGAGGAGGATGCAGGCTGAAGATGGTCAGTTCGTACTCATCGGCCAGGCGTCTTACCTCAACTCCGCCGCGCCACAGCACCTCCGGCCCTACCACCAACTCCACCCCCTCGAAGCCCGCCTCTCTAGCCAGGCGAAATATCGTGCGCAAAGGGTAGGTGTAGAGCGACCCCGTGGACAGGCTGAGCCTCACCGCTATTCCCCTCCCTGATAGAGCCCATGTTTAAATATGTAAGCCTCAACCTCCTCTGGCACGTAGTACTTGATAGACCTTCCCTCTCGCACTCGCCGCCGCAGGTCCGTGCCAGAGATCTCTAGAAGTGGGGCCTGGATCATTGTAACCTTTTGGGAAAGGCCAGGTAGCTCCTTCTCCAATTCGGGCAGGTGGATGGAGTTTCCGAGCCGAGGGACTACCGCCAATTGAGCCGCCTCAATGATGCGTTCCGGATGGTGCCAAGAATGCATCCCCAGCAGCGAATCGGCGCCGATGATGAAGTAGAGTTCCGCCCCTGGCCCCCACCTTTCTTGGATGAGGGCCAAGGTATCAACGGTATAGGAGGGGCCTGGACGCTCCAAGTCCACTCGAGATATGAGGAAATGGGGATTGGAGGCCAGCGCTAGCTCTAGCATGGTCAGCCGGTAATGGACTGGGGTGATGACCTCGCCCAGCTTGTGAGGTGGTTGACCGGCGGGGACGAAGATGACCCTCTCGAGCCCCAGCTGCACACGCGCCTCCTCGGCGATGGCTAGGTGAGCGTAATGTACAGGATCGAAGGTGCCTCCAAGGATGCCGAGGCGCATTACTCTCCTCACCCCCTGATGCTCTGGTGGTATCGTTCCAGAAGCTCAAGGAGGGCCTCTCGTTGACGCTGTTCCGCCCGCTGGCGGAAAGCCTCCAAGCGGCGGAATATCTCTGCCTGTACCATTCGGGGCTGGGGGATGTAATCGAAGGTGAAACGCCCGATCCCCCCCGCCGTCTCCAGCCAGACGTGACCGAAGTCGAATATGCGATATATGATCGTAGGCTGATCGTACCGCACATCCTGAATTCGATCCAACCGTGCCTCCCGTCTCTCCTCGCGGATAATAGGCACCTTCTCGACATCCACCACCCGTTCATCGGTGAGCACGTAGAGATCATTCCACCAGTTCAAGGTCCGCCAGATCGCCCAAGTAAGAATCCCCACCAAAGCCAATCCGAGGAGCACATCAATCCAAGGAGAATACCTAAGCAGAGTGCACGTGGTCAACCATAGGAGGGTGATCA
>JAYEMR010000066.1:0-16302 GCA_034718215.1 Chloroflexota bacterium
CCCGCCGCAGAGGGACACTATTTGCACGCCAGCCTGGCGCGCGGCCTCCAGCAACAGCGTCCCCTCAGCGCAAAGTGATCGCCGGCCAAGGGGTTCAAAATCGAGGCGATAGCTCATTCTTTCTCCTAGGCCAATTTGGGATGCTGAAAAGGACAATCCAATTGTATCCCATGCTGCGACGCTTGTCAAACGCTCACGAAACGCATCAGCTTGGCAACCCCTTCGCTTTCCGGGCTGAAACAGCCGGGGGATCATTTTGACAATACAAAGAGAGTGATGTATAATTCTTGTCTGAATGAACCTTCAGTACGCTGGTAAACGAACGTTTACTCAGCAAACGCCAATGTCGGCCGCAGGAATTAACTAACCCGGAGGTAAAGATGGCTCGCTCTCCCTATCGCTCTAACAGAGGCAATACGCAGTTGCCTGAGAAGGTACGTCGGGTGGTGGAAGCCTTGCCCATCAACCAAGTCGGCGTCTTTCTTCTGAAGAATAGCCAGGGGAAGATCCTTCGCATTGGACATTCCAAAGACCTACGACATCGGATCGCTGATTACTTTCGCGCCGGCGCCATCGGCTGGCCGGGCAAAGTAGAAACGGTGGAAGTCATCCCCACCAAATCTGAAAATACCGCCCAAGCTCTGGCCCAGGAACTCATCGGAGAACATCAACCGCCGTACAATGAGTACAACACAGAGTCGCTGCCAGAGTCGGCTGAAACGAGGCGCAGCCAGATTCTTCGCGCCGCTGCTGCGCTATTCGCACAAAACGGCTATCAACATACTACCGTCAAAGAGATCGCTGCACGGGCCGGCATATCCCCAGGCGCCATTTACCTTTACTTCGACGGCAAGCGCGATCTCCTGCTTGCCATCGCCGATCACGTCATCGGACAAGCGTGGGGACAAACCCAGGCTGCGATGGCCAATCTCGACCCAGAAGCCTACATTGACGCCATCCTGCAGGACATGCTTCACTTCACCCGCCAGAACCGCCCCTTTCTCCAGGCTATAATCGCCGAGATCTGGACCGATAAGGAACTCCAAGAGCAGTTCTTCAAGCGAGTCGTCATCCCACTCTTTGAGAACGCGGGGCAATACCTGGAACTCCAGATCAAAGAAGGAACAGCGCGTCCTTGCCAGGTCGAGGTGGTCATTCCAACAATCGCCGGCTCCTTGATCATCCTCTCCCTCCTGCGCACACTCGCCGCCGGCGGCGGCACAGGCGCTGATGACGATTTCCTGGCCGAATTCTCTGACGAGGATCTGGTGGAGGAGCTGAAGCAACTTTACTTCTACGGGCTTCGGTTAGAGCGAGATGAAACAGCGGAGGAAGCCTAATGCTGCAGCGGATTTGGGCTGTCGTACAGAAGGAATTCATCCACATCTTGCGGGATCGGAGCACGCTGCTGCTCCTGCTTAGCCTGCCCATCACGCAACTGCTCCTCTTCGGCTACGCGGTGCACACAACCGTTGAGGACATCCCAACCGTCGCAGCCGACCAGAGCCGTGATTCTGCCAGCCGAGCCTACCTGAATGCTATGGAGGCCTCCGGCTATTTCGACCTCGTCGCCTACGTGCCCAGCCAGGCTGAGGTGATCCGCACTATTGACGAAGGACGCGCCCAGGCCGGCATCGTGATTCCGCCTAATTTCGCCGGCCGTGTCGAGCGCAACGAGGCCCAGGTGCTGTTCCTGGTGGACGGGTCCGATCTCTACATCTCGCAATCGGCCTACAACGCCGCCACCGCCATCGCTGAAGCCCATGCGACCGAGGTACTGGTCAAGAGGTTCGAGCGCTCGGGACAGCTCTCAAAAGACAAAAACCTTCTGCCCTTCGAGGCCCTGGTCTGCATCCTCTATAATCCAGACCTGACCGATCTCTGGTTCGTCATCCCCGGCATGTTCGCGATGATCTTGCAGACCCAGACCATCGCCCTGACTACCGCCGCCGTGGTGCGCGAGCGCGAGACAGGCACCATCGAGCAATTGTTGGTCACTCCCATCCGCGCTGTTGAGCTGATGCTGGGGAAGATTCTCCCTAACATCATCATCGCCTTCGTCAACATGCTGACCGTCGTAGCTATGGGGATGCTCGTGTTCAACGTGCCCTTCCAGGGCGACTTCTGGCTTTTTCTCTGGCTGGCCCTTATGTACGTCTTCTCCGGGCTAGGATTAGGGTTGTTGATCTCGACCATCGCCCAGAATCAGCAGCAAGCACAGCAGATGAACACGGCGCTGGCGCTGATAGGGATACTGTTGGGGGGCTTTTTGTTCCCCCGCAACGCAATGCCCACCGCCCTGCGGCTTCTCGGCAACCTGTTTCCCTTGACCTACTTCATCCCCATCTCGCGCGGCATCATCACCAAGGGCATCGGCCTCAACATCCTGTGGGAGCAGGTGGCAGCGCTCGCCATCTACGTGGTGGTGATCATGACCATCGCCTCTCGAATGTTCAGACGAAGGCTGGACTAGAAGTTTATCTCGCGAGAGAGAAAACAGCATGAGAAAACGCTTGCAGCGCATTGGCGCATTGATCCGGAAAGAGACCATCCAGCTTCTGCGGGACTGGCGAAACCTGATCCTGCTGCTGCTCCTCCCCGTCCTGGAGATGTTTCTCTTTGCCTACGCCGTTTCCCTGACAGTTGATCACATCCCCACCGCCGTCGCTGATGTGAGCAAAGACACAGAGAGCCGCGCTTTCGTCGAGGCGTTGACCGCATCGGGATACTTCGACATAAAGACTTACCTGGAAAACAGGGATGAGGTCATCCGCGCCATTGACGCCGGCAGGGTGCAGGCTGGCGTCGTGATTCCACCCGATTTCGATGCGCAGGTCGAACGCGGCGACGCACAGATTCTGATCCTCTTCGATGGCTCTGATTCCTCCTCCGTCCAATCGGGATACAGCGCAGCGAGCGCGATCGCTCAGGCCCGAGGAATGGAATTGATGGTGGAGAAGGTGAGAGAGATGGGAGCAGCGTCGGGAGTGACGAGCGCGAACGGCATTGAGACTATCCCGATCTACACCTCAATGCGCGTGCTCTACAACCCGGCGCGGGACGATATGATCTTCATCGTGCCAGGGTTGATAGCGATCCTGCTGCAGGTGATGACCATCGGCCAGGCGGCCACAGCCGTGGTTCGCGAGCGCGAGTTAGGCGTCGCCGAGCAAATACTGGCCACGCCGGTCCGTCCGCTGGAGCTTCTGGTGGGCAAGTTGACGCCCAACCTTGTGCTCACCATCGCGGATATGCTGATCATCGTCCTGTTCGGCGTCTTCTGGTTCGATGTGCCCTTCAAAGGAAGCCCGTGGCTGTTTGCATGGCTCTCGTTGGTGTTCATTGTCTCCGGGCTGGGGCTGGGACTTTTGATCTCTACTGTGGCGAGGACGCAGAAACAGGCTCAGCAGATCACGTTGCTGTTTATGATGCTGTGCATGCTGCTGACCGGCCTCATCTACCCCCGGGGACCGATGCCGACCGTTGTAAAGGCCGCCGGCGACCTCATCCCCGCTACCTACTTCATCCGCATAGCACGTGGGATCATCACCAAGGGCGTTGGAATCTCGTTCATGTGGCAGGATGTGCTCATCCTGGTGGTCTACGGGGCGGTGGTGATGGGGCTGGCGACGAAGGCTTTCAGGAAAAGGCTGGATTGATTAGAGATTGGAGAACAGGGAGCAGCAGCGATGGCCGATGACGTAGTTATTTCTACGCAGGATTTGGTGAAGCAATTTCGCACGAAGAGCGGTGCGGTGACCGCCGTGGACGGCGTGACGCTGCAGGTGAGGCGCGGGGAGACTTACGGGCTGATCGGGCCAGATGGCGCGGGGAAAACGACGACCACCCGCGTCATCTTGGGGCTGCTCAAGCGCACCGCCGGCGAGAGTAGCATCTTGGGCTATGATTCGATGGGCGACACCTACGCGATCCGCGAGCGGGTGGGCTACATCGCTCAGCAGTTCGCCCTGCCGCCCGACATGACGGTGATGGAAAACATGCGCTTCTTCGCCGATATCCATGGAGTCAGCCAAAAGGAGCAGAAGCGCCGCATCCCTGAACTGCTCGAGTTCGCCGGCCTGCGTCCTTTCACAGACCGATTGGCCGGCCGGCTTTCGGGGGGCATGAAGAAAAAGCTGGCCCTGGCCTGCAGCCTGGTCCACGAGCCTGAGGTGCTGATGCTGGATGAGCCGACCCTGGGCGTAGACCCGGTCAGCCGTCGAGAGTTCTGGGAGATGCTGGGCGACCTGCGCGCGGAGAAGGGGGTGACTATCTTCTTCTGCACCCCCTACATGGACGAGGCGGAGCGCTGTAACTGGGTGGGCCTGCTGTACGAAGGCGCTTTAATCGCCCAAGGTTCGCCCGAGACGGTCGAGCAGAGGGTGCCCGGCCGTCTGCTAGAGTTCACTCCTTCGGACTTCGTGCTCGCCTACCTAATGGTCGAGGAGATGGAGGGCGTGCTGGAGGTGCAGACTTACGGCGCGATGCTTCATCTCTTCGTGGACGACCCTGAAAGGCGTCGGAGCGAGATCGAAACCGCGCTGAGCGCCCAGGGTATCCAATGCGAGGGAATGCGCGAGATCGAGCCTCGGATGGAGGAGGCCTTCATCTCGCTCATTCGTAAGCAACGGAGATCTGACAGTGAATGAGTACGCTATTGAGATCGAAAACCTGACCAAGCGCTTCGGCGATTTCACCGCCGTGGATCACGTCAGCTTCCGCGTGAAGCGCGGCGAGGTCTACGGCTGGCTGGGCCCCAACGGCGCGGGCAAGACGACCACGATCCGCATGCTGCTGGGCCTGCTCAAGATCACCGAGGGCAGCGCTCACGTGCTGGGCTATGATCCCAGTACCGAGGCCGAGGCCATCCACGCCCGCGTCGGCTACATGTCGCAGCTCTTCACGCTCTACAACGACCTGACCGCTCGCGAGAACATTCACTTCTACGGCCTAGCCTACGGCCTATCGCGAAGCGAATTGCGCCGCCGCCAGGCCGAGATCATCGAGATGGCCGGGCTGGAGGGACGTGAGAACACACTCACCGCCAACCTCTCCGGCGGTTGGAAGCAGCGTTTGGCGCTGGGGTGTGCCATCGTGCATCATCCCCAGGTCCTCTTCTTGGACGAGCCCACCGCTGGCATGGATCCCATCAGTCGCCGTGATTTCTGGGGCCTGATCTACGCCATGGCCAAGAAGGGAGTGACCATAATGGTCACCACCCACTACATGGATGAGGCTGAACTTTGTCAGCGGGTCGGCTTCCTCAGCCAGGGGCGGCTGGTGGCGCTCGATACGCCCGATCAACTCAAGCGGACGGAGATGCGCGGGCATGTGCTGGAGATAGACTGTGCAGACAGCGAGGCCGCCGTGCGCATCTTGCGGAGTGCTCAGGAGAGCGGGGAGCTTCCCCTCGATGAGGTAGCCCTTTACGGCACACAAATCCACACCGTCGTGCCCGACGCCGAAGAATTCAAGCACCCCATCACTGCCCTGCTGACGCACGAGGGGATCGAAGTGAACAGCATCGAGAGGATCGCACCGACGCTGGAGGACGTGTTCATCGAGTGTATGCGGTGAGGTGGGTAAATCGTAGCAGTTCGGGTGACGAGAAAGGTCCTAGACATACTATGAGGAAATGGTGTATCATTCTACTGGTTTTGGCCCTCCTGACTGGAGCCGGGGCGGGTTTGTGGATCACACAGGAGGGTGCTCAATCCGTTGCTTCGAAGCCCTCTGGGCTGTTCGCCTCTGGCTTCATCGAAGCTCGCCAGGTCTCTGTTATGAGCGAGGTCTCGGGGCGCGTCACAATCATCAAAGCCGACGAGGGCGAGCTGGTGCAGGCGGGGGAGCTCCTCGTCCAGTTGGATGATGAGCTCCTGGAAGCGCAATTGGCCGAGGCTGAGGCGGCGGTGGAGCTGGCCAAGGCGGGCCTCGCTCGAACAAAGGTGGGCCTGCCTCCGGAGGAGGTCCATCATCTGGAAGCCCTCGTGCAGAAGGCCAAGACCGCCCGAGACTGGGCTAGGGTAGCCTGGCAGGATGCGGCCGCCATCCGAGAGAACCCTCAGGATTTGGAGGTGCAACTGGCCGAGGCCCGAGCACGCGCCCAGGCCCTGGACTACCAGGCCCAGGAGGCGCTGGCCATGAAGGACGCCGCCAAAATCGCTAAGGAGGAGTTGGCTCGGACGGTGACCTGGCTTCGGGGAGGCTTCGATATCCAGGTGCCTATCCCCGGTGGAGGAACGGCATCCAAACATATCGAAGCCCCGGAGAGCAAGATCGAGAACGCTCAGGACGAGCTGAATGCCGCCACCACCCAATGGTGGCAGGCTTGGGTGGGTGTCAACACCGCAACCACCGCCGAGGAAGGGGCTCAGGCAGCCCTGTCTGACCTGGAAGCCATCAGGGAGAACCCTCAGGGCCTAAAGGCTCAGGTGGATGAGGCGCGAGACCAGTATGAGCAGGCTCAGGCCGCGGTAGAGGTGGCGGAGGCACGGTTGGCGTTGGCTAAAGCAGGAGCCAGTGAGGAGGAGATAGCCGTAGCTGAGGCCAAGGTCGCTCAGGCCAGGGCAGCTTACGAGGCGCTGGCAACCCAGCGGGACAAGCTGAAGCTCCACGCTACCCTCAGCGGACGGGTGATGGAACGCATGGTGGAGGAAGGGGAGATGGTCAGTCCCGGCGCGCCGCTCCTCACACTGGCCGATCTCAGCGAGGTCACGCTGACAATCTACATCCCCGAGGCGGATATCGCGCGGGTCAAGGTGGGACAGCCCGTGACAGTGACCGTGGATTCCTATCCCGATCGAGAGTTCAAAGGAAAGGTGGTGCACATCGCCAACGAGGCGGAGTTCATCCCCCGAAATGTGCAGACCAAGGAGGAGCGGGTGACTATGGTCTTCGCCGTGAAGGTGGAGATCCCCAACCCCGATGGGGCGCTGAAACCCGGGATGCCAGCTGATGCGGTAATCGAGGTCGAGGGGGAAAGATGAAACACAGAGGGAGTGCTTCAGTCATTACGTTGGTCCTGATCCTGTTGCTCAGTGGATGCAGAGGATGGGGTCAGAAGGTATCCATCACAGTGCCCAAAGTTGCCCTCCAGCAACCTGACCGGATCCCGCCGCACCTCGTCCAGTCGAAGCCATCCCCCTGTATCGAAGCCTCGGGCACTATTGAGGCCCACAAGGTGGAAGTGGCAGCCGAGCTCGGAGGGCGAGTGGTGAAGGTCGCCGCTGGTGAGGGAGATAGGGTAGAGCGAGGGCAGTTGTTGGTGAGTTTGGATGAGAGCGATCTGACTGCCCAAATCACTCGGGCCCAGGGAGCTCTGAAAGTGGCCCGGGCGGAGCTGGCCCAGGCTCAGGCTGGGCCGAGGCCCGAGGAGATTGCTGCGGCTCGATCTTCTGTCCAACAGGCAACAGCGCAGGCCCAGGGGAAGTGGCAGGATTGGCAGAATGCCGAGCAAATTTTAGGTGACCCTCAAGACCTGAAGCTGCGCATCACTGAGGCCCGGACCGCTTTGAAGTTGGCGGAGCGGGATTTGGAGATGGCAGAGGCGGAGTTGGAGGCGGCCCAACAATCTCGTGATAGGGAGGAATGGGGCACTGTGGAGTATCGGATCGCTCAGAAGAAGGTGGAGGCTGCGGAGTGGTCGCTCAAGGCGGCTCAGGCCACACGGGATGGCGCGCGGGCTAAACTGGCAGCTCTGCAGGCCATGCTGGAGGAGCCCCTCACCCTGAAGGCCAAGGCGCACGCCGCGGAGGCGGCCTACCAAGTTGCCCAGGCGGACGTGACTGTGGCCCGCGCGGAGCTGGCGTCGGTGGAGGCTCCACCTCTGGCCGAGGATGTGGCCATAGCTAGGGCCAAGGTGCATCAGGAGGAGGCCACCCTGCATACCCTGGAGGTAAGGCGGAAGAAGATGACGCTCCGCGCCCCCTGCGATGGCCTGATATCCAGTCGGGCAGTGGAGGTGGGGGAGGTCACCGCACCGGGCGCGCCGCTCATGACCATCGCCGATCTGAGCGAGGTGACCTTAGCCGTCTACGTGCCTGAGACTCAGATCGGCCAAGTTAAAATGGGTCAGGAGGCGGTAATCACAGTGGATTCCTACCCAGACAAGGGTTTCATGGGACGGGTGACCCACATCGCTGATGAGGCGGAGTTCACCCCCCGGAATGTGCAGACTGAGGAGCAACGGGTTAACCTTGTCTTCGCTGTGAAGATCACGCTGCCCAATCCGAAGCGGCGGCTCAAGCCTGGAATGCCAGCCGACGCGCTCATTCAGGTAAGATGACCCCGGTGTGCAGGATGTCCCTTTTCCGAGCAATGTCGCACCCAGCAGCTCAAGCAGACGCCTGAGTGAATGTCTGGCGACTCCCTTTTTGCCATATTTGGGCATGCATGGTATAATCAAAAGCTGTAGTAGGTTATCTATGGTCTTGCAACTTGCGAGGGGGCTGCTAGACAAGGAGTTTAGTGTGGCGCTATCCAAGAGTGAAAAAAATGCCATCATTCAGGACTACGCTTTGCATCCCGACGACACAGGATCTCCCGAGGTTCAGATCGCGCTTTTGACCGCTCGTATCCATCAGTTGATTGAGCATCTCAAGATCCATAAAGGGGACAAGCATTCGAGACGTGGGTTGCTAAAGCTGGTGGGGCAGCGTCGACGACATCTGTCCTATCTTAGTCACAAAGATCAGGAACGCTATCAGCAAGTTGTTGAACGCCTGGGTCTGCGGGAGTAGGCTGTCTCTGCAAAGGCGATGAGTGGGGAGCTTGTATTTGCGAGGTCTGGATTTGAGATGTGCTCTCGCATGCTTCCCACCTCACCTTACTACTGATCATCAGCTGTTCCATCATCTGACACGGAGGATGATGGACTATAATCTCTCAGTGATCAGGCTTGAGGCTAGGAATTGGGGAGTGCGGCTTAGTTATCTAAGCTTCAGTCCCCAGTCCCTGACCTTCAAGCCTGACTGAGGAGCTTGGAGGTAAACTATCTTATGGGCTATCAATTTAGCACAACTATGGGCGAGCAAGCCGTCCAGTTTGAGACCGGCAAGCTCGCTGGCCAGGCAGGGGGTGCTGTCACCATCCGCTGGGGCGACACCACTCTGCTGGTCACCGCGACTATGTCGCGTGAACGCGAAAGAGCGGACTTCTTACCCCTCATCGTTGACTTCGAGGAGCGGCTCTACGCTGCGGGACGTATCCCCGGCAGTTTCTTCCGGCGCGAGGGACGTCCTCCCGAATCAGCGATCCTCATTGACCGCCTCGTAGACCGCGCCATACGTCCCCTTTTTCCCAAAGGCTTGCGTAAAGAAGTACAGATTATCATCACCCCGCTGTCCAAAGACGAAGAACATCAGGCGGATGTTCTATCCGTCATTGGGGCCTCGGCGGCGCTGACGATCTCCGATATCCCCTTCGCTGGCCCTGTGGGGGCTATGCGGGTGGGCTACATTGACGATGAGCTGGCCTTCAACCCCACAGTCTCACAGATGGAGCGGAGCGAGCTCGACCTTCGTCTGGCTGGCACGGACGAGTCTATCATCATGGTCGAAGGCGATGGCCGGGAGGTCTCGGAGGATTTGGTCGTGCGGGCCTTGGAGGATGGCCGTGAGGCCATCCATCCACTCATAGACCTGCAGAGGGAGATGAGAGAAAAAGTAGGTAAGCCCAAACGTGGCTATACCTCCTCCACCATCCCCGAGGAGCTGCGGGAGCTGGTCCGAGGTCGGATGGCCGAGCCACTGGCTGAGACGGTGGCCACCACGACGACGAAGGCTGAGCGTGTGGAAGCCTTAGACCCCTTGCAGGAGGAACTCCTCGAGGAATTGGGCGAGGACTGGGAGCCCGAGCAGATCAAGCAGGTCTTCGAGGAGATATTGCGAGAGGTCGTGCGAAACCGGATCCTGGAGGAGGGGATCCGCCCCGATGGACGGGCGCCGGCCGATATCCGCCCCCTCTCAGCTGAGGTGGGCTTCTTGCCCCGAGCTCATGGCTCAGGGCTGTTCACCCGAGGTGGAACCCAAGTGCTGAGTGTAGCCACCCTGGGAACCCCGCACGACGAGCAGATGCTCGATGACCTCTCACCCGAGGAGAGCAAGCGCTACATTCATCACTATAACTTTCCCCCTTTCTCCACTGGAGAGACATGGTTCCTGCGCTCCCCCAAGCGGCGGGAGATTGGCCACGGTGCCCTAGCCGAAAGGGCGCTCCTGCCCATGATCCCCCCCGAGGAGGAGTTCCCCTACACCATCCGAGTGGTGAGCGATGTACTTTCGTCCAATGGCTCCACCTCCCAGGCCAGCATCTGCGGCAGCAGCCTGGCATTGATGGACGCTGGAATTCCCATCAAAGCCCCGGTGGCGGGTATCGCTATGGGGCTGGTGATGCAGGATGGCGCCTACCGTATCCTGACTGATATCCAGGGCATGGAGGATCACCTGGGCGACATGGACTTCAAGGTATCTGGAACCCGCAAGGGGGTTATGACCATCCAGATGGACATCAAGACCCAGGGCATCACTCCTCAAATACTAAAGGAGGCTCTGGCCCAAGCGCGGGAGGCCCGGCTGAAGATTCTGGATGTGATGGAGGAGACTATCCCCGCCCCCCGGCCCGAGATGTCACCCTATGCGCCGCGGATCACCATCCTTCAGATTGATCCGGAGAAGATCGGAAACGTCATCGGCACAGGGGGCAAGACCATCAGATCCATCCAGGAGGAGACGGGTACTACCGTTGAGATCGAGGATGACGGCACCGTCTACATCGCCTCCACCGATGGCCCCAGTGCTCAAAAAGCGCAGGAGATGGTGGAGTCCCTGGTGGAGGAGGCGCAGGTGGGTAAGATCTACCGGGGAAAGGTGGTGCGCACTACCAACTACGGCGCCTTCGTCGAGATCCTGCCCAACCAAGATGGGATGGTCCACATCTCGCAGCTGGATACAAGGTACGTCAAGCGGGTGGAGGATGTTGTCCAGGTAGGGGATGAGATCATGGTAATGGTCATTAACATTGACCGCGAGGGCAAGATCCGCCTCTCCCGACAGGCGGTATTGGAGGGATGGTCAGCAGAGGAGGCCCGACGCCGTGACCGGCCCCCTAGCTAAAGAGGGCGTAGCAAGCGGCGGCATACTTCGCGTTCTCGACGTTAGCCTCTTATATAGCTTGTGAGGTTGAGAATATGTATCCATCCTCTTCTTCGGAGGAGGACATTTCCTCTCGCAACCTGCTTTGGAGCTTGCTGCGCGAGTTAGTGGAGACAGTCCTGCCGGCGATTCTCATCGCCGTGTTCATCACCCTATTTCTGGCCCAGGCCACTCAGATCTATGGTCAGAGCATGGAGCCCAACCTCCATGCGGGACAGCGGTTGATAGTGGAAAAGGTCTCCTATCGCTTCCATCCCCCCCACCGCGGAGATATCGTCGTGCTGCGGCTGCCCAGCCAGAGCAACTTCCTGATCAAGCGTGTGGTCGGTCTGCCGGGGGAGACGATAGAGATACGGGATCATCAGGTGCTCATCAATGGCCAGCCACTGAATGAGTCCTACCTCAGCCGTCCCAGTCGCCGTTCAATACCGCCCCGTCACATCCCCGAGGGCTCGGTGTTTGTGCTCGGAGACAACCGCAATTTCAGCAACGACTCCCGCTCCTTCGGCCCTGTGTCCCTCTCCAACGTGGTTGGTCGAGCCTGGATTCGGTACTGGCCTCCCGACCAAGTAGGGTTAGTACGCTGACTACAATTCCATGAGAGCTCAACAGCAGGATCAAGGCTCGACAGAGCCCCATCCCTCTTCTTTCCATCCATGGAGTGATACGACCAAACGGATGGTCGTGGCTGGAGGGGCGGTGCTGGGAGTCTTGGTCCTGTACCGATTTAGGCAGCTTCTGCCCTCGCTAATCATCGCCATCATGCTGGCTTACGTGCTCAATCCCGCGGTGGGATTCATCGTCGCCCTCACCCGGCTCCCTCGCACCGCAGCGGTGGCGCTGCTATATCTGATTCTCATCATCCTCCTGGCCCTCGTGCCCGCCCTGCTAGCGCCCGGCCTGATCCAGCAGCTGAGGGCGGTTGATCTCAACCTCCAGCGGGTGGCTGAGAGGCTCGACCACTTCCTGAACCAGCCCTTGAACCTGTGGGGTTATCACCTGGAGTTTGAGACGGCCTGGCAGCAGGTGAGAAGAGCGCTTCAGGACATCCTCTCCCCCATGGCTTCCCGCACCGTGAGCATACTGCTCAGTGCGGTTACAGGCTTACTCAGAATAGTTTTCATCCTCGTCACCTCCTTCTACATCCTCAAAGACCAGCCCAAGATCGTGCGGTATGTACACCACCTTGTCCCAACTCGTTATCAGGCTGATGCGCGTCTTCTGGGCGCTGAGATCAATTCCATATGGAGTACATTCTTCCGAGGGCAGCTCATCCTCTGCCTGGTGGTAGGTTTTGTGGTAGGGGTCGCGATGGCTGCTGTGGGACTACCGAATGCGGCGGCCCTGGGTGCACTGGCCGGGGCACTGGAGATACTGCCCAATATTGGCCCTGTCATGGCCGCTGTCCCTGCGGTGCTCATTGCCCTCTTCCAAGGTTCGACATATCTGCCGCTGCCTACCTTCTGGTTCGTCGTGCTGGTCGTGGGACTCTACACTCTCATCCAACAGGTGGAAAACAATTACCTGGTGCCCCAGATCATCGGCCGCAGCCTCGACCTCCATCCGCTGGTGGTGATGGTGGCGGTGGTGGCCGGAGCCAATTTTGCCGGCGTGCTGGGAGCGCTGCTGGCGGCCCCCACACTGGCTTCCTCACGGGCTTTAGCCGGCTATGCCTACCGCAAGCTCCTGGATCAGCCCCCTTTCCCTGTGTACGCGGATCAAGCCGAGGCCGACGAGGAGGAGACGGATCAAAACAGAGAGGCCCCGCCTGACATCCATTGAGCGGGGCCTCTTCTTGGGTGTGACTGAGGTCACAGCAGCCTGGATTGTTCCGCCTTGTCATAGGGCAGGTCCAGGTGCTTATAGGCATGAGGGGTAGCCACCCGCCCCTGCGGAGTGCGGTCCAGAAAGCCGAGCTGTAATAAGTAGGGTTCGTACACGTCCATGATGGTATCTGATTCCTCACCGATCGCCGCGGCTATGGTGGCCAGCCCCACTGGTCCGCCGTTGAACTTCTCTATGATAGTGCGCAGTACCTTACGGTCCACCTGATCCAGCCCTTGGTCATCCACCTCCATCAGAGCCAGGGCCTGCTGAGCCACCTCTTTGGTGATGACTCCATCGGCCCGCACCTGAGCGTAGTCCCGCACCCGTTTCAGCAGCCGATTGGCTACTCGGGGGGTTCCCCGCGCCCGTCGGGCGATCTCCTCCGTGCCCCCCTCATCAACCTCCACCTCCAGGATGCGCGCAGAGCGGCGAACGATCTCCTTCATCGCCGGCAGCTCATAGAAGTCGATACGGTAGATGGCGCCGAAGCGGGCTCGCAGCGGTGAGGTCATGAGGGCGATGCGGGTCGTGGCGCCGATGATGGTGAAGTGAGGCAGTTCAAGTCGGATGGAGCGCGCAGTGGGGCCCTTACCGATGACGATATCCAGGGCGTAGTCCTCCATGGCTGGGTAAAGGGTCTCCTCCACGGCATGTCTCAGACGGTGGATCTCGTCAATGAAGAGCACATCTCCTTTGTGTAGGTTGGTGAGGATCGCCGCCAGGTCTCCGGTGCGCTCGACAGCTGGCCCAGAGGTAAACCTGCGGGTCACCTCCATCTCGTTGGCGATGACCGTGGCCAGGGTAGTTTTCCCCAACCCTGGCGGCCCGTGCAGAAGCACGTGATCCAGGGCCTCACCTCTCCCCTTAGCGGCCTCAATGAGGATAGAGAGGCGAGACTTCAATCGCTCCTGGCCGATGAACTCAGCCAGCAGCTGAGGACGGAGGGTTGTGTCGAGGTGCTTATCCAGCTCTTGCGGATGGGGTGAGATGACTCGGTCGGCCATCAGGTCTCTCCTGTACCATAGTGTGCTCACAGAGTGGGTTGTCAAATCATGGGCTGAGGTGTATTATAAGGGTGTATTTCATTTGGATTGTAGAGGCACCCCTTGCGGATGACTAGGGTAGGCGAAAGGCCCACCTCTAACCTATTTGAAACGCACCCATATTATAGACACCAAGTTCTCAAATCGCAAAGGATGGGGGCGACAAGGGCAGACGGATGTGTTTCAAACGAAATGCGCCCCCAAGATACGGAGAGTGTTGCCGTTGAAGTGAATTCGTGATATAATCCCCTTCCGCTGGTAAACCCATGTGAGGCTATGCCTAGTGTCGTAGCTCTCGGAGGAGGTTATAGATGAGACATCGAAGGGTATTTCTGGGGCTAGTCCTGGCCTTGATGTTGAGTCTCAGCGTGGGTGTCTGGGCTCGATCTGCTTCCTGGACCGCCACTCAGGGCGGGCCGGCGGGTAGCTCAGGGGATAAGGTGTACGATTGGGACCGGCTGGATGTGGACATCACGGTGCTGCCCAACGGCGACATGAGCATCGTCGAGACTCAGCAGTTCACTTACATGGCTGGCGAGTTCCACTACGGGTACCGTAGCATCCCTATGAGCCGCCTGGAACAGATCACCGACGTCGAGGTGTGGGAGGGGGATCGGCAGTACCGGCCCGGACGCGGTGCAGATTACACCTTCACCTGCACCGGTGCCGGCCTGTCCCGGCACGGGGCAGGCACGGATGAGACCTCCACTGAGGAGGGTGATTTCGTCATCAAGTGGTACTACCCCGGCTACAGCAACTCCACTCACACATACGAGCTCAAATACACCGTCAAAGGAGGGCTGCGCATCTACGAAGGGGGGGACCAGGTGTGGTGGAAGGCGGTCTTCCCCAACCGCTCGGTGCCGGTGGAGGCGTCGGTGGTCAAGGTCCATCTGCCATCCGGCGTCGCACCGGAGCAGATCAAGGCGGCGGCCTACGGCGGCGGAAGCGAGGAGCGGACCGACGTGGAGATCTCCGTCGCTGAATCGCTGGTGACCTTCCTCGCAGGCACGACCTATCCCGATCAAGAGCTAGAGGTACGGGTGCAGTTCCCTCATGGGCTGGTGTCCGCCCAGCCAGCCGGTTGGCAGCTTGCGGAGGACTCCAAGCGGGCGACGCGGGAGAGGTGGGAGCCGCTCCTCAATCTGGGGATGCTGGGCCTGGGGTTGCTGACGCTGCTGGGTGGACCGGTGGCTCTCTTCGCTTTCTGGTACGTGCAGGGACGCGACCGACCAGTGGAGCTTGCAGCCGACTACCGGGCCACTCCTCCCTCCGACCTGGGGCCGGGGCTGGTGGGTACCCTGTTGGACGAAAAGGCGCAGATGAAGGACATCATAGCTACCCTAGTCGACCTGGCCCGACGGGGGGTCATCAGCATGCAGGAGGAGCAGAAGGAGAGCTTCCTGGGGCTGGGCGGTGGCCAGGATTTCCTGTTCAGTAAGCGGGAGAAGCCGGCACAGCTTGAGGAACATGAGAAGCTTCTGTTGAAGGGGCTGTTTGGCGGACGCCGGACGCGTCGCCTCTCCGACCTCAAGAACGAATTCTACGAATACATCCCCGATCTTCGAAGGCAGCTCTACCAACGGGTGGTGGAAGAAGGCTTCTTCACCGGCTCCCCCCAGCGCACCCGCCGCATCTACACCGGGCTGGGCATCGGGGCACTGGTGCTCACTGTGGGCATAGGGATCGCTCTGCTCGCGCTGCTCTCGGACTACACTGATCTGGCTATCTGTCCCTCTGTCGGGCTGGTGATCACCTCTATAGGGCTCATCATCCTGGGGCACTTCATGCCCCGCAAGACTCGGAAGGGAGCGGAGGCGGCGGCGCAGTGGAATGCCTTCAAGCGCTACCTGGCGGACATCGAGAAGTACGCTGATCTGGAGGAAGCCAGGGAGATATTCGACGATTACCTGCCCTACGCCATCGCCTTCGGCTTGGAGCGAACCTGGATCCGCAAGTTCGCCCAGGTGGATACGCCAGCCCCCTACTGGTACCATCCCTATCCGCCCGTGATCTACGCCGGCGGTCGGCGGAGCTGGGGGCATAGGGCTGAGCCAGTGACAGGCTGCTCTATCGCCGCTCCAGAAGGAGGCGGTGTACCCTCCGCGCAGCAGGTGAGCGACCGGATGGCAGGTTCACTTCAGTCCATGAGCGACGGACTGATCTCCATGCTCAACTCCGCCTCCAGCACAATGCGCAGCGAGCCCTCCAGCTCCGGAGGTGGGGGCGGTGGATGGAGCGGCGGTGGTGGAGGTGGGGGTGGCGGAGGCGGGGGTGGCGGT
>JAYEMR010000067.1:0-59799 GCA_034718215.1 Chloroflexota bacterium
AACGCACCCTTTTCACATGCCCGCCCGGACATGAAGTGTCCGGGCTACGCAGCAGCGCCCCGTGAACGGGTCTTACCTGTGCCAGGTACTGGTGCCTGTACCACCTACTTTCCGCAGTTGAATTAGTCATGTGAACGAATTATTGGTATCCTGATGAGAGTGATGAGACGAGTCTCAGAAAGGATACCATGTGACAGAATATGCAACCGAGCGATTGGATCATCTGGGTATTGTAGCTGGTGTGTGTCATGAAATTGGGCTTATTGAACAAGTCGATGCGTGTATTGGGCCGACGAAGCGCAAGGTTTCGGTGGGAGAGGCCGTGCAAGCAATGGTGATCAACTCCTGGGCTTCAAGTTCCGGCGTCAGCACGCAATTGACCGCTTCATCGTTGACTTTTACTGCTCCAAGGCCCACTTGGTGGTCGAGGTCGAAGGGCCAATCCATCAGTACACCGAAGAGGAAGATGCCATTCGCCAGGAGTTTCTGGAGAGCCTGGGCTTCCGCGTCCTGCGGTTCACCAACGACGAGGTCAACAACGCTCTCGATAGCGTGACAGAGAGAATCGCTGCCGCTCTGTCGGAAGCAGACCATACTTTCACCCCTGAGGACATTTTCCACTACGTTTACGCCGTCCTCTACGCGGATCACTACCGCGAGAAGTACGCCGATTTCCTCAAGATAGACTTCCCACGCATCCCTTTCACCGCCGACCTCGAGCTTTTTCAACTTCTTGCCGCGCTGGGCAAACATCTGGTGGACCTCCATCTCCTGCAGTCAGAAGAACTGGACCCGCCGGCGGCCCGCTTCCAGGGCCAGGGAGACAACCGCGTCGCTCGCACCAAAAGAAAGGGCTTCCGCTACGAACCCAAAGAGGAGCGCGTTTACGTCAACAAAACCCAGCACTTCGAGCCGGTTCCCCTGGAGCTGTGGGAGTACCAAATCGACGGCTATCAGGTGCTGAGAAAGTAGCTCAAGGATCGCCGGGAACGGCAACTTGATCTAGAAGAGATCAAAACCTACTGCCGTATGGTGACAGCCATTCAGCGCAACATCGCCTTGCAGGAGGAGATTGACGCCCTGTATCCAGAGGCCGAGATGCAGATTATCGAAATAGTTGGTGGGATATGACCTGTCATCGGAGGGAATGCGGCGGACTTTAGTTCGGCTCGGTAAAATCAGGCATGGTTCACAAAGGCCTCGTTTTCACGTCCATCACCTCACTGACAACCTCAACGCTTTATCAACCCCTTTCCGCACCTATGCGGGCTAACTCCTCCTCTACGATTGATTCCTTCAGCTTCTTGAAGAGAGGTTGGGGACGCTGGAGGACCTGGCCAGGAGGCAGCTCACTGGGAGCCCATCTGCCCGTGGCGCCCATATGGTCGTAGCACAGCGCCCTGTGATGGCGGTCTTCATCCGTGAGCTCTCGGATGATGGGCTCGCCCAGGATCCGCCCCTCGTAGCCCAGGTACTCGTGGAGCCGCTGGCTGGAGAAGGGCAGGAAGGGTGCGAAGAGCACTTTCAGCGAATCTATGGCCCGCAGAGCCACATACAGGGTGGTAGCCGCCGCTTTGCGATCCTCCTTAATCTGGAACCAGGGCGCTTTCTCCTCCAGGTAGCGGTTCACCTCCCGGGCCAGGGCCATCACCTCTCCCAGCCCATCTCGGAATTGACAGCGATCTATCCGCTCCCCGATGGACTCGCCTGTCTGCCCGTGCCTGATCGGGTACAGGTGTGCAGGCAGGAAAGCCCCCTCGATCTGGGAGAGCAGCTCCCGGTCTCTATCATCTAACCCATCCGGCTTCGGCACCCGCTGATCGAAGCGGCGATAGGCAAAGGTCAGCACCCGGTGGACTAGATTGCCCCAAGTAGCTACCAACTCATTATTGTTGCGGTGCAGAAATCCCTCCCAGGTGAAATCGGTGTCCCGGGTTTCAGGGGCGGCTGCCGTCAGGTAGTAGCGGATAGGATCGGGATCGTAGCGGGCGAGGATGTCATCCAGCCACACCGCCCAGTTGCGGCTGCCGGAGATCTTCCGACCCTCCAGGTTCATAAACTCGTTGGATGGCACATCGTAGGGCAGATTGAGGCTCTTTCCTGGATCGTCCTCGTACAACTGGCCGACCCCCATCAGGATGGCTGGCCAGATGATGGTGTGGAAGGGGATGTTGTCCTTGGCGATGAAATAAAAACTGCGGGTGGGCTCGTACCACCACTCCTTCCACTTTTCGGGCTGGCCGATATTCGAGGCCCATTCGATGGAGGCGGAGAGGTAGCCGATCACCGCCTCGAACCACACGTAGATGACCTTGTCCTCGAAACCTGATACAGGGACAGGTACGCCCCACTCCATGTCCCGAGTGACGGCCCGCGCCTCCAAGCCATCGCGCAGGTAGTTTCGGGTGAAGTTCACCACATTGGGCCGCCAATGTGCCTTCGTCTCCACCCACTCCAGCAGCCGATCCTCAAACTGAGGTAGATCGAGGAAAAGGTGCTCTGTCTTTCTGAGGACCGGGGTCTGACCACACAGCTTGCAGACGGGGTTGATCAGCTCGGTGGCGTCCAGGGGATGTCCGCAAACCTCACATTGATCCCCTCGGACATTGGGGTTTCCACAAAAGGGACAGGTGCCTGTCACGTAGCGATCGGGCAGGAACATCTGATCTCGCTTGCAGTAGAGCTGCTCCACCTCCTCACGGAAGAGATAGCCCTCATCCAGCAGTTTGATGAGGATGTCCTGGGAGATCCGGCGGTGATTTTCGGTGTCAGTGTGAGTGAATAGATCGTAGCTCAGTCCCAGCTCTTGGAAGTATCTCAGGAAATGCTCATGATGCTCTTGGAACACTCGATGAGGGGACTCCCCCTCCTCAGCAGCCTTTATCGCCACCGGAGTGCCGTGGCTGTCGGAGCCGGAGACCATGAGCACCTCGTTGCCCTTCAGCCGGTGATAGCGAGCTAGGATATCGGGCGGCAGATCTGCCCCGGCGATATTCCCAATGTGCAATTTAGATGAAGCGTAGGGCCAGGCTACGCAGACCAAGATCTTCTCCCCCATGCTTCTCCCCTCCCATTATTAGAACTGGGTGCGTTTCAAACAGGTTGGTAGAGGTGGGCCTTGCGCCCACCCTAGGCACCCGCAAGGGATGCCTCTACAACCCAAATGAAGTACACCCATTAGAATTTAATGTGACGTGATCAGGATGGTTCACCTGTACCCATAGGTGCGGGCACAAATAGTTTGACACTTCATCCCCCCTGTCCCCCTTCTCTCTCCTAGCATTGGGTTAGAGAAGAGGCTGGGGGATAGGTGAGGGCCAAGTTAGCAATATCCTACGTGATTTTACCACAATTAGATGATAGAGCAAGGAGCTTGGATTCTACCCAGACGTTCTGAAAGCCTCGTTGCCCGCACCTGATCGCTCGTGCCTGCCCACACCTGATTGGGCACAGGTGATCGGCTGCAGGCGGGCAGGGGACAGGACCCGATCACCTGCTATTAGTCAGGGGCTTCCTGGAGCCACTTCTCCCTCAGCCGAGTGAGAGTGGAATCGGCACGAAATTCTGCCAGGGACCCGTTGATGGCCTCCAGAAACTTAGGACTGTTCGGAGGAACCAGGATGACGTAGGGTTCGTCGGTGATCTTCTCCTGGGCGATGCGGAGCGAGGGATCGTGCTGGGTGGCCTGGTAGGCGGAGACCGAATCCACCAATGCTCCGTCGGCCTCGCCCCGCCGCACGGCGTCCAGTGCCTCGCCGGGCGTGGCGTAGGGGGCCAGGGATAGATCGCCCAGCCGCTTCTGCAGCTCCCGCCCCTTCACGTCGCCCGCGCCGCCCCACTCCACGGCCAGGGTGCGATCCTGCAGATCCTCAATGGTGGCGATGTCTGCTTCACCGGCCCTCACTACTAGCATCAGCCCCGCCTGAAAGTAGGGTATGGAGAAGCTCACGTCACGGGTCAGGAGGGGATCGTAGGGGAAGGCGGAGATGACGCAGTCGAAGCGGCCCATCTTCAGCGCGGGGTACAGGCCGTCGAAGCCAGCGTTGATCAGCTCCACCTCCACGCCCAGCTTCTCCCCGATGAGCATGGCTAGGTCCACGTCGTAGCCCAAGATCTCCCCCGTCTCCTGATCAACGTACTCGAAGGGGGGATAGCTGGCGTCCAATCCTACTCGCAGCACGCCGGAGCGCTGCACCCGTTGCCAGACCTCGTCCACCGGGGGCCGCCGTCCCCGCCACAGGAGCCAACCGCCCAGCAGTCCGGCCAGGAGGATCGCCGCCAGCGCCCAGGGCCACCTGCGCCCTCTCACCACCCCTCCTCTCTCAGCCGGCGCAGGATGTCCCAGAAGGCCCCGCGATACCCCTGCTGGATGGCCTCCACGAGGAGTTCGTTCTCGTTGTAGTCGTAATCGGCCCCCTCTTCCTCGGCACCGCCGAAGAAGAAGCGCTCGTCATCGCCAACCAGGTCTCCGATGAAGGACAGCGGATCGGGGCCCATATCCGCCGACAGGTAGAAGATGGGTTCGAGGAGGTCGTCGTTGCCGAGCACCCGGCCGTGGAGGTGCGGATTGCTCGGGTCCACGCCCTGGCGCCGAACCATCCGAGCCAGCGGCGTGCCGGGATAGATCCGCACCCCCACCGCCACCCCTACCCGCGAGGGATTCACCTCACGCATCAACTCGATGGTCCTCCTCACTGTGTCCCGCGTCTCGCCGGGGCCGCCCAGCAGCAGATCGTACATGAAGGTGATCCCCTCTCCGCGGCAGATGCGGGCCACCTCCCGCAGGTCCTCGGCGGTGTGATAGCGCCCCAGGCGGTGCAGCATCCCATCGTCGCCGCTGTCCACGCCGAAGTCAATCCCCACGCAGCCGGCCCGCCGCATCAGCCGCGCCAGTTGTCGCGAGAAGGGACGGGGGGCGCAGTAGGCATGCCAGTGCACCCTGTCACCCAGCCCTCGGCGGATCATCTCCTCGCACACCGCCTGAGCGTGATGAGCTGGGATGTTGAACTCGCTGTCGCAGGTGTGCAGCCAATCCACCCCCAGCTCCAGCAGTTGCTCGATCTCGTCGGCTACATTGTCCGGCGAGCGGGCGCGGCTCACGCGGCCCTTGGCCACCGGGTCGGCGCAGTAGATGCAGTGCCGAGGGCAGCCGCGTTTGGTCTCAATGCCTCCCATGCCCCCTTCGCGCAGATAGCGCCCGTTGTCAATAGCGCCCCGGCGTGGGAAGGGAAGCTCATCCAGGTCTCGGAAAGCGGGAGGATTTACCACGATCCCCTGATCGGTTCGATAGGCCAGCCCCGGCACGTCGTCGTACCCCTCGCCGCGCGCCAGTCGGCTGAGCAGCGCCGGTAACGCCCACTCGCCATCGCCCACAATCCCTAGATCCGCGCCGCAGTAGCGCAGGACGGCCTGAGGCATGATGGAGAACCCCACGCCACCCAGGATCACCGGCCCGGATGTCCACTCCCGGTAGCGGGGCAGGAAGAAGTCCTGGCCGGTGTAGTAGCAGTCATCGGTGTTGCGGATGAAGAGGCCGACCGCGTCCACGTTGTGATCGTGGAAGTAGGCGTCCAGGGCCGTGTGGACATCATCGGCGAAGCAGAGGTCCAGCACCTTCACCCCGAACCCCTCGGCCTGCAGCGATGCGGCTAGGTAGTCCAGCCCGATGGGGGCCACGGCGGGTTTCATCTGGTTGGGATTGATCAGCAGAACTTCAAAGCTCATCCCAGCGCTCCTCTATGTGAATCTGCAAATATGCGAATTGCGAATCGGTGAACTATTCGCCGATTCGCCCCTGTGAATAGTCCTGCACCACCTCGTAGATGAGCTTGGGCTGGAAGTCGGTGGTGACGAAGGTGAAGTAGTCCTGATAGGTGTGCGCCGGACGGGGGTAGCGAAAGGCCCAGGGGCACAGGGCCCGGCACCAGGGCCACCGCTCCCGGGCCCACTCGTAGGCCCGCACGGTGTAGCGTGCCCGCTGGAGGGGGTGCACGGCCTTCGTCCAGCGGGGATGATCGTTCCAGCCTCCCTCGGTGATGTAGATATTTTTCGCTTCATCTCCATACTCGACCATGATCTCCCGCAGCAGTTCCACCCGTCGGAAGTTGATCTTATCAGGAGCCGGCGGGTCCTCCGGGGGGAAGCTCCAGCCGTAGGCGTGGACGGCCAACCCATCGAAGTGGTCGCCGGCCCCGGCCTCGTACATCCCCCGCAGGTACTCCAGATCGCCCATGGCCTCCGGATCACCTGGGAGGGCTAGCGTGGGCGCCAGCGCCCCGGCCAGGACCTGCACCTGCGGGTTGGCCTCCTTGGCCCGGGGATAAACCGCAGCTAGCAGCCGTGCGTAGCCGGCCGGATTGGGGGGACGGAAGCCCCACTCCAGGCTGACGTTAGGCTCGTTCCAGATGATGACATGGTTAACGCGCCCCTCGAAATGGGCCACGAAGGCGGCTACGAAGTCAGCGAAAGCTCCATATTTCGACTCATCCAAGTAGCTCAAATTGGTGTCCGATGGACGAGCCCACTGGGGCACGAATCCCAGCCGGGCGATCACCGTCAGCCCCTGAGATCGGGCGTGATCCACAACCAGGTCGGCGTGTCTCCAATCGAAGCGGCCGGGCGAGGGCTCGCAGTAGGCCCAGGGGAAGTACTCCACGATCCAGGGCGCGCCCATCTCCCGCACCATCTGCAGCGTGCGCCTGATCTTCCACGGCTCCACCTCGTCGGTCAGCCGGGTGTGGACTCCCATCTTGGAGTTCACGGTCACCACCTCCTTCGGAGGCCCGATGCTCACCAGCACCTGTGACGATCCGGCGACCAGGGAGATGATTGCCAGCGTAATGGGCAGTAAAATACGGGTTCGAAGACCAGGGTTGCCCGTCTGTCCGCCTGCGCCTGTGGCGCATGCACAGGCGACGGACAGGCAAGTTACAAGTTGCAAGTTACAAGTTGTCCATTCGATTTCCCCCTCTCCTAAGGTTGGGAGAGGGGGGCAGGGGGGTGAGGGCTGCAGCCGCCAGTGTGTACAGCGCAGCAGCCAGGTAGAGGACGCGGGAGAAGCCGAAGCTCACGGCCAGCATGGTGGCCAGAATGGAGCTGACCACCGAGGCGCAGCCGTTGACCGCCCAGGCCCAGGGGATGAGCCCCGGTGCGATGCGACTCAGGCGGCGGATGCCTGCCGGAAAGGGAAACCCCATCAGCACCCCGATGGGGGCCAGCAGGGGGAAGGAGGCCGCCACCCGCCATCCCAGGGGCCAGCCCAGGAGCAGGGGCGGCAGTCGGCGGAGGAGGAGCGCGTAGAGCAGGACTGCCGGCCCCAGGGACCACACCGCGCCGGACCCTCTGATCCGCTCCCCCAGCAGGCTCCCCGCGCCCGAGGCGACCAGCAGCGCGCAGAACACTAGGGCGAAGGCGTAGGTGGGCTGATCCAGCAGCAGGATGAAATATTGAAGTAATGGGATCTCCACAAATAGAAAGGCCAGCCCCAGGGCGGTGAAATAGACCAGCGTCCGAGCCCACAGCCTCCTGCTGGCCCTGGGGGCAACACCCCCTGAGCGCAGGGCGAGGGGCAGCAGGATGAGCAGGGCCGAGGCGGCCAGCACCAAGGCCAACAGCACCGCCAACACCAGGTACCCTCCGCCGCCAAAGGGCTGCCAGGTCTTGCCGAAGCTGCCCAGGATGGCCGGGACCTGGGCCAGCTTGAAGTAGTGGAAGAAGAAGGGGCGGTCGTCGGTCGTGGGCCGCACGTCGAAGAGGTGCCCCCGGTAGAAGCGCGCCCTCTCCTTCGGGGAGAGGATGGCTTGGAAGGCTCGGTAGTACTCCGGCTGGGGCAGCACGTTGTAGCGGTTCGCATCCTGGGGAGTGATCCCCGGCAGATACACCAGGTCGCAGGACATCTCCTGGGCGAAGCAGCGCACCGTCTCCACTTCTGCCTCTGTGAGTGGATTTCGCTTGGCCAGGATCAAGATGGTCTGGAAGGAGCGCAGCGCCAGCAGGCGGTCCTCGGGGTGGGACACTCCGGCCCGCTCCAGCGCGGCCACGGTCAGCGACCAGGCCCTCGTCTCCTCGCTGGGCGGGAGCTGCAGCCAGCGGGAGAGGAGCAGAAAGCCGTCGGGCGTCAGACGCGCGTAGGCGTCGGCCAGGGCCTCCACGGTGTACCGATAGTCCTCCGACAGGCTGTAGGCGCCCCAGGAGACGGCCCGATACCCCTCCGATAGGGAGAACTGGATGAGGTCGAACCGCCTGTGGCCGACAGGCCGCTCCGTCGTGGCCCGGAGGAAGCTCCGACCCTGCACGGCGTGCAGTTCCACTCGCTCATCGCGGTACAGCCCGGCCACGGCATCATCGTAGGGGCCGCGCAGGAGTCGCACGATCAGCGGGTTGGACTCCACGGCCACCACGCGCTCCGCGCCCTGGTGCAGCGCAGCCAGCACGTCCATCCCCCCGCCCGGCTCGATGATCAGCACACGGGGGCGGGGCACCAAACGGTAGGCCAGCGCCGTGGGCAGGTAGTCGGCGAACTCCGCTTTAGTGGGCGAGACTTGAGTCAGCGGCTGGAGGTTGTCCCCGTCCACTGTCAGCCCCTTCTGAGACGGAAGCGGCTGGGAGTAGTCCAGGTTCAGTCCCGGCGCGGAGCGGATGGTGGAACTGGCCACCACGTCCACCCGCGAGGATCCATTCCACCAGGTCCCCTCCAACTCCGCATCGGGCCGGCGCAGAATCTGGGGCAGGGGCTTGTAGGGGGACATGCGGATGCGCAGGGGGGGCCAGGGTCGGATCAGCCCCACCGCGCAGAGAAGCAGGGCCGCGATCAGCGCGGCCCGCCATCCTCGGGTCCGTCCTTCGGCGGCCTGCTCGAAGGCCAGCGCGGCGCCCAGGCCCAACAGCGCCGCGGCCACGACGCTGCGCTCGCTGCTGAGAAGGGAGAGCGCGCCGATGGCCGCCAGCGCCCCCGCGCCGGAGCCGCTCAGGTTGGCGAAGTAGAGGCGGCCCGTCTGCTCCGGCGCTCGGGCCAGCAGGAGGGCGAAGGCCAGACCGGACCAGAGGAAGGGGAGGGTGAGGGCCAGGTAGTAGCCGGCCAGATAGAGGAGTTGGGCGCGCTCCCAGGCCAGCCGGAAGGAGTCGAAGGGCAGGAGGTTGCAGGCCATGTAACCGCCCAGGGCGGTGAGGCTGAAGAGCAGCGCGCAGAGGATCAGCACCCTATCCGCGGGCGATTGTTTATCTCGCTGGAGGATCAATCTTTCCCGCAGCAGGATGAGGAAGGAGCCACTGGCGCCCGAGCCCAGCAGGGCCAGCCCCACAGCCATGAAGGCGAAGTGATACCACTGAGCGATGGAGAAGACGCGGGTGAGGGTGATCTCAAAGAGCAGCATCCCCGCGGCCAGCAGGAAGACGCCGGCGTACAGGGCCATAATCGGGTGATCGTAATTGATGTGCACCGCCGTAAACAGGCGGTGCAGGGCTGATTTCCTGAAAAGATATCCAACCCCGCACCGGCTCTTCAGGCCGGTGCGGATGGCGGCTTGTGCTTTACCGACGCTCATCGCTCACTTCCCAGCTCCCGCCTCAGCCCTCACCGGAGCCCCACGCGGCATGAAGGCGAAGCTCAGGGCCACACCCATCATCCAAACCCCGTTGAGGCTCATCGCCAACCGAAGGCTCCTCCCTTGGGCCACGGCTCCCAGGAGCGGAGGGAAGATCAATGATCCGCCCGCGGCACAGGCGGCCAGGAGCCCGCTGACCCGCCCCGTAAATTGAGGATAGCGAGAGTTGACGCTGGCCATGGTCAAGGGGTAGATCCCCGCGAAAAGCAAGCCGGCCAGGACGAGCCAGACGAAAGCCAGCAGGGGTTGTCCTGTGGTGAGCAGACCCCAGGAGCAGATGGCCCCTCCGAGGCCGCTGACGACCACCAGGTCGTGCTCCGCGAAGTGCAGAGCCAGCCGGCTGTTGCCGTACCGACCGACCATCATGGCGACCCAGAAGGTCGAGAGCCCCGCGCTGGCCCATCCGATGGGCAGGTTCAGCTCCCGTTGGAGGTAGAGGACAATCCAGGAGGCGACTCCCATCTCCGCGCCCACGTAGAAGAGCAGCACCAGCGCACCGAGGATCACCGGCCGCTGACGCAGCAAGCTCCACGTTGAGACCTCCTGTTCCTGGCGCGGGGGCGTAGAGGGAAAGCGCACTATCAGCATCGTCAGGCCCAATCCCAGGGCGGGGACGATAGTGGCGCCGTAGATACTCCGCCAGGCCCAACCGCTCTGCAGCAGCGCGCCAATGGTCAGTGGTGCGGCGAAGGCCCCCAGGCTGAAGAAGAGGTGGATCAGGTTCATGAGAGAACCGGCCCGTTGGCTGGCCATCCTGGCCGGTAGGGTGTTGAGCGCAGTCTCAATGATACCCGCCGCGAAGCCGAGCAGCAAGCCGGCGGCCAAAGCTGCGGGGAAAGCAGGAGCCAGGGCGTACAGCCCCAGGGCCAGAGCCTCCACTCCCTGTCCAAGCAAGAGGGCGCGCTTGAGCCCCTCTCGATCAATCAAAAAGCCGCTCCCCAGCGTCCCGATCAGAAACCCGGCCGAGGTGCTGGCCAAAAGCAGCCCCGCTCGAGCCTCCTGTAAGGCGAAGGTCTCCATCAGAGAAGGGAGCGTAGGCCCACCGAGGCTGAGGACGACACCGTGCATGATCATCTCCACGGCGGCGATGAGGAGCAGGGTCCGACGGCTGGATGTGGGCATCAAAGATTGTCCTTTCCGTTGCGAATACGTGGTTAACGATAGGGTAACATCTCACTCTATTCTTGGTGATTCCCTCAGGGCACAGGTGCCTTGAGCCCCAACCTGCTTAGAAGATCACTCCCAGGGCTTTTTCCCCGTCTGCCTCTCTCTCGAAAGGCAGGGTCATGGTACCCTCAAAAGCCCCATCAGCTTACCGATTGAGTAGTACTCTGCCTTGACTAGAGGCTTGAGCCACGGGGCTCTCCCTCGAGCCGCTACACAGATTGGGCAAATAGAATCACAGAACTTGCCAATCCCTTTCACTTCGTCAGCCATTGTTCATCCTCCTTTGTAGGCTTGCGTTATACGATTTTGACGAGGCCCTTCGATTGGGGCGGCGACCAGCTTTGATCTACCTCCTAGTCTACCTCTTGGGTGGATGGGCTATACGAGCTATCCCCGGCTTACTCCTCCGATGCAAACGCGCCAAGCTGCTCCATCCACTCCCATGAGTTGTCGTAGCCCCATTCTTCCACAATCTTGCCGCCTTCGATGCGGATAATGCTGATCCCCCGAAACGTCACCTGCTTACCGGTCCCCAGTACTCGCCTTTGTGTGTGCCACGACCTGACCAGTGGAGCGCGACCTTGTCCTCTTCAGCAACGATGTCCTCCCAATGGCGGGCGATGGCCTTGTTCTCCTCTACCGTCATCGCAAATCTCCCTTCGATCTAAATTTGTGGAAACGATACGCGTAGTTTCATCAGAACCAGTTACTTCGTCGTTCATCACCTCCTTTCCCATCGCTGGTTGCCGCCGTTTCGCCTCTCCCACGATTTAAGATGATTTAGCATTCAGAAACAAACATGCCGACCGTCTCCCTGGCCCTATCCGGGAAAGGTCGGCACGTAATGAATCATTACGGTGATCCTCCGCTTAGGTATATTTCGTTCTGAGGATATCCCACCGCTTACCGCACGTTTATTATAACCCTTCTTCTGCTCCCCGTCAAGTTTCATGCCTCCAGCCCAATCCTTCTGAAAACCGTCGCTGATGGACTCGGTGCGTGCGATGTGTCGCTGCGCCCCAGGAGATGAAGTCGCCAGGCTCAGCTTCCTCTTTTGCTACCTGCAGCAACTTTGCTGAAGATCGTACAATTTGGTGATGGCCTCCAAAGCTCCTCCAGTGTCTCCTCTGCCGTATCTAGCCGCACCAGCCCCCGATGTTTGACCAGCGAGCGAGCAGATGGTAGAATATTCAGATGCTAGGGATGGCAGTGGTTTCCTGTCCGTCGTCTGTGCCTGCGCCACAGGCGACGGCGGACAGACGGGGATGAAGAGCACCGGGATCAATTGGAGAAGTGTGGTATTCCGGATGACACGTCCTTCCCCGTGGCCGGGACCGATAAGAAGAAACTGCAATGGGAGTGGAAGCGCTACCGCATCAAGGGTCCGATAGTGGCTGAGTTTGCCTTCCGCCGTGTGGTAGCAGTGCGTGATGGTCTGCCAGATCACGAGGTCTGGCTGATTTGGATAGATTCTGAAAACCTGATATTGTAGCACTAGAAAGGAACAAGCACAATGGCAAAGATCGGCGTGGGGTTCGCGGCCATAGATCACTGGTACTCGGCCTTCCCCGCAATGCAGAACGCACTGGACAACGAGCGAACTCAAGTTGTGGCCATCGCCCACCCCGACGAGGGGAGGCTGGCCGACGCGGCCAGCGCGGCCGGCGATGTGACGGCGACTCAGGACTGGCGCGAAGTGGTGGAGCGCGACGACGTGCAAATCGTGGTCAACCTGGCCAGCAGCGAGAAGATCGCCGAGATCTCTATCGCCGCCGCGGAGGCGGGCAAGCACATCCTCAGCGGCAAGCCCCTGGCCATGACCCTGGACCAGGCCGATGGCATCGTAGAGGCTGTGCGCGCTAATGACGTGCTCTTCATGGCCTTCGACGGCTACGGCCGGCTGGGCGAACCCAATCGCTCCTTCAAGCAGTGGATGGACGAGGGAGCCATCGGCTCACCGCTCGCGGCCACTATGTCCCTGCTGGGCAGACTGCCCATGCCCTGGCGAAACCAGGAGGAGGGCTACTCCTGGTGGATTGATCCTCAGCGAGCGCCTGGGGGAGCCTGGATTGACCACGCTATCTATCAGGTGGACACGCTGCGCTACCTCTTCGGCAGTGAGGTGGTGCGCATCTCTGGGGAAATAGGGAATTTGGTGCACAAGAACTTGGGGCTGGAGGACTGGGGCCGGGCGCTTCTGCGCTTCGAGGGCGGACAGATCGCCACAGTGGAGGATACCTGGGGCTCGCCGCCGGGTGGCGGTGGCGCGCTGACCGAGATCGTGGGCACCAAGGGGATGATCCGCACGCACACCCGCACTGGCAAGCTGGAGCTTTTAGGTAGCTTTGGAGCTGAGGGCTGGATCGAGCGTGAACTACCCTCGCGCGGCCCCTTCACCGTCATTGATCACCTCCTGGAATGCATGGACGAGGGCAAGGACCCCGTCTCCCCCGTGGAGAACAACCGCGCAAACCTAGCTGTCTGCCTGGCTTTCTACGAGGCGGCCAAGGAGCACAAAGTTGTGAATTTGGGGAGGCAATGGATCAGCAATTGAGCACTGACTACGCGGAACTTACCCTTCGCACGGCATCACCGGCACGGCGGAGCTGGTGGTGCGAGCTGAGGAGGCCGGCGCCGGGGCGGTGGTGATGAAATCGCTCTTCGAGAATCCCATACCCCGCCGAGGCGATCCTAGCCCCCACATGCGGCTTATCCAGCGGCGCATCGGCCGCGTGCGGGCTACCACCTTCTACTCCTATGAGCAGTGCTCCCCTTTCGACGAGGAGCGATATGCCGAGGAGGTACGACGGGCCAAGAAGCGGGTGGATATCCCAGTGATCGCCTCCCTCGACTGTGTCACCGAGGAGGGGTGGGTACGCTACTCCCGGCTGATGGAGGAGGCCGGGGCCGATGCGATAGAGATCAAGTCCTGCCCCCACGGGCCGCGACAGATGGGGGGAGAGGAGCTGACCAAGGCCACACAGATCGTGCGGGAAGCGACGGAACTGCCGGTCATCTCCAAGCTCCTGCCCCAGGACACCAACCCCCTGCGCACTGCGCTCGACCTGGAGCGGACGGGGGCCAGCGCGGTGGTGATGTTCAACCGCTTCTCCGGGCTGGACATTGATCTTGACGACGAGCAGCCCATCATGCACGGCGGCTACGCTGGCCACGGCGGTCCCTGGTCCATCTACTACTCCCTGCGCTGGATCGCAGAGGCCTATCCCCATCTATCCATTCCCATCTCCGGATCCGGCGGAGTATGGAGGGGGAACGACCTGGCGAAGTACATCCTGGCCGGAGCGACCACGGTCCAGGTTTGCTCCGCCGTGGTGTTGCAGGGATATGAGATCGTGCCCCGATTGCTAGGCGGGCTCAGAGAGTGGATGGAGGGGAAGGGATACAGCACGCCAGATGAGTTCCGGGGCCGGGCCGCGGAGCGGGTGCTGGGCCTCGAGGAAGTTGACCGGCGACGGCTCCTGCGGGCGGAGATTGATGCCGGGACGTGCACCGATTGTGACCTCTGCCGCCGGCTGTGCACTTACTCCGCCATCGAGTCCGAGCCGGAGTATCACGTGACCGAGGAGAAATGCGTAGGCTGCGGGCTGTGCGGGGAGATATGCCCGGTGGGAGCGGTCGAGATGGTGAAGCGCGATTGAGAGGTTGATCGTTCGCCCGCATCTGCGCGTATCCTGTCTGCCTGTACCTGATCACCTGTGCCTGCCCGCACCTGCGCGGGTCCTGCCTGCGCAGACAGGACAGGTGATCAGGTGCAGGCAGGTGCGGGTAGGCATGGGTGCGCAGGCACCTGTCCGCACAAGCGGGAGACAGGTGGAGGGGACAAATGGCTGAGCGACGAAGGCTGATCTGCACCATCTGCCCCATGGGTTGTCAGTTGGATGTGCTTTTCGACCCGGAGACGGAGCAGGTGCTGGAGATTGAGGGGAACGGGTGAAGGCGGGCTTGGGCCTACGCGGAGAAAGAGCTGACCAATCCCACCCGCATGGTGACCACCACGGTGCGGGTGCGAGGTGGCGTGTGGCCCCTGGTACCGGTGCACACCGCCGAGCCGATCCCTAAATCGGGGATCTTCCCCCTGCTGGAGGAGCTTCACCGGGTGGAAGTGCAGGCTCCCGTGCGCTGCGGTCAGGTGATCCTGGCCGATGGGGCCAACACGGGGGTGGATGTGCTGGCCAGCCGGGACCTGCCCTCCTCCCACCTGTGCCTGATCAGGTGCAGGCAATCGCCTCGGACTTAGCCCTGCAAGAGCTGGATGACCTCCGCATCGGTGGTCTGCCTGAAGTCCACGTAGAAGGCACCCACGGCCCAGAATAGGCTGGGGGTGTGGAGGCAGACCATCCGATCCACCATATTGGCCAGCTTCTGAATGATATCGGGAGGGCCTACGGGTAGGGCGACGATCAACTCCCTCAGCTCCGTGGCCTCTAGGGCCTGGATGGCGGCTCGCATCGTGGCTCCCGTAGCTACTCCGTCGTCGGTCAAGATGATCGTCTTGTCCTTGAGATCGAGGGCGGGACGGCCTCCCCGATAGGCCTTCATCCGCCGCTGAATCTCTGCCCGCTGTCGCTCGGTCTCTGCCTCCAGATAGGACTGGGGCACGCCCAGATCCTCGATGAGGCGCTCATCGAGGACCACCTCACCGGAGCTGGCCACTGCACCCACCGCTAGCTCGGGGTTGTGAGGCGCTCTCAGCTTGCGGGCGATGAATACATCCAGTGGCGCATCCAGTGCCCGCGCTACCTCATCGGCCACTACTACCCCTCCGCGGGGGATGCCCAACACCAGTAGCTCCTCGCGCTCTTCCAGAAATTCCAATCGCTCGGCCAACAACCTCCCCGCCTCGCGGCGGTCTTGAAAGCGCATTCTCAGTCTCCAGGCCTATGATTCTCACCTGTGCCCGATCAGGTGCGGGCAGGCTGGCAAGCCGTTTAATGCCTCGGATCGCCTGTGCCTGATCAGGTGCAGGCGAAAGTTGTAGTAGGTGAAATCTGAGCTGCTCAGCATGATACCCCTCCCTCATTCGACAACTCACGTCATAGTGATTCTAGGATCCGCTCCAGAAAGCGCTTTCCCCTCTTGATATCCTCAACCTGCTGTGGGCCTGCGATCTCCCGCTCGATGGTCAGAGCTCCATCAAAGCCCAGTGATGTCAGCTTGGGGACAAGCAACGGATAATTGACCCGCCCTTCGCCCAGCGGTTTCTCCACTCCCAACTCGCGGCCGTTGGTAGGGTATTCTCCGTCTTTGGCATGGACGCCGCGCACATAGGTTCCTATTATATCCAGCGCATCCACTGGGTTCGCCTTGCCATACATCAGCAGGTTCGCGGGATCTAGATTGATGCCCAGGTTATCCCTCCCCACATCCTCTATCGCTCTCAGCAGAGTGACCGGTGTCTCCTGGCCGGTCTCAAACCAGAAGCTCTGGCCCTTCTCTCCGCAGTAGTCGGCGATCTCCTTGAGAGCCTCCACCACACCAATGTAGCGGTGATCCGCCGGGTTCTCGGGGATGAAACCCACGTGAGTAGTGATGCTGGATACACCAACGCGTCGGGCGAAATCAGAGCCCCGTCTGCCTGTACCCGATCAGGCACGGGTGAGCACCTCCAAGCGCATCTCCCGTGTCTCCTCCGGCACCAGGCCAACGGTGCTGGGGCCCTCGATGAAATCCCACACATATCGCCCCGGCAAACCTGTCCAGATGGTTGTGCCCGCACCTGATCGGGTACAGGTGATCTCCACGTCGTTGGCCTCAGCTGATCCGTGGAGCCGATCAGCTATCTCTTCGTTCAGGAGCTCTTGCTGCCAGCACGTTACCTGGCACGTTGGGAAACCTAGATCATGTACCCTCTTCAGCTCCTCTTCCGGTCCCTTCTCCAGTGATGCTATCACCCCTAGTCTCATTCTTACTCCTTTCCGTTCACGGTCCGGCCATTTTCTATGGCTTCGATCTCTTTCCTGCCTGCGCAGACAGGATTCACCAGCCCCAGCGAGTCGCGGGCCGACTCCGGCGGGCACTTGATCGGACGCTCATCGTTCTTGACGCAGCGGAGGAAATAGGAGATCTCATTGGCATAGGCGTCGCCCTCCTCATACTCAGCCGGGCGCCCCTGCACCTCGACCAGGTCGTCGAAGACTTGGAGCGCCGGATTGCGCCTGCTATCGAAGCGGATCAATCCTGCTTCAAACCATGCGTCGTAGGCGGCGAAGAAAGGAGTTTGAGCCATACTCCACCCGGCGTGGATATGCACCTGAGGGCCTTCTTCGTAGTTGTAGAAGGCATGAATGATATCGTAGGAACCGGTCGCCTCTGACCTTCGGGCGGTAGCCTGGATGTGGTCCGGAAGGCCCAGTAGATAATTCACCTGTACCCGATCAGGTGCGGGCACATAATCCACATCGTGGATATGCAGGTCGAGGATAGTGCCGCCGCTGCGGGCAGGATCGAGGTACCATTTCTCCCAAGACCAGATCGGCCGTCCGCCCACACGGCTCATGTTCAGCGATAGAAGTTTTCCAAATGTGCCATCATGCATTCTCTGGCGCAGAAACTCATATTCGGGCCAGAAGCGGATGCACTGAGCGATCATCAGGAGGCGATCCGCCTCCCTGGCTGCCTCGATCATCTGGTCGGCCTCCTTGAGGGTCAGGGCCATTGGCTTCTCACAGAGCACGTGATGTCCGGCCTCCAGCGCCTCGATCGTGTACCGAGCGTGCAGGAAAGTCGGCAGGCAGATGTCCACCATGTCCACATCCGCCTCGGCGATGAGCTGGCTGCCATCCGGGTAACGATCCACGCCGGAGAGATCAGCCGGTCCGCTCTCGTCAGGGATGTTGCCGGCCACAAACTCCTCGGCCTCCAATCGCTCCGGCCTGATATCAGCGATGGCAACCAGCTCCGCGCTGGGGGTCTGGAGGTATCGGCCCGCGTGAAAGCCTCCCATCATCCCCAGGCCGATGACTCCTACTTTCACCTTTGAGACATCCCTTTTGACCATATTTGTTCCCCTTTTCTCGTCCAAGTGGTCTATCTGCGCTTTTGTGAGCCCGGCACCGCGCCGCCCGCCCTCATTCCCCGGAGAAGATGAGATCCATCGCCTGAGAGGTGGCCTGGAGGATGCTCTCCGGCCAGTGAGTGCGCGGCGAGAGCTCAGCGGTGCACCAACCATCGTATCCAACGTCGCGGAGCGCCTCCATCACCGCCGGGTAGTTCACATCCCCTGACAGGAGCTCGACGAACCCCTCCAGCGTGCCGACGTCGGTCTTGAAATCCTTGAAATGCACTTTCCTGATGCGTGAACCCAGCACTCGGATCCAATGCTCGGGATAGCCGGTGCGCATGATATTACCCACGTCAAAGTAGCATTGCACATAGGGATGGCCGACCCGGTCTATGAAATCCCGCATCTCGAGGGGGCTGTTAAGGAACTTGTTCCATACGTTCTCCACACCTATGTATACCTCATGCTGCTCGGCGATCGGCCCCAGCTCGCGGAAGTTCTCCAGGGCTCGATTGTACGCGGCCTCGTAGTCCTGAATCACGGCAGGGCCGGACTGAAAGGGCCCGGTGAAACCTGGCACCACCAGCATGGTGTCCACTCCAAGCACCCCAGCCAACTCCAGTCCCTTTCGTACGTGTCCCTTGGCCGTCTCGCGCTCCTCCCTGTCTTCGCTGATGAGATTAAATTGCCAGAGCACCCCCGTGGCCAGAGAGCAGATCTCAATACCCACCTCTCGGGCCATCTGGAGGATGGCTTTCATGTCCTCCGGGGTGGACTCAGGGCCAATAGGCCCTTTCAGGGCATAGGCCAATTCGATACCCTCGAAGCCCGCCTTGTGTGCTAGGATCATGCAGCGACGCAGGTCACTCTGATCGCGAAAGGCCCAGATGTTAATGCCTTTTCTCATCTCTCTACCTTCCTATATCCGAAGTCAATGTCCGATGGTCTCCCCCAGACATTTTGCCTGTCTCCGCCTGCACCCGATCAGGCACGGGCGAGCAGGTGCGGGTAAGGATGATTCATCACCCGTTGCTCGACAGTGAGCTTTGTTCAGCTTCCTCAGAGGTGGCGGGTTCCAGTGTGCGACCAAATGGCACTTGAGTGGGAAGGGTATTGGTGTCGTAGACTGTACGTCCACGCACCACGATCCTCTGGGGAATGAGATCTGGAGTATCCCGATCCCAGCGCCATACCACGAAGGTCGCAGGTGTTCCGGGCTTGCCCAGAGGAGCTGCAAGGTCTGAAATCCCTGTCAGCATACCCGGCACTCTAGTCACGTGAGGGAGGTAGCTTACGGGCGTCTTCCCCTCATCGGTGAAATCCACGAAATTCGCCAAACATCGGGACAGGCTTACTGCCGCGCCGATCAACGTCTCCGATTCATAGAAGCCAAATCTCCCCGAAGGTCTCATCTCGACGATCTCATCTCGCAGATGGTAGAGCCCTGGTGGCGCTCCAGCCATGCTCACCGCATCGCTGACCAAGAACAGCTTACCCGGTGGCTTCGCACGGTAAAAGACCTTGACCGTCGCTGGAGGTACATGGTGTCCATCTGAAATCACCCCAGCGAAGAGGCGATCCTCAGCCGCCTGTTCCCAAAGCACATTTGGATGGCGCGGCATCATGTTGTGACATCCGTTACCCAGGTGGGTTACGCCTACTGCTCCTGCTCCTATGGCCTGGCGGATCGTCGATCTGGCCGCCTGATGATGGCCCAGACATACACTCATACCTCGTTCAGTAACTTCTCGAATGAGGTCGATCCCTCCATTGATCTCTGGGGCGAGGGTCAACAACCGGATTCGGTTCCCTGAGCTTTCCTGCAGGAGGTCAAACACATCTATGTCTGGAGGAGCGACATGTTCACGCGGATGCGCGCCGCGTGGGCCATCCACTGGTGAGATCCAGGGGCCCTCCTGATGAATTCCAGCGACCATCGCCGCTACATCAGGATAGGCGCGGCAGGCGGCGTCGATATTGGCCATCGCCGCCCGCATCACCTCCGGCGCATCGGTGGTGATTGTGGGCAGAAAACGGGTGGTGCCACTTAGCGTAATCGACCAGCAGAGATCACGGACGCCCTGGGGCCCTGCCTCAACATCTTTAAATCCACGGCCCCAATACCCATTGATCTGCGCGTCGAATAGGCCGGGCGTCGCGAAGACCATGGGATCCTCGGGGATAAGGGATCGCTCTTTCTGATCGGCTGGGTGGATCCCTGAGAAAAACTCACCTGCCCATTCCAGGACAACGGCATCAGCAGGGTCATCCCCCGGATGTAACCGGGCTCCCAGTTGCTCTCTTTCAGGTGGGCTGGGCCAAGGATAATGAAGGGGCATCTCTCCTCCTTTCGGATACCTGTATTATAGCGAGGACAATCAAAGGTCGCATCCTTTCAACAGATAATGGTTGGGAAAAGGATCGGGCGTCGGGAGATCATGTAGGACTGGGATGAAGTTTGACCTCCCGCAAAGTGGTGTACACCGCGCCTGTGGGCCGCAGCTCGCTGCGGATTAAGCTGACCTTCCTCACGGTCACCGTGCCCAACGATGCTATCTCTCTCTCCTGAAGGAGCTCGCTGATAGCGCGACGCTGACCCCTGGAGGCGCGTCTGCGGACTCGACCCAGGGTGAGGTGAGGATGGAAGGCTCTCCTCTCACGCTCAAAACCCGACTCCACACAGGCATCCTCGACCGCCTTCTGCAGCTCGGAAAGCTCTCCTGCAGGATCCTCGATCCCTACCCAGATGACTCGGGGCCGGCGGAGATTGGGAAAGCAGCCCAACCCACTTGCTGTATAAGTAAGAGGGGAGAAGGGGGCACAGGCTGAGCTCAAAGCCTCCGCGATATCTTCAATCTGATCCACTGGGGTTTGGCCCAGGAACTTGAGGGTGAGGTGGATGCCCTCTGGCCGTGTCCAACGCACCACCCCTTGAGGAACCTGCCCCTTGAGTTCTCTCTGCAGTTCCATCAGGCTTTCTTTGAGTGAGTCTGGAAGCTCAAAGGCAATAAAGGCGCGGATCTCTTCAGACATTGGTTCTCCTTTCACTAAGCGAAGTGCTCTCGCTGCTTTCTTCCAAGTTCATGAGGTTTAGAGCGCAGACCGCGTTGCCTCCCAGCACTGCCTCTAGAGGCTCGATGTCCAGTCCGACAGAGCGGAAACTGCGCAGATAGCGTGTTGGAGGAATGAGTGGAAAGTCGGAGCCGAAACAGATCTTGTGGGGGATGAGCTGGGCCAGGAGAGGTAGAATCTGGTTATCGTAGAGGAAGGGGGAAGCTGCGGTGTCGTAGTACACGTTGGCCAGCGCATCGTGCACTTCGGGCATGAGCTCGTAGAAGGGGAGTCCACCTCCCCAGTGGGCGCAGATGAGCGTCACCTGGGGGAAAGCCTTGGCGAAGCGGTAGATGACATCCGGACTGACCGTGCCCTTGCCGGCGTACTGGTGTCCCACTGGCTCGCTGGAGTGCACAAGGATAGGTAGATTATGCTCCGCTGCGAACTCAGCCAATGGAGCCAGCAGTGATAGGTCATCCAAGGAGAAGCCCTGTCCGTCGGGCATTAGCTCTCCCACCCCTCGCAGCCCGGCCGCTATGCAGCGATCCAGCTCGCGCAGGGCCTCGCGAAGCTGCCGGGGGTTGACGACGGCGAAGCCGATCAGTCGATCTCCATACCGTCGCACGGCTTCGATGGTGTAGTCGTTGGCCGCTCGACACAGGCCCATGTCGGCCCAGCCGAAACCAAAAGTCACCGCTCGATCCACATCGGCCTCGTCCAGGGCCTCAATGAGCTCCTCTGTGGTGGCCAGCCGGGCTTTCGGGTTCTCATAGAGCTTTCCGAACCACTCGTCCTGCTGGCAGTAAGCCTCCCTATTGGAGATTATGTATGGCGCGGTTATATGGGTGTGGATATCAACTATCATTTCTTTACTTCCCGCCGTTTTTCTAAACTTCATCCGACAGTCACTGATCGCTGGCGCAATTTCAGTTGTTCATCAATCGCGCATGACAACTTTGCAGTTTTGTGGCACAATATTGCGGAAAGTAAAGTACAGAGATACCCCAGGTGGGGCATCCCTGTAAAGGTGCTGATATCACTTGGGCATATCGGCCAGCGCGGCATAGGCCGGGCGTGGGCTCCAATCGGGGCGGATGATGCTGTAGGCCGCCTTCTCATCAGCAGCGCCACATACTGGGCCGAAGTTCAGGTTCCAGAGGAACATCACCCCAACCCAGCCCCAGTTGCGCCCCATCTGGTAGGCTCGGACAAAGTACTGGGCCTGCAGAGCTTCGTTGAGATCGTTGGCAAATTCGTAGCCCGGCGCTGGGGCTACCCCAAAATTGTCCACCGTCGGCCAGCCGAACTCCGTGGGCCATAACTTATGCCCACCAGCGCCGTACTTGACCATGATGTTGCGATAGTCCTCCATGGTGTTGCGGAAGAAGAAGCTAGGATGGTCATCAAACCCCCGATTAGGTTTATCCCCCTCAGGCCAATGGGCATCCGGTGGGTTGGCAAAGCCGCTGGGATGGATGCCCACCGCGTCGCACCAGCGTGCCAGACCAGCCTGGTACATCTGCTCCAGGTAGATCCGATCATTGATGGCAGTGACTCCATCGTTCATTCCCGTCGGCGTCGGAGCGCCGCTGACGACGATGGCGTTGGGGTCGTGGGCCTTTATGGTCTTGTAAGCCCCTGAAAGAAGCCGCACGTAGTCGGAGGCGCTGAGCGGTGCGCCCCACTCCCGTTGCAGGTTCTGTTCGTTCCACACCTCGTAGGCCTTGACCCGGCCCTTGAAGTGCTCGGCCAGCGCCCCCATGAAGTTCCAGAAATCCTGATAATCGGCCGGATAGTGATTGCCGCCTGAGATAGCCCAAGGAGGCGCAGCAGCCACGCTGAACAGCACATTGATGCCATTGACGTTGCAGGCGTTCACCATTCGATCCAGCTCGCCGAAGCTGTACTGCCCCCGGCTCGGCTCGTGGAGCTCCCAGCGCACCTGCTGCTTGGCCCAATTGAAGCCCATTCCATTGATGGCGTTGACTATCTGCCCGTGATCCTGATTCAGGAAGTGGGCCTGGACCCCGTAGCCGAAGGAGGTCCGTGAGTGAGAGGCAGGCGCCGCGGCCACAGCGTGGGACTTACTACCTCCTCCACTGCTGCCCTTGCTGCTCTCGGAAGCCTCCGGCTTCTTCGGCAGTTCCTCATCCGGGATCACTGGGATGTCCTCCGGCGCCAGGTTCAACTTCACATAGGCAGCGGACACCCACCGCTTCTTCCCCTGGTAGAGGATCTGTAACCAGTCTTTCTTCTCCGTACTACCAGTGACCTCAATCTCCTCTCCCTCTGTAAGCTGCCCCACCCGCTCGAAATCGGTGCTCGGCCCGGAGCGCACATTCAGTTTGGTCACCTCCTCCATCACCACCCCATCCGGAAGGGAGGGGGTGGTGATTGGAGTAGGGGTGGGCGGTCTCGGAGTGGGAGTCGGGGTAGGAGTTGGAGCGGGGGTTGGGGTGGGAGTGAGCGTCGCCACCCACACGGTCTGCTCATTTTCACTGGGGATGGCCTGTCCATCAGCTGCGATCTCGGCGGCGATGAGGTACTGGCCTGAGACCGCTGGTGCCTTCCAGACGTAGCTGGGGTCGGTGATCGGCGCAGGTGCCCTGGCTATCTGATCGCCCGCGGGGCCGCGAACCGTCCACCAGACGGTGAACTGATTACCGCCCTGTGGAGTGGCCTGCTGAGCAAAGGTCTGCAATGTCCGCCACATCTGGGGGTCATTCTCCCTGCTGGCCAGGTCCTCCACCGTGACCCCACCGAGATTGTATTTCTGGACCAGGCGCAGCTTGTAGGCCAGGCTGGAGGAATTCTCCAGCCACACGGTGTGCCTCTCCTGTAAGGGTTTCTGCTCCTGCTCGTCCACGTAGGTGAACCAATAGGCATTGATCTCTTTATCCTGTTGCAGCCCTTGCGCCTCTTGCCAGGCTTCCAGTTGTACTTCCAGGGAAGCACCAGGCTTCAGGATGGGAGGGTCCACCGCTGCCACCTCGGCCAGTCGGCCAAGCGCCTGAGCGTAGGTCAGGAATTCCCGCCTGCTTCCCTGTTGATCCAGGCTGTCCGCGCTGAAGACCAACTGTATTTTAGCACGCTCCACCCGTCGGGTGGTCCAATCCAGCAGTTTTTCCATCTCCCCCCCGGGCCGATAGGCCTGCGGATTCAGCAGAGCGGGGATCTTGATGCTGTCCACCGGCGGCCCCAGGACCAACCAATCGTAAGCGCCAGTGTTCCAGGTGCCATCGGGCGTGAGCACCGGCCGGCTGACGCGGAGGGTCAGCCGCTTGCCCTGGGTATGGAGACCCTCCGCCACCTGTCGTACAAACGAGGTGACCTCATTCTGAAGGGAGGGATCCACATTTCGATAATCCAGGGTTATCCCGTCGTATGGCTTGTCCTGAGCCCAACGAAGGATGGCCTGCACGTGCTCCTCCCGCGCTGTGGGATTGGCCAGCAGTCGGTTGACATCCGCGACTTGCCCTTCGCCTGGCCGCCAATTGGACTCAGATGGTAGAACCAGCGCCCCCTCCGCTGACACGCCGACGGGCGTGCCTTTCAATCCACCCTGCTCGCTGACCAGCAAGCCCCTAGGGTTGATCACCCTCAGCACCTCGCCTCCCTCGGGGGACAATTGCTGATCCTGCCTCAACGTGGTCGCCACCAGCGGTGGGATGGGCTGACTCTCTACTATTAAGAGGGCCTGAGGTAGTTCGGCCAGCCTGGCGGTAAGTCGGCTGGCCGGGGGCTGGATCTCGCTGGGTAACCATCTCCAGCTCCCCTCCTCCTCCGGCTGAAGGGCAGGGAACCAGCCGTAGAGATCCAAATTATGGACATTCTGGCAGTCAGGGGGAAGCGGAGCTGTCAGTGACACGGCAGCGGGCGGGGCCCCCGCAAGCCGAATGCGATAAAGGGGACTCCGAGGGACTAGATGAGAGGGAAGTGCTTCGGCCAAGGGGATGAGCTCTCGGCCTGCTGTCTGGGCTTGAAAAGCATTGCGCTCGATGGCTAGGAATTTGAGCCTAAAAGGCTCCCCCAGGTCATCGGGACGCACCTCCAGCCGCGCGGTGTCGGTTGCCTCTATCGCCCACTGATCCTCCCCCATGTGAGCGTAGTCGGCGTAGATAATCCAGTTCCCCACCGCGACGGGAGGGAGGAGAAGTCCTACCAGGACGAGGGCGGGTATGATCACGTAGTAGATGACCTGGCTGACTATAGGGCTGGCCAGGGTCGGACGTGTTGCCCCTGGTTCCCTCGCTGCCATCGTTTTTCTATCAGGCTGAGCTTCCATCTTGAGGATATCGGCTCCTTTCGGGCGCAATAATGCTCTATCCCTGCTCCAAAGGCCATAGGGCCGCCTCCTGGATAGAACAGACCCCATGGAAGCGGGGCACATTGTATCACACCCTCCGGCCTCTGGCAAATCTTCGTAGCAGAGATTTCACCAGTACCTGGTACAGATAGAAGCCCATCCGACGGCTTTTATCCGCTGGATATAATCAGGGCAACCGAGGTTGCATCCCCTCGGATGCTTTTGCTCCCTGAAAGTGACAAGGGTAGCAGATAGACTCTGCTACCCTCGTTCTGCGTATCTCAGGATATGCAGTGGCGAGCCTGACAAGTGGAGTGGTTAGGGATCACAACAGGGGCCTGGATAAGGCGGCCCCCAGGGTATCCTCAAACACTGGCAGGCGTAGATGCAATCGGGGTTCCAGAGATTGTTGGCCCTGGCGATGGCATAGGGGTTGACATTATACTTACGCCCGATGGAGAAAAGGGTCTCACCAGACTTTACATGGTGACAACGCCCTACAGGCCCAGGTTTCGGGATCCTCAACCACTGGCAGGCGTAGATGCGATTGGGATTCCAGAGATTGTTGGCCCTGGCTATGTCATAGGGATTTACACCGTACTGACGCCCGATGGAGAAGAGGGTCTCTCCCCAACGCACATGGTGATAACTTGGGTTGCCTGAGGGTGGGGCTGCATGTCCGATGGGGACGACGAACAGTTGAAGAGCTAGCACAACGCTTAATACGACTAATATCTTGCGGGTCCTAAGCATGATCTACTCCTTTCAGCAATGAGACAGGTATGCCCATGCATCTCCTGAGACGAGTATAGTATACAACTGATTTGTCAGGCGCGCAAATCGCTTTGCGAAGCTGGGCCTCCCTGCGCAGACATGAGCACAGGCATTAAGCTCAATCCAACGTATCAGGGCAGCAGGTTCTGATCAACTCCAGTGAGGCATGAGCCTCCTCTATGGTCAGCTCAAAGATCACCGGGCCGGTGAAGTCAGCCTCCTGGAGCTGCCCCAGGAACCACTCTATCGCCAGATCGCCGTAGCCAAGGGGCAGATGATCGGCCACGCGCACTGAACCGTCGGGGGCCTGCCGGTGGTAGGCATCGTGCAGATGCACCTCCGCCAGGCGAGGGAAGATGCGCGCCAGGGCTTCCTCCAGCGTCACATCGCCTGAATATCCAGCTAGCAGGTGGCCGATGTCCAGACACACCGATAGGTCGAACTCCTCAGCCAGCTCCAGTGTCAACTCGAGCGGAAACTCAATATTCTCGACCGCCAGCCTCCGCGGCGGAAGCCCGGTGCAATCCAGCAGTCTTTTTATGCTGCGCCGAGCCTGCTCCTGGAACATGCGCAGGACCAAGGGACGCACCGGCTCCAGGGCGGCCATGCTGCTGAACTCCGATGCCAGCGCACCTGTGGCGTGCAGCACGTAGACCTCAGGTTCCAGGGAGGCCATCCGCAGTATTCCATCCACCAGCGCCTCCACCGATCCCCGGCGCACAGGCTGGACGGGTGTGGAAGGTTCCACCGACCACAAGGGCAGGTGCAGAGTATAGCTCAGGCCGCGCGACTCCTTCAGCATCCGTAGGCGGTTCACCGAGGGCAGATTGAGGCATCGGGGGAAGAAGATCATCAGATCGGGGTTGAGTTCAATCAGATCGAAGCCCATATCGGCCACACGCTCCACTGTGGAAGCCACATCCAGCGAGAGTCCCGCCGGCTCGACATCCGACGCGGGCTCACTTGCTCCCAGCGCCTGCTCCATCAGCAGATCCGGCTGCATCAATTCAATACCAAAGCGCAGCACGGGTTCCACTCCTTTTCCAACCATCAACCATCGCTCATATCTCCCTCTCCACCTCCTGCAGGAAAGCCTCTACCTTCTCCCGGCTGGGCAGCGATGGCTGAGCGCCCAGCTTGGTGGTCGTCAGTGCACCGGCAGCGTTGGCGAATCGGAGTGCCTCCGTCAAGGGCTGACCTTCGCAGACTGCCACGCCGAAGGCGGCCACGAAGGCATCCCCCGCTGCGGTGGTGTCCACCACCTCCACCGAGAAAGCGGGGATCGAGGTCATGCCCTGGGAGGAGATGGCCAGTGCCCCCTGTGCCCCCAGGGTGAGGATCACTACCTCGATGCCTTGAGCCCGCAGATGAGTGGCCGCCCGCTCCGCGCTGCGTTGATCCGTAACCTTAAAACCGGACAGCGCCGCGGCCTCGAACTCGTTGGGAATGAGGTAGTCCACGCTCTGCAGAATCGAGGCTGGCGGTGGTTTGCTCGGCGCTGGAGCGGGGTTGAGGATCACCGGCACATCGAGCTCGCGGGCCACCTCCACAGCGCGCTGCACGGTGGGGATGGGGATCTCCAGTTGAAGGAGCACCCCATCGGAGGCCTCAATGGCCGGACGTGCGGCCTCTACATCGTCTGGAGTGAGCTGGCCATTGGCGCCGGCTATGACCACGATGGAGTTTTGGCCCTGGGTGTCCACGATGATAAGCGCAGTCCCCGTCGGCGCCTCCTCATCGGTGATCAGGAAATCGGTCCTGATGCCCAGCGCCTCCATGGACCGGCGCTGCATCCGTCCGAAGCTGTCATCCCCCACCCGTCCCACCATCGTCACCTGGGCTCCCAGCTTGGCCGCTGCCACAGCCTGGTTGGCCCCCTTGCCTCCGGGGACAGTGTGGAATCCGTGGCCGGCGATCGTCTCCCCTGGGGCGGGCATCCGAGGGGCCTGTACCACCAGGTCAATGTTCAGGCTACCGATGACGGTGATCTTGGGTGGCATTTGCTATTCCTCGTCAAGAAAGCACTCAGCCATCAGCGGTCAGCTATCACTCCACATGTCTCTTGGCTGATAGCTGATCGCTGACCACTGGATGCTTACTCCAACTCGATGGGGCTGGAGAGCAACGCGGTTAGAAGCTTGACCGCGTTCAGGACGTCGCTGTAATCCACTATCTCCGAGGGAGAATGCACGTAGCGGCAGGGAATGGAGAGGCATCCCGTGGGAACACCTGCTCTCGTAGTCTGGATGACGCGGGCGTCAGTGGTGCCTCGCTCCAGGACCTCCAACTGATAGGGTATGTCGTGCTCCTCAGCGGTCCTCACCAAGAGTTCCTTGACAGCAGGATGGGTGATCATCCCCCTGTCCTTGACTTTGATGGCTGGCCCCTTCCCAAGCTCCACAGCCATGGTCGCCGACTCAGGGGTATCGCCGGTGGAGGTCACATCTACGGCGACGCCCAGATCAGGGTCCAGGCCGTAGGCCGAGGTCTGGGCTCCCCTCAGCCCCACCTCCTCTTGCACACTGAAGACAAAGGAGACCTCATGAGGTATCTCCTTGCCCTTCAGCTCTCGCATAACGCCTATCTGCACCGCGCAGCCGATGCGGTCGTCGAAGGCTTTGGCAATGAGCCGTTCTCCTCCATCCTCAAAGGGGCGCAGGAAGCAGGCCACATCCCCCACCTCCACAGGGCAATCATCCCTAGAGGTAGCTCCTACGTCAATGTAGAACTTTTCCAGCGGCGGCACTTTGCTGGAATCCTCCAGCTTCTCCAGGCTGATGGCCCCCACCGTGCCATTCTCGAACAGCACCCGCCCGCCGGACAAGTTCAGCCTTCTCACGCCTCCCATCGGCTGGAAGCGACAGAACCCCTTCTCGTCCACGTGGCTGACGATGACGCCGATCTCATCCATATGGGCGGAGAGCATCAGTTTCTGGGCTTCCTCGGACCCATGCCGGATGGCGATCAGGTTGCCCAAGGCGTCGCTACGCACCTCATCGGCCAGCCCCTCGATCTCGCTCTGAATTAGCTCTCGGACACGGCCCTCGTACCCGGCGGGGCCGTAGGTCTCGACCAACTTTCTGATCAATTCTCTCAAGTGAATTTCTCCTTTCAAAGTGTCTGAACAGATGAAAGCTTAGAGTCAACCCGCAGCTTGCCGCGGAGCATTCTCGCATCTTTTCCGAAAGAATGTCCACCCACATTTTACAACAGAGGCGTGGCTTGGCAAGAGATCCTCATAACCCGCTTTGCCAGGCGCCTCGATATGAAGTATAATAGGCCCAGGCTGAATTAGCTCACCAATCTCTCTCCCCCTAATATAAGTGTTCATTCTTCAGCATTATTCAATCGAATTGGAAAACAATGCCTGCCCATATTCTTATCATTCAAGAACCTGGGTCCTCCCGACATGGTCTCCCACGGCTTATAGAAGCGGAGAGAAGATATCGAGCCTGGACAATCGAGCTAGAGCAGGCTGAAAACTCCCTGTTTATGGACCTGCCTGATCTAGTCGTCGTCAACATTAAACGACTGAATACGGACACCCGTTCCTCTTGCCAGAAGATATGCCAGCAGGTCGAGAGCCTCATGGTACCATTGATACTCTTAACCGACGGTTGCGATGAAATGGGCCTGCCTCAGGAACCGAACGCCTGCCTAGTGCCCCCTCTGCCCTTCGGCCAACTTGCGACGGTGATCAAAATGCTCCTCGAGGATAATGAGACCCATATCCTAGCAGTCGGCGGTATGCGTCTTCATTTGGATACCCATCAGCTTTACTGCTCCAGCGGCAGCTATTATCTTCCCCCCAAGGAGTTCCATCTCCTAGAGACATTTCTAAGACACCCTGCCCGCGTGCTCTCTCGTCGCTTCCTGATGCGTGAGGTGTGGGAGACGGATTTTGTAGGCGATACTAGTACTCTGTATGTACACATCCACTGGCTTAGGAAGAAGATAGAGCCCGACCTCAGTGAGCCTCGCTATCTGAGAACGGTGCGTGGGGTGGGGTATCGGTTTTCGCCAGTATTGCCGGAGCCCTGATGTCCATTTGGGTGTGGCTCAAACGGATTGGAGATAGTCATCTGCCTGCACCTGATCAGGCACAGGTGGCAATGGCCCTATCCCAACTCTCCTGTCTGCCGATACAGCCAGGAAGGGTACGCTGTCAAATCTAGGTGAGATCAATCCACGAACCGATACTTTAACAGGGTCCATAATACGATGAAAGCGTCTCGCCAGGTGATCTTTTTCCCTTCCTGATACTCTCGGCCGGCGTAGGAGATGGGTACCTCGTAGATGCGGTATCCGCGTTTCAATATCTTAGCCGTGATCTCGGGGTCAAACCCCCAGCGGGCGGATTTCAGTTGAATCTGGTCCGCGACCTCGCGGGTAAAGACCTTGTAGCAGGTCTCCACATCGCTTAGGATGGTATCGTACAGGATGTTGGCTGTCAAAGTGAAAAGTTTATTGCCTACCATGTGCCAAAAGAACATAGTCCGCCGGGGGGCCCCCAAGAAGCGGGAGCCATACACCACCTGTGCTCGCCCCTCCAGGATGGGCTGGAGCAGGGTTGGATAGTCGCGGGGATCGTATTCCAGGTCCGCGTCCTGGATGAGCATCACATCGCCGGTGGCCTGCTCCAAGGCCGTCTGCACCGCAGCTCCCTTGCCTCGATTTCGTTGGTGACGGAAGACGCGTAGATCACCATTGACTGCTTGTTCCTCAGCCAGCAGTTCCTGCGTGCCGTCGGTGGAGCAGTCGTCCACCACGATGATCTCTTTTTCATCAAACCCCTCTAGCCGCACCATTCCCACGCGTGATAAGATGTCCCGGATAGTAGCTTGCTCATTGTAGGCCGGGATAAGAATTGAAAGCTTCAACAGGACCTCCCTTGAACATACTAGACGGCCCGGCATTATAATCCCTCGCCCCATTTCTGGCAAATGAGGTGTTGACTTTTAGGCCCACCTGATATATACTCTCCTCCTACAGGTGCCTGGTACAGACGGAAGGGGAAGTTTATGAGCAAATCTTTTATCGTGAACGATGGCGCCTTCGAGGCCGAGGTACTTCAGGCCGATGAACTGGTGCTGACTGATTTCTGGGCCGAGTGGTGTGTGCCTTGTCGCATGGTAGAGCCTCTGCTGGATAAGATAGAAGCCAAGTACGCCGACCAGCTGAAGGTGGTCAGGATAGATGCGGATTCAGCGCAAGAACTGACCGGTCAGCTTGGAATAATGAGCATCCCTACACTCATCCTATTCAAGAATGGACAGCCGCTGGAACGCTTAACGGGGTCTAACTGTACCAGAGAGAGGAAGCTGCTGGAGAGGATCGTCCCCCATTTGACTTGACATCTGCAGCATTTTGTGCTATAATTGTAAGCAACATATTTAGGAAAGACTGTGAACAGGAAAAGTAGCCATCAAGGCGAGGTCCAGAGAGTCGGGGGTAGGTGGAAGCCCGATACCGGTGCGGATGGTGAATGGGCCTGGGAGTTGCGGCGCCGAGGGGGAGTTTAGTAGGCGCCGCCGGAGTCGCCACCGTTATCAGGGCTGAGGGTATCGGATAGCGTTGTCGGCTATCCCGTACCTGCGAAGAGTGAGGCTGGCTCACACTATCCGCCGTTCACCGGCGGATTTTTGTATTGGGCGGCCTAAAGTGGGTGGCACCACGGGAGAAACCCTCTCGTCCCTTCAGTTGGGGCGGGAGGGTTTTTTTGGTTCGGGTGCGTTTCGAACAGGTTGGTAGGGGCGGGCCTTGCGCCCACCCTGGGCACCCGCAAGAGGTGCCCTTACAACCCAAATGAAATACACCCTTTTGGTTCAGGGAAAGAGAAGATGTATCGTCCAACTTTGGAAGAGGTCAAGGGGCTGAGCGGCCAGGGCAACACCGTCCCTGTCTATCGAGAGCTCCCCGCCGACCTGGAGACGCCGGTCTCGGTGTACCTCAAGCTTCGAGGGGAGGGACCCTCCTTCCTGCTGGAGAGCGTGGAGCGAGCAGAGCAGATGGGCCGCTACTCCTTCGTGGGCCTGGATCCCACGGCCAGCCTCATCGCCCGAGGGGATCGGGTCCTGATTATGGGGCGAGAGGGCACACGGACGGAAAGGCTCGAGGGCCGGGACCCGTTGCACGTGACGGCCGAGTTTGTGCATCCCCATCGGTCGGTGGCACTGCCAGGGGTGCCCAGCTTCCACGGCGGAGCTGTGGGGTATCTGGCCTACGACATGGTGCGCTTCTTCGAGCCCAAGTTGCAGGCCATGGCCCCACCCTCCACCGGATTCGAATGGCCGGAGGCGGTCTTTCTGCTGACAGATACACTGGTGGTCTTCGACCATGTGCGGCATCGGCTGTTGGTGGTATCTAACGTCCATCTGGACGGCGAGGTGGAATCAGCCTACGAAAAGGTAGTGGCCGACATCGAGGCCTTGGTAGAGCGGCTCGGTCAACCTCTGCCTGCACCTCGGCCATCAGGAGGCCAAGACAGCGGCCAGCTCCAGTCCAACTTCAGCCAGGCGGACTTTGAGGCCGCGGTTCAGAAAGCCAAGGAATACATCGCCGCTGGCGACATCTTCCAGGTGGTGCTCTCCCAACGGCTGCAGCGCTGGACGGGGGCCGATCCCTTCTCCATCTACCGCGCCCTGCGCATGCTCAACCCCTCGCCCTACATGTTCTACTTGGAGCTTCCCGAGGGGCTGCGCCTCATCGGCTCCTCGCCGGAGATGCTGGTGCGGCTGGAGGATGGCCAAGCCCAGGTGCGGCCCCTGGCCGGAACCCGACCGCGAGGCAGCACCCCTCAGGAGGATGAGGCTCTGGCAGAGGAACTTCTGGCTGACCCCAAGGAGCGGGCCGAGCACGTGATGCTGGTGGACCGGCACCGTCTCCGGCGCGCCCAAGGTGCGGGCCATGAAGATCATTGACGAGCTGGAGGGGGAACGGCGGGGACCTTACGCCGGGGCGGTGGACTATTTCTCCTACTCGGGCAGCATGGACACCTGCATCACCATCCGCACCATCTTCTTCAAGAATCAGACCGCGTTCCTGCAGGCTGGAGCAGGGATTGTGGCCGATTCCGATCCAGCTCGCGAGTATGAGGAGACGCTGCACAAGGCCTAGGCCCTGGCCGAGGCGATTGAGCGGGCGGAGCAAGACACGCTGTGAGGGAGGACTGCAATGTTCAAGATCGACTTTCTTCGATGGGAGATCGCCCGGATAAGGTGGGTGGAGGCACTGATGAGGTCTCTTCTCGCCGGGGCTCTCACCGCCCTGGGAGCGCGGATCGCCGTGCCGCTGCCGGGTACGCCTGTGCCCATGACGCTGCAGGTGTTAGGCGTGCTGCTAGCCGGGATGATCCTGGACGGTAAAAGAGGCGCGCTGGGACAGCTCCTCTATCTAGCGGCGGGGGTAGCTGGTCTACCCGTGTTCGCCTCCACCGCCGGACCTCAGGCGCTTCTCGGGCCGACGGGCGGATACCTAATCGCCTTCCCGGCAGCAGCTTTCATCGTCGGCGCGCTCTCCCATCGCTTCAACCATCTCGCCGGCCGCCTGCTGGCGGCCCTGGCCGGCGTAGGGGCGATCTACGCCGGAGGGACCTTATGGCTGGCCCTCTGGCTGGGGGCAGCCGAGGACCCATGGGGTATAGCCCTGGCGCGCGCCTGGCGGCTGGGGGCGGTTCCCTTCATCCTGGTAGACCTGGCCAAGAGCCTGTTAGCCGCCCTCATCGCCGGGAGATTTACGACAATGAGCGACACAAAGGAGGAACGATGATCGTCGTGATAGATAACTATGATTCCTTCACCTACAACCTGGTGCAGTATCTGGGCAAGTTGGGAGCGCAGATGCGGGTCTTCCGCAACGATCAGGTGACGCTGAAGGAGATTGAGGCACTGAAGCCCACCCACATCGTCATCTCCCCCGGGCCGGGTACTCCCGACGATGGCGGCATCTCCAATGATGTAATCCGACACTTTCATCAAAGGATACCGATCCTGGGGGTGTGCTTGGGGCATCAGTGCATTGGCCATGCCTTCGGTGCTAAGGTAGGGCGGGCGGGGCGCATCATGCACGGCAAGACCTCCCTGATCCACCCCGGGGATCATCCTATCTTCGAGGGAGTGTCAAATCCCTTCGAGGCGACCCGCTATCACTCCCTCGCGGTGGAGGAGCCGCTGCCGGAGGACCTGATGCCCATCGCCCGCACCGCGGAGGGGGAGCTGATGGGGCTGTGCCATCGGCGCTATCCGGCCATTGGACTGCAGTTTCACCCTGAGTCCATCCTGACTCGGGAGGGGAAGCGCATTCTGCGCAACTTCCTGGGAATGGGAGGGGAGATGAGGCAGCCCCCCTCACTGCCCTGCGGCTGAAGGGGGAGACGGTGGCGGAGATCACCGGCTGCGCCCGGGCGATGCGCGCCCACGCCACACCCGTGCGGCCTAAGCGTCAGGAGCTGGTGGACACCTGCGGCACGGGAGGCGATCGGACGGGCACCTTCAACATCTCTACCACGGCGGCCTTCGTCGTCGCCGGAGCTGGCCTAGCCGTGGCCAAGCACGGCAACCGCTCCGTGTCCAGCCGGTCGGGCAGCGCCGACGTGCTGGAGGCATTGGGCGTCAATCTGGAGTTGACCCCGGAGCAGGTCGCGCGTTGCATTGACGAGGTGGGCATCGGCTTTCTGTTCGTCCCCCGCCTCCACCCAGCCATGAGGCACGCCATCGGCCCCCGCCGGGAGATGGGCGTGCGCACCATCTTCAACATCCTGGGCCCCCTCACCAATCCTGCCTCCGCCCAGCGGCAGCTCATGGGCGTCTACAACCCAAGCCTCACCAGCGTCCTGGCGCAGGTTCTAGGTGGACTGGGGGCGCAAGCCGCCTTTGTGGTACACGGCGCCGATGGCCTGGACGAGCTCTCCACCACAGGGGTCAACCGCGTGAGTCACCTCCGAGAGGGATGGGTGAAGGACATATCCCTGGACCCGGCCGAACTGGGGCTTCCCAAGGCGCGGGTGGAGGATCTGCGGGGTGGAACAGCCGAGGAGAACGCCGAGATCACCCGAGCGGTCCTCTCGGGCGAGCAAGGCCCTCAGCGGGACATCGTCCTGCTCAACGCGGCCGCAGCGCTGATGATAGGCGACGGGGCGGAGGACCTGAGGGAGGGGCTGGAGCGGGCGGGCGAGGCGATAGATTCCGGCTCGGCCCTGGAAAAGCTGGAGGCATTGGTGGCCTTGAGCCAGGAACTGGGGGCGGAATGATCCTCGATCGCATCCTGGCCCACAAGCGCCGGGAGATCGCTCTCCTAAAAGAGATGATCTCTCAGGAGAGATTGGCGCGGGCGGCGGAGGCACAACCTTCGGCCCTCGATTTGAGGGCTGCGCTGCACCAGCCGGGGGTGACCCTCATCGCCGAGGTGAAGCGCGCCTCGCCCTCAAAGGGACCGCTGCGCCTGGACCTGGATCCGGCCGAGCTGGCCCTGGCCTACGCCCGAGGTGGAGCGGAGGCCATATCAGTGCTCACCGATGGGGTCTTCTTCCGAGGGTCCCTGGGAGATCTGGCGGCGGTGAAACGAGGGCTGACCGAAGAGGGCTACAGGTTGCCCATCCTGCGCAAGGATTTCATCCTCGATCCCTATCAGGTGTACGAAGCCCGCGCCTACGGCGCAGACGCGATCCTCCTCATCGCCGCGGCCCTGTCAGCGTTGGAACTGGCCCAGCTCCTGGCCCTGTCCCGGGAGCTGGGAATGGAGCCCTTGGTCGAGGTGCACGATGAGGCGGACCTGGAGAAGGCCCTCCCCTGCGGACTGCGCATCATCGGCGTCAACAATCGCGACCTGCGGACTTTTAAGGTGAACCTGGATACGATCCCGCGGCTGCGGCCCCGCATCCCTCAGGGCACGCTCCTCGTCAGTGAGAGCGGGGTCCAGAGCCCGGCCGATGTGCGGTGGCTAGCTCAAGTAGGGGTGGATGCGGTGTTGGTGGGGGAGGCGCTGGTGACCGCGGCGGATCCGGCGGATGAGGCGCGGGGCCTGGTGGCCGCCGGCATGGTGGGGGAAGGGGACCTGTCTGCCAAAGGCATGAAGGGCATGCTGAGGAGGGAGGCGGCGCGATGGTCCGAGTGAAGATCTGCGGCATCACCAACCTGGAGGACGCACTGGCGGCGGAGAAGGCCGGGGCCGACCTCCTGGGCTTCGTCTTCTATCCTCCCAGCCCCCGCTACGTCCCCCCGGAGCGCGTGCGGGAGATCGTCGGTGCCCTACGCCGCTCGGAGTCCGCGGTTCGCACGGTGGGAGTCTTCGTGGATGAGGAGCTGAGCCGGGTGCGGGAAGCGATCCGAAAGTGCGATCTGGATTACGCCCAACTGCACGGCGACGAGCCGCCTCCCTACGTCGCGGCGCTAGGGGAGCGGGCCATCAAGGCCCTACGTGTGCGCTCGGCGGCGGATGTGGAGCGGCTGGCCGACTATCAGGCGGCGGCCTACCTGCTGGACGCTTACCATCCTGAGAAACCGGGCGGCACCGGGAGGGCCTGGGACTGGGGGTTGGCCGCGGCGGCCAAGCGGTTCGGCCCTATCATCCTGGCCGGAGGGCTGACCCCCGACAACGTGGCCCAGGCGGTGCACCAGGTTCGACCATGGGGAGTGGATGTCTCCAGCGGGGTGGAGTCCGAGCCGGGCCGAAAGGATCAGGACAAGATGCGGCGATTTGTGGCAGCGGCAAAGGATTTGACAGTGGGAGCTAGCGACACTCGAAGTCCAGCCTGTATTGGGCGGATGGACGGAACCTCCCAGCGCCGCCTGTTCACGGCGGCGCCGGACGAGAGGGGGCACTTCGGCCCCTACGGGGGGCGCTTCGTGCCCGAGACAGTGATGCCCGCACTGGAGGAGCTGGAGGCGGCTTTTCACCGGGCCTGGTCGGATGAGGACTTCCGCGCCGAGCTGGAGGGGCTGCTAGCCGATTACGCAGGGCGCCCCACTCCCCTCTACTTCGCGGAGCGGCTGACGGCCCACTGCGGCGGGGCGAGGATCTATCTCAAGCGGGAGGACTTGGCTCACACCGGGGCGCACAAGATCAACAACACCCTGGGGCAGGGGCTGCTGGCGCGCAGGATGGGCAAGCGCCGGCTGGTGGCCGAGACGGGCGCCGGCCAGCACGGGGTGGCCACGGCTACGGTGGCGGCCCTGCTGGACATGGAGTGTGTGATCTACATGGGCACCGAGGACATGCGCCGCCAGGCGCCTAACGTGGACCGCATGGATCTGCTGGGAGCCGAGGTGCGCCCTGTGGATGCCGGAAGCCGCACCCTGAAGGACGCCATCAACGAGGCCATCCGCGATTGGGTGACCAACGTCCGCCACACTCATTACCTGCTGGGCTCGGCCCTGGGACCCCATCCCTACCCCCTGATCGTCCGCCAGTTCCAGTCGGTCATCGGGAAGGAGGCGCGCCCGCAGATCTTAGAGGCCGAGGGCCGGCTGCCGGATGTGCTCATCGCCTGCGTGGGCGGGGGCTCCAACGCCATCGGCCTCTTCCACGCCTTCCGCGATGACTCGGTGCGGTTTATCGGGGTGGAGGCGGGCGGGCTGGGGATCGGGACGGGGCAGCACGCCGCCCGCTTCGGAGACCCTGAGCGGGGGCGCGTCGGGGTGCTGCACGGCACCCGCTCCTACGTCCTGCAGGATGAGGATGGGCAGATCCTCTCCACCCATTCCATATCCGCTGGGCTGGACTACCCGGCCGTGGGGCCGGAGCACAGTTGGCTGCGTGATCTGGGCCGCGCGGAATATACCTACGCCACAGATGAGGAGACGCTGGAGGCCTTTCACCTGCTGTGCCAGCTGGAGGGGATCATCCCCGCCCTGGAGTCCGCCCACGCCATAGCTGAGGCGCTCAAGCGCGCGCCTGAGATGGACGCGGATCAGGTGATCATTGTCAACCTTTCCGGGAGGGGGAACAAGGACCTCGGGCAAATAGCGAATGGCGAATAGCAACCGGAAAAGAGCATATTGCCCAGGCCTTTAGCGGGGCCAGGAGTGAGGGACGGGCAGCGCTCATCCCCTATCTGCCGCTGGGGTTCCCCACCCCCGGGGAGAGCCTGGAGCTGGTGGGAGCGCTGGCCGAGGGAGGCGCCGACATCATCGAGCTTGGCATCCCCTTCTCCGACCCCCTGGCCGATGGGTCCACCATCCAGCGGGCCACCCACGCGGCGCTGCAGCAGGGGATGACCTTGAGCCGCTGTTTGGAGATGGCGGCCCAAGTGCGGGACCGAGGTGTGAAAGTGCCGCTGCTCTTCATGGGGTATCTCAACCCCATCCTGGCCTACGGCCCGGAGCGGTTCATCCGGGCCTGTCGGGAGGTGGGCGTGGACGGGCTGATCGTGGCCGATCTGCCGCCGGAGGAGGCGGATGAGCTGGAGGGGGCCTGCCACGCTGAGGAACGCGCGCTGGTGTATCTATTAGCGCCCACCAGCACCCCAGCGCGGGTGACCCTGATCGCGGGCCGAAGCACCGGCTTCGTGTACCTGGTCTCCGTCACCGGGGTGACGGGGGCGCGGGAGGGGCTGCCCGCTGGCCTGTCCGATCGAGTGCGCCTCGTGCGCGAGGTCACCGACAAACCCGTGGCCGTCGGCTTCGGCATCGCGGGTGGAGCTCAGGCCCGGGCGGTGGGTCAATTGGCCGATGGGATCGTCGTCGGGAGCGCGATTGTGGAGAGGGCAGGCTGGGATGAGGGCGCCCGCCAGGCGGTGAGGGATTTCGTCCGCAGCCTGCGAGATGCTTTGGAGGAGGAGTGAAATGGCGGAGAAAAGAGAACGAATTCTGACTGGAGACCGGCCGACAGGCAAGCTCCACCTGGGGCACTACGTCGGCAGCCTGAAGAACCGGGTGCAGCTGCAGGAGGAGTACGAGTGCTTCTTCATCATCGCCGACCTGCACACCCTGACCACCCGGCCGGGGAAGGAGCTTCTGAAGGAATTGCCTAGCAACATACGGGAGATGGTGTTGGACTATCTGGCGGTGGGCATTGACCCGGAGCGGAGCACCATCTTCGTGCAGTCGGCCATCCCCGAGACCTACGAGCTGAACACCCTTTTCGAGATGCTGGTCACCGTGCCTCGCCTGCAGCGTGTGCCCACCATCAAGGACATGGCCCAGGCGGCTGGGTTGGAAGCGGTCCCCTTTGGCCTCCTCGGCTACCCAGTGTTGCAGGCGGCCGACATCCTGTTGCCCCGCGCGCATCTGGTGCCGGTGGGGAGGGACAACGAGGCCCACGTGGAGGTAGCGCGGGAGATCGCGCGCCGCTTCAATCACCTCTACGGCCATGTGTTCCCCATCCCTGAGGCGCGCATCGGCGATGTGCCTGCCCTGATCGGGCTCGGCGGCCAGGCCAAGATGAGCAAGTCTTTAGACAACGCCATCTTCCTCTCGGATGATGAGGAGACCCTCACCGAGAAAGTGTTTACCATGTACACGGACCCCAAGCGCATACGAGCTGACATCCCCGGCACTGTAGAGGGCAACCCGGTCTTCATCTACCACGACACCTTCAACCCGAACCTGGAGGAAGTGAACGACCTCAAGGAGCGGTACCGCAAGGGCCGGGTGGGGGACGTGGAGGTGAAGCGGAAGCTGGCGCGGGCGCTCAACAACTTCCTGAAGCCCATCCGCGAGCGGCGAGCTCGCTACGCCTCGCAGCCGGGACTGGTGGAGGAGATCCTGGATGCTGGTATCCGCCGCATGCGCAAGGAGGCCCAGGAGACGATGCATCTGGTGCGGGAGGCGATGGGGCTGACCTACGCTCGCCGGCTGGGAAAAGGAGGGATGACTATGTAGCGTAGAGCAGGACATCTTCTAATTGCTGTGAGAAGCGGCATGACATTTATCACTTCGACATCTCGAAACACAACTGAGAAAAGGAGATCTAACATGGAACAGACGAAATTCCTTCTTCCAGAGAAGGAAATGCCCACTCAGTGGTACAACGTCCTACCCGACCTGCCATTCGATATGCCCCCGATAATCAATCCCGCCACTGGCGAGCCCATCACGCCTGACGAGCTGGCGCCTATCTTCCCCATGGCGCTGATCGAGCAGGAGATGAGCCCAGAGCGGTACATCGATATCCCAGAGGAGGTGCGGGAGGTCTACAGGCTTTGGCGGCCCACGCCCATGTACCGGGCCCATCGCCTGGAGGAGGCGCTGGATACCCCAGCCAAGATCTACTACAAGTGGGAGGGAGTAAGCCCTCCGGGTAGCCACAAGCCTAACACCGCTGTGGCCCAGGCCTTCTACAACAAGCAGGAGGGCGTCAAGCGCATAACGACCGAGACGGGGGCTGGCCAGTGGGGAAGCGCCCTCGCCTTCGGCTGCAACCTCTTCGGACTGGAGTGCAAGATCTACATGGTCAGAATCAGTTACGACCAAAAACCTTATCGCCGCATCCTGATGGAGACCTGGGGGGGTGAGTGCGTCCCCAGCCCCAGCGAGGACACTAAGACTGGCCGGGACATCCTGGCCAAAGACCCTGATTCGCCCGGCTCGCTGGGGATAGCCATCAGCGAGGCGGTGGAGGACGCGGCTACACACGAGGGCACCAAGTACGCCCTGGGAAGCGTCCTAAACCATGTCCTCTTGCACCAGACGGTCGTGGGACAGGAGGCCAAGAGGCAGATGGAGATGACGGGAGACTACCCGGACATCCTCATCGGCTGCATCGGTGGGGGTAGCAACTTCGCCGGCTTCTTCCTGCCCTTCATCAAGGACAAGATCGAGGGAAGGGCTCCAGACCTGCGGGTGATCTGCGTGGAGCCTACCGCCTGTCCATCGGTGACCAAAGGGCTCTACACCTACGACTTCGGCGACACAGCCTGCACTACGCCTCTCCTCAGGATGTACACCCTGGGCCATGACTTCGTTCCCCCTCCCATCCACGCTGGTGGCCTTCGCTACCACGGGATGGCGCCCATCATCTGCGCCCTCCACAAACATGGGCTCATCGAGGCGAGGGCCTATCCCCAGAACCCTGCCTTCGAGGCGGCGGTGCAATTCGCCCGCACCGAGGGTTTCATCCCCGCACCAGAGCCGGCCCACGCCATCAAGGCAGTCGTAGAGGAGGCTCTGAAATGCAGGGAATCGGGCGAGGCCAAAGTTATCGCCTTAGCCTTCAGCGGGCATGGCCACTTCGACCTGACCGCCTACGAGAGCTACCTGGCCGGCGAGTTGGAGAACTACGAGCTGCCCGAGGAGGAGGTCCGGAGAGCCCTAGCATCGCTGCCGCAAGTCGGTTGACGTTTGGAGCTGGCAGGGGCGGGTCTGGGACCCGCCCCTGCACCTGAAATCTCCCGCCGGAGTCGAGCCTTCAGGCGAGAATGTCGCCTGTCTGCCCGTCCTGCCTGCGCAGAGACGATCACCAGGATAAAGGCCTGACCATACAGTTTCGCGATAGCGAAAAGATCAAGGTCCAACCACAGCCAACCACGCCAGTCGTGATGAAAGGCTTGGCTGTGCAAGCGCCAGATATTTGTTTACTGCTTAGGGCCAAATGAAGTTGGCCCATTCTAGCCCGACAGCTTGTTAAAGTCCAGTCGAGGGGGAATAGAAACCCGGTATCTTTGCACGAACCCACGAACCAATGTAAACACGGGATTCTTGCGCAAAAGTAAGGTATTGAGTATTCTCTGCTGGTGATTACCTATATCTTCAACGAGAGGACCGAGGCGTCCCCGCCGAGGGATATGCTGACTATCCCGTCTCCTGCCTGCGCCCTGTCCGCACAGGCGGGAGACAGGGTCCGACGGACAGGGAAAAGCTTCGGCGAGGACGCCTCAGCCCTCAAATCTGCCAGTACCTGGTACAGGTGAGATGTGGGTAATCACCAACCCCGACTGCCTTGACCAGATTCGCCCGATACAGACATTCTCCCCGCGCTTCCAGTAGGCCAACAGATTGACGGGGCAAGCGTGCTGTTCCATGAGCCAGGCTGACTCGACCCACACTCGTTGCCAAGCGGTTTACTTCTCCTCCAGCGAGATCAGCAGGGCCCTATCGCCAGGCAGCCGGTTACCCTGAGCATCGTACATTGGCAGCCGCTTCCCCGTGGCCTGGTCGTACATCCCTACCTCAACCTGGAAGGGGCCGGGGGGAAGCTCCGAGGGGATGGGGATTTGGTACTCATCGGCGATGACTTCACCGGAGAGCCAGCCGGTGGTGGGCGCCTCGCCTCCCTGAGGAGGGCTGTCCTTCTGAGCCACCACGCGCCCCTCGGGCTCCAGGAGATGGGTGAATACGGTGTAGGATATCTCGGTCGGTCCCTGGGCCTGCCAGTAAAGGATGAGGCGCAGTGTCCCTCCGGGTTTCACCCTCGGCTTCGGCAGATCGTAGCCCAGCAGCTTGATCCGATCTCCCAGCCACAGGTCGAGAGGATAAGGGATAGCGGGGACTTTGAAGCTGTGCCTCCGTCCTTCCACCCGAACTCGCCCCAGGGTGATTGCCTCAGCCAATAAATGACTGCTATCAGATCGGACCAAATTGATGCGAGCTGAGTATTCCCCACTGGTTAGGTCAGGTGGCACGAGAACGTCGAACTGGCCCCGCAGGATTTCCCCCGCCCGCCATAGGCTGCTGGGATAAAAGGGGTTGGGAAGAGGGAATGTCTTCTCCTTTCCTCCCAGATCGACTAGCAGCCTGTAATCCTCATGAGGAGGAGCCTCTACCTGCCAGAAGAGATCCAGGTGAAGTGAAGACCCTGGCTGCACAACATAGGGCGATAGGCCACAGCCCAGAAGCAGGATGGAGGAGCCAATCTCGTGCCGCAGGGGATGGGAGATCGCCAGCTCCTCGACCGTCGGCTGGAGAGGGGAGGGGATGACTTGTACCTGGCCCAAAGTGACGACATCGCCCCTAAGCTGGCCTCGACCATCGTGCACAGGGAGGCGCTGGTGAGTATCAGGGTGATAGAGACCTCCTCGCAGCTCATATTCACCGGGAGGGACGCCCGCCCAGGGACTCAGCAGGTAACGGATGCTCCTTTCTTTTCCTACCGACCAGTCGGCGGTCCCTTTCTCATCGCGCAGAGGGATGTCCACCTGGCCCCACAGGTGGCCGCTTCCATCCACTAAATGCAGGAAGAGGGTGTAATCGGCCTCGGGTGGGGCCACAGCCTGCCAGGTCAACTCTACGCCGAGCTTTTGTCCCCAGCCGATAGTGGGAGCAGCCAGCCCGTAGCGGACCAAGCGCAGCTGGCCGCCGAAGGTGAAGGGGCCATCGCCGGTTTGAAGCTCGGGGGAGGCGAAACTTACCCTCTTCGGTAGTTGGTAAAGTGAGAGAAAGGCATCCTCTCGAAGCCGGTAAGCCCGCGAGGCCAGCTGCCAGCGGGCTATCTCCGCCGCTGGTGAGGGAGATACTAGAGAGCGCACATGCCATATCCGCTTTTTGCCCTCCGTCAGATGGCAGAGCGCGGAGACTATCTCCGCCTCTGATTCCCATCCCCGGAGCACATAGCGCTTCAGTGGGCCATCGTAATGTTTGGCTACAAGAGAAGGGCCGGCGATCAACAGGGCGTCCCCGACCTCGGCCTCCGATTCCAACACCTCTAGAGGGGCGCGGTAGCTCTCATTGGGGTAGATCCAGGCGTACTCTACTCCCTGGAGCTGCACTACATGCTCAGGAGGGGTTCCAGCGATGAGCTCATCCACGGGGGAAGGCCCACCCTGTCTATCGCTGACGTAGATCACCACGTAGTCGGCCTCAATCAGGCTGGACGGAGTGAGGGGGAGCGTCCGCCCCTCGAACTTGGGAGCCATGCCCGGCACCCCAGCGCTGGCCACGGTTAGGTTCTCCGCGTCAGGCAGGGTGTTGAGATAGGCCGCCGCGCGCTCCAGCCCCTCCCCCCAACCCACTGGCAGCGTGCGCACCGCTCGGCGGAGCCCCCCCAGGAGGGGATTGTACCAGGCTAAGTAGTGAGGATGACAGGGGAATACCAGCAGCGCCTGGAGCAGCACCAGCGCAGCTCCCCTGGCCAATGCCCATCTTGATCTGATAGACATCCGCTCCAGTTGTATCCAGCCTAGCGCGGCCAGAATGTCCACTGCGGGGAAAACAGGCAGCAGATAGCGGTCGAATTTCTTGGCTCCCATGGCCATAACGATGGTGTAGAACCCAGCGTAGGCCAGAAGCACACTCCACACCCTCCGTTTTCTCCTACTCCCTAGCCGCCAAACCAGGAATGAGGCCAGCAGCCCCAGGAGCGTGAGCGGGCTGATGCGAAATAGAAATACTAGGGGATAGAAAAGAGGACCTGGATCGGCGACGGTGGTCCCTCGAAAGAAGTGGGCTGTCGCTTCTGCTTGTGTCGCGTAGCCCAGGGCCTTACCTCCTACGCTGGAGAGGGTGTCCAGTGGCGCGACCCACATAGCCGGCCAGAGGGCGACGTAGGTGAAAATGATCAATCCTCCCCAGAGGAGGAGGTTGTGAAGACGCTTTTCTCCGAAGGCCAGCAGCAGGAGCGCGCCTAAGGGAAGTAGAAAGAGGGCCGGGGTTTTGGTCAGGGCGGCCAATCCGGTTGCGAAGGCGGAGAGAAGCAGCCAACGGCGCTCAGACGGGGAGTGTAGGTACGTCATCAGGCTCAGCAAGCCCAAGGCCATGAAACTGGCCAGCAGCCCGTCCAGGTGGAGCACCCGAGAGAGGCCCATCAGAAAGGGGTCGAGGGCCATGAGGACACCACCCAGCAGGGCTGCACGCGGACCCAGCAGCCGTCGGGCCAGGGTCCAGCATCCGACCACTGCTAAGGCAGCGACCAGTGTGAGGGGGATCTTGGCCGCGATCAACAGAGGGACTAGCCGCTGAAGGGCCACTGCATCATGGGGGTCTAGGGCTGGGAGCTGGAGGAGCCAGGCCCATTCCGCGGATGAGGGCAGGCCCAGCAGAAGCCGCTGCGCTCCGATGCCCAGCGCGCCCAGCCAGGTGGTCACCACTCCCGGATGGCCGGTGCGAAAGGTGGCCGCCCAATCGCCGGAAAGCAGCGCCTGGCTGAAATGCACCGAACGATAAACCCACATCAGCTCATCCCAGGTGATGAAGGCGCCCAAGTTGAGCAGACGAGGCACCAAGGCCAGGATGAAAAGTCCGGCTGCCTGCAGCAGCCAGGCCCTCCGCTCCCTGTCTTGGCCCTCAGGCCGGGGAGAGGAACGCGGGGACGGGACAGCCACTGGGGAATCCTAGAAAAGGCTGAGCTGTTGGGCTTGCTGGGGAGGCTCCTCATCGCGGATCTGATCCATCTGAGCGATGAGCTCGGGGATGCGGCGCATGTCCTCTTCCACTATGTCGCGCAGGCTGGGCTGATGAAGCGCCGCTGCGGGATGGTACATGGGGTAGTAGATGACGCCATCGATCTTGCGCGGCTGGCCGTGGATGCGGGAGATGCGGGCGTTGGGAAACCAGCGGGCCATGGAGAAGCGCCCCAGCGTCACCACCATCTTAGGCTGGATCAATTCGATCTGGCGATCCAGGTAGGGCCGGCAGGCTTCGATCTCATCCACACGTGGATCGCGGTTCCCCGGTGGACGGCACTTGAGCACGTTGCAGATGTACACATCCTCTCGGCCGAGGCCGATCATCTCCAGCAGCTCATCCAGAAAGCGCCCCGCCGCGCCGACGAAGGGTCGACCCTGACGGTCCTCGTGAAACCCTGGGGCCTCGCCGATGAACATAATATCCGCATCCTCTGGCCCCTCCCCCGGCACAGCTTTGGTCCGTGATTTATGAAGGGGACACTTGGTACAGTTTCTGATCTGCTCGTAAAGGTCAGTGAGTTCAGACATTTCTACAATCCTCCCAAAACTTTCAACCCCTGGGCTCAAATCAGCTTCTATTTTAGCTCGACATCTACAGTTTGCGGATCGCCCGCGCCGGAACACCGGCCGCCACGACCGCAGGGGGCACATCTCGGGTGACGACCGACCCGGCAGCGACGATGGCGTGATGGCCGATGGACAGGCCGGGCAGGATCACAGATCCGATGCCCAGGTGAGCGTGGTGTCCGATCTGTACCCCGCCGGCCACGTGCACGCCTGGTGAGAGATGGACGCATGGACCCAGATGGCAGTCGTGATCCACGGTGACCCCGGTGTTGATGATGGCATTCTCCCCGATGATCGAATCGGCGTTGATCACCGCCCCGGCCACCACCACGCTGCCATCCCCGATGTCCACTCCCCGCGATATCTGGGCTGCAGGATGGACAGCCGTGATCAATTGGAGCCCAATGGCCTCGACTTCGAGGGCGAGTTGACACCGCGTCTCGTTGTCACCGATGGCGACGATGGCTCCCCCCACCCCGGCTCTCCTCAGCCCTTCCAGCGACTCACCAGAGCCCAAGATCCGATGCCCAAAGAACTCCTCGCCCTCGCGGCAGGGATCATCGTCTATCAGTCCCGCTATCCGGTAACGCCCCTCTCGCTCCAAGATATCCAGTACCACCTTGGCGTGACCGCCAGCTCCATAGACCACGATCTTGGCTCTCGTGTCTGCCACGCTATCATACCCCTTTTTGCCGTAACAACTGGCGGTACACTCCTTCCACCTGGGCGAAGATTTTCCGCTGGTCAAACAATCTCTCAGCACGTCGTCGTCCAGCCAGGCCCATCTGGCGCCTCCGCTCCGGGTCGGATAGCAAGGAGGTGATAGCTGCCGCCAGGGCCTCCGAGTCGCGGGGAGGTACCAGCAGGCCTGTCTCCCCCTCGCGGACGACATCTCGACATCCTCGGATATCCGTGGCGACTACAGGCCGCTCCATGGCCGCTGCCTCCATCAGCGTAGTGGGCATTCCCTCTCGGTAGGAGGGAAGCACGACGATGTCCATTGCCTCGTACAGGGCTGGCATATCGAGGCGCATCCCCAGAAAGCTAATGTCGCCGGAGATTCCGAGCTGGGAAGCCAGCGCCTCAAACTCGCTTCGATCAGTCGCATCGGAAGGCCCTAAGCTGAGAAAGCGAGTGCGGGTCCGCTGATCCAGCACCCGAGCGGCAGCCTGCAGAAACTCGCGATATCCCTTTTCATAGGCCAGCCGGGCCACGATACCCACCACCAGGGTGTCATCTTCGATACCCAGGCTTCTCCGAGTTTCCGCTCTCAAACCCTGAGGGCGGAAACGCTCCAGATCAACGCCCGTGCCTCCCTCCAGGAAACGCACTTTCCGCGGGGGAATGATCCTCTCCTGGCGAGCCGTCTTCAGGTCCTCCTGATTGACCACGAAGGTCACGTCTGAGCAGCGGGCCCCCAATCTAGACCAGAGCCTGTGGGCTCGACGCGGCCAGCCGGACATCCCGTAGAAGTAGAAACCGTGCTCGGTTCCACAGACTACGGGCACGCCCGCCGTGCAGGCCGCCAATCGGCCCAGCAGATTGGCCTTCGGAGTGTGGGTGTGAACAATATCGAAATGGTTTTGGCGGAATAAAGCGCTAAGCTGCAGCAAGGCTCGCAGGTCTGCCAGGGGGCTGATACTGCGGTTCATGGATATTGAATAGGTGGATATTCCATCTTCCTGCACCTTCCCCAGCCAAGGCCCTGGGCTGCAAACCGCCGCCACCTTATATCCTTGGCTCTGAAGATAGTGGAGGCAATTCTGAAGCAGGAATCGGATGGTCAGATCAACCGTGGCAACGTAGGCCACCTTCACTGGGCCTTGGTGTTCACTCACCCGAACCCCCGGAAGAACTCTATCAACCTGGCAGAGATGGTGGAGAGGGCGTAGTCACGTTCCACCTTCTCCCGAGCCGCACTGCCGAGTTTTCTCCGTAGATTGACATCCGTGATGAGCTGTTCTAACCCCTCTACCCATTCCTTCGTGGTTTGAGCCAGAAACCCATTTCTCCCCTGCTCGATGATCTCCTGGTTGACACCCACCGGTGAGGCCACGGCCGGGATGCCCACGCTCATGTACTGCAGGAGTTTGGCTCCGCACTTGCCTCGCGAATAGTCATCATCCGTCAGGGGCATGACGCCTATATCGCAGGATAGAAGCTCCTCTACCTCCGTCTCCAGCCGCCAGGGGATGGCAACCACTGGGACCCCCGCGATCTGAAAAGCGGGAGCGCCGATGACCTTTAGGGTGATGTCGTAGCGCACCGCCAGGCTCCGCAGGGCGTCGGCGATCTCGTCCAGATAGGATACGGTGAGAGGCGTGCCGATCCAGCCGATGCAAGCTGAGCCAGGGGGAGAGAAGCCCTCCGCTCGCTTCACCCTGTACCGACCGGTGTCAATGGCCGTCGGCGCCAGCAGGACGTTGGGGTTGTGCTGCTGGGCGTAGGCGGCCAGATATTGGTTGCCGACGACCACCCCTGCGCTGCGGGCCATCAGGGTGGGCACTTTGGAGCTGAGAAGGGAGCGCAGAAGAGGCGAATCCAGAAGGCGCTGGTGGTAGATGTGCGTGGCGTCATCGTACTCCACGACCACGTCCTCCGCCACCCGGAAGAGCAGCGAGTCGAAGACGACGGGAAGGAGGGGAAACACCTCCTGCTCGACAACGATCAGGTCATAGCGCCCTGCCTGAAGACAGCACCGGAGGCGGCGCAGATAACGGCTCACCAGATAGGGAAGGCGTCGAGCTTTGGGACGCCAGTCCCTCATCCCGATGAACTGACGAACATAGCCATCGGTATGAAAGTTCGCGACGAAGCAGTCGAGTCCGGCCGCTTCGTAGTAGGGAAGGAACTGGTAGACCCGGTAGCGACTGCTCGATCCCAGAGGGGAGTATTTGGTGAGAAAGAGAACTCTCATAAAACATACCCGCTTGGCGTCAATTGGAAGTCCAGCCCGTGGACAGCCTCACCGTCACCCATGCGGACTGGTCTTTCGGAAACCGCTCAAATGCTGTCCATGGACCAGCCGGGTGAGTACAGTGCGCACACGGGATCCCAGCTGCCCCTTAGTCAAAATAGAATCAACGTAGGCATCGGATACGCGCCGTGTGCTCTGGATTCTCCTGCGTTTGGCCAACATCTTTTTTAGCATTTTGAGATTGTCCCTGCGCGCTCGCGCTGTAGCCCCAGCGTAGCCCGACACGGCGAAAATCAGATCGCTGGCGAGAAAATAGAACAGAATGGGGCCAAGGTGATGGAGCAAGAGCGATGTGGGCAGATCCTTCACCAGGACATAGAGTATATTGCGACGGGTGTAATAGATGGAGAGGTGAGATCCCCATCCCGCGCTCGCGGCCACCTGATGGTAGACCTGTGCCTCGGGGACGAAGAGGCATTTGTAGCCCCTGAGCTGAGCGCGAAAGCTGAGGTCTATATCCTCCATGTAGAGGAAGAAATCCTCGTCGAAGAGACCGACGTCCTGGAGCATAGCCCGGCGGTAGATAGCAGCTCCGGCGCAGGCTCCGAAGACATACTCCCTTCGGAAGAACCCATCACCATCCAGTTGGTCCATTCCACGTTTGCCGCCCACTCCATAATCGTAGAAGACATCGCCCGCTGTGTCAATGAGCTGCGGGTCATCGGCTCGGAGCATCTTGGAGGCACAAAAGCCCACCTCAGGGTGGGTCTCCAAAGCATGAACTAGAGCCTCCAGCCAATGAGATTCTGGCTGAGCGTCGTTATTCAACAGGGCAATGTATTTGCCGCTAGCAGCCCGTATTCCGACGTTGTTCCCCCCGGCAAACCCTCTGTTCTCAGGCAGGGCAATGACCTTCACTTGAGGGAAGTGCTCTCGCACGTAAGCGACCGAGCCGTCAGTGGAGCCATTGTCCACGAGGATGATTTCTGAGCGAGGATAGGATTGGGCCTGGAGGGCGGTTAGACAAAGTGCCAGCAGATCACGGCGATTCCAGTTTACGACGATCACCGACAGATCAACCGGCTGATCCAACGCTACCTCCGGGCGCTATCTGCCTAGCCCTCGGCCCAGGGACGCGACCTGGCGTAGGACTCCCACGATCGAAATGCCTAGTCTGAACAGGTCCACCAACTTGGAACGATTCTCGTCTTGGGTATTCTGGAGGTACAGCCAGGCCCCGATCAGCCCCACCAGCGCTCCACTGAGCCCCCCAATGAGAAGCGTCCTAGCCCGCCTCTTCATAGGTGAATACCCTTCCTCGGAAGGCCAGCTATCGTCCGGAGGATGCGATGCAGACGCGCTCCAAGGGCATAGATGGCGATGATGGGGGCGACGATCAATTCACCCACCTGAGCTGTGACCTGCTCCACCTGCTGTGCTCGCATCCGCACCTGGAGGGAGAAGGGCCGCAGCGAAGAGCGAAACTGCCGCAGCCCCCTGTTGACGAAATAGAGCACCACCAGGGGGATGAGGGCCAGGAGGAAAGCTTCCACTACCAGGAGGACAAGGGATACGTTGTGCCAAAAGGGGATGGTCATGATGGATATCCTCACTTCAGTGAAGGGAGTCAACGGGTAAAGAGTCAATGGGAAACGAGAGGATGACTCATTGCCTCGTTGCCCCATTACTCGTTACTTCAAGCAGACTCGAAAGGTGCGGATCTGATAGGGTTTCACGTGGAATAGCAGTTGATCGCCTTCAAACTCCACCGGCTGATCTTCCCGCTCCATCAGGTTGCACTCTGTGGCCTCGACGATGGGACGGCCAAAGGTCAGGGTCACAGGACCGCGCTGATTGTAGCACTCGTAGCAGCGCACGATCAGCTCCTCGCCCTCCTCGGCGCGCTTCACCGTCTCCACCACCACATTGGGCACATCCGCGCTCACCAGGCTGAAGGAATCCGGCCGCGTGCCCTCGTGCGGCTCTGAAAAGCGGGCCAGAAGAGGTTCGTTGAGTTCGTAGGCCCGCTGCACGGTCTGCGCCCGCCAGCCGCCGGCGTGGGGAAGCAGGGAATAGGTGAACTCGTGATGCCCTTCGTCGGCGTGAGGGTCGGGCTCAGCGGGGGAGCGGAGCAGGGTCAGCCGGATCACGTTGCCCTTGATGTCGTGGCCATACTTGCAGTCGTTCAGCAGGCTCACCCCGTAGTCCCCCTCGGAGAGATCCACCCACTTGTGGGCGCAGGTCTCGAAGCGCGCCCAGTCCCAACTGGTGTTCCAGTGGGTGGGACGCTCGACGTTTCCAAACTGGATGTCATAGGTGGCACGGGTGTTGTGCACCTCCACGGGGAAGGCGACTTTGAGCAGCACGTGCTTCTCCCACCATTCCACCTCAGTCTCGAAGTCCAGCCTTGGCAGATCGGCATAGGCGGTAATGCGCTGAGTGATCTCCGAGTGGAGAAAAGCCCGCTTCACCTCCAAACAAGCCCGCAGAGGGCCGCGCTCCAAGACACGGATCTGGGCCGGATCGTCTGCGTTCCACTGCTTGTCCTGGTAGTAGATGTTGATGTTCCAGGCGTCATTAGCCAGGGGCTTGTCCTCGAAAGCCTGGAACTGGTTGGCCACCTTCCCCTCGGGCAGCACCTGACGCTCGGCGATCTTGTCCCACCAGGAGATGATCTGACCCGCCTGGTTGAGCTGAACGCTGAAGAAGCGATTCTCGAAGGTCAGGTCTTCCAGGGTGACCGGCTCCTCGACACTCGCCCTCGGCTCGCCAGGGGCGAGCCGGTAGGTGTGATAGCCGTTAGCCGGCACCCCCTTAGCGGGGAAGATGATGCCCCACTCACCGACCGGTTGGTAGGGCACCTCCTCGCCGCTGGGGCCGATCAGGCGGAAGATAGGACCCACCAACTGGATGAGTTCATCCATCGACACCTTCACCTCCGCCGGGTCGCAGCGCACCCACCCGGTGGGGTTGAAGACTACTAAGGCCGGCGCGTCCCCCGCGAGTTCCATCTGATCCACGATGTGCTCCAGGGCCTCATCGAGTACCTGCTCTCCCCAGCCCATCAGTTCTCGGTACTGATCCTGGCTCTCCTCGTAGACCGGGCCGATGGAGGAGCCGGGGATGATGTCGTGGAACTGGTTGAGCAGGATCAGTTCCCAGCCCTTGTTGAGCACATCCTGCGGGTAGTCATCCCCCCACAGGTGGGCCAGCGCCCCAAACAGCTCGGCGTCGTGGTACAGCAGCTCGCTCTTGCGGTTGGCCCGCTTGTTTCGCGCCTGGGTGGTGTAGGTGCCGCGGTGGAACTCCAGGTACAGCTCCCCATTCCACACCGGCAGCCCCGACGCGTCCTCCTCCAGCTTCCGGAAGAAGTCATCTGCCCGCCCCAGGGAGAGGCGCGGCGAGCCGGGGAAGTCCCGCAGCCTGCGGCCATACTCCAGCATCTCCGCCGTCGGGCCGCCGCCACCGTCGCCGAGGCCGAAGGACAAGAGCACCTCGTCATGGTGCTCCTTCTGCTTGTAAGTGTCCCAGGTGCCCTTAACCTGCCATGGCTCCAGAGTGCCGTTGTAGGTAGCGAACCAGTGGCGGCTAGGGGTGTTGATGAAATGGGTCAGCACCTCGGTGCCATCTATGCCCCGCCACCAGAAGGAGTCATAGGGGAGCTTATTATACTCGTTCCAGGATATCTTGGTGGTCATGAAGTACTCGAAGCCCGCGCGCTTGATGATCTGGGGCAGGGCCCAGGCGTAGCCGAAGACATCGGGAAGCCAAAGGACAGGAGAGCCAGGGGTGCTGAAGTATTCCTCAAACAGCCGGGTGCCCAGCAGGAACTGCCGCACCAGCGACTCCCCGCCCGTGACATTGCAGTCCATCTCCACCCAGGTGCCGCCGATGGGCTCCCAGCGACCCTCCTCCACCCGGCGGGCGATCTGAGGCAGCAGCTCCGGGTGATCCTCTTTGACAAACTGATAGAGCTGAGGCTGGCTCTGGGTGAAGTGATATTCGGGATAGCGCTCCATCAACCTGAGCACGGTGGCGAAGGTCCGCGCTGCCTTCTCCCTCGTCTGGGCCAGGGTCCACAGCCAGGCGGTGTCAATGTGAGCGTGTCCCACCCCCACCACACTGGGCTGGTTGCCGGTGCTGAGTTTCCCATACAGTTCTGACTCGATGTAGGCGTTGGCTCTGGCCAGCGAGGCGCGGAACTCCTGCCCCAGCGGCCCACGCCAATCCACAAACTGCAGACCTTCATCCAGTGTGCGCAGAATTCGTGTCCGGTTGTAATCCTCCTCTTCCAGTGTCTGAGCTACCTCCAGCGCAGTTTTGGCGTTGTAATAGAGGGCGATGGCCGTCTCATCCGGCACAGCAAGCATCGTCTCCTCCACCTGGTAGTCGCGTTCCAGCCGGGCGCTGGTGTAGCCCTCGATCTCGATCTCCCACCTCTGTCCCGGCTCGGCGGAGTCGGTCAAGCGCACCTCAGTGTGACCTCGGTCCAGCCCCTGGTAGGTTTCGCCATTTAGGTAGACCAACCCCTCAGGGCCGGAGAGGTCGCCGGTGGTGGCCAGCTGCAGCAGGGCCACCACCGGCTTACCATCCCACTCCTCCGGTGCTTCGCCCCTGGCTCGGAAGGAGGCACAGATATCCCTGCGCCCCCATCGGCTGCCGGGCGGGCAGGCCCGCCAGCCCTCTGGGTCAGCTCCTTCCAGCCGCCCCTCCTGCCACTCCACGGCCAGCGGACTGCTGTCCCAAAAGAGGTGTTCTCCCAGCTCTTCGATGCGTCGGGTGAGCTTTCTCACGGTGAAACGTCTGTCCTGCCGCATGTTTCTCTCCCTCCTTCCTACGGCGAACGGCGAGAGGTTAGGTTGCTATCTGAACGCTCAGCGCATCCAGGACCAACTGGATGGGGGTGATGACGGTGGTGAGATTGGAGCCGGCGAAGAGGAGTCCTACGACGTATCCTTCCTCATCTAAGACCACCGAGCCGGAGTCGCCCCCGCTGCACATGGGCCCGGCCATCAACTGGCCGGTAAAGACGGCATTTCTCTCCCCGTAGTTCACCTTCACGGTGACTTCAATCTGGCGGATATCGCCCTGGGTGTGGCCCGTGGTGCGCCCGCTTTTCTGCACTTTGGTGCCCAGCGTGGCCTCACGCACGCCTTTGGGTAACCCGACCTCCAAGATATGCCGTTCCACCAGGTCGTTCGACAGAGGATGAGCGAGGGCGGCATCAACCTGGTTCTCCGCCGCTGCGAGCCGATAGCTTTGCACACGATGGCTGGAGCCAACAGCTCGCGCGGCCTGGTTGAGTATCTTCTCGGCAGCGCTGGCTACAGTGCACTCCGCCTCCTCGGTGCCGAAGTGGATAGGGATGAATGTCTCCAGTACCCCGATCTCATCGGACAGAGTTCCGCCGTCGTAGCGTCCGGGCTGGATGATGGTATCGCCAGGGTTAGCTCTATTAGTGTTGGCCAGCACATGGTTGTTGGAGAGGATGAACAGTTTCCCCTTACCAGGGACAGGCCCCTTACCAGGGACAGGCCCCTTACCATGGGCAGGCCCCTCTCGTGTCACCAAGCAGCCGAGCGTCCCGGCTGTGACATCCACATGGCCGATGGAGACCCCGCCCGGCGCTGGTCTCCATTTATCACGGGGGTCCGCTTCCTCGGGAGGTGCAGGTCCCACCTGTGCCTGCCCGCACCTGATCGGGTACAGGTGATCAGGTACAGGCAAAGCCCGGATCTTTCCCACCTCCGCTACATCTGTCTTGACCCCCTCTTCCGCCTGTGCGCCCGTGCCTGATCGGGTGCAGGCGGACGGGATCGTTCTGGGAACCAAATCCTGGGGGGCAAGTTGAGCGGCGGGGACCTTCCGCTCCACTGAGACAACGACAGCGGGCTCCTCAGTGAGTACTCCGCCGGTCTCTTTGTAACCCACTCCGCAGGCCACTACGTTAGGCTTGGCCAAAAGATAGCCGAGGTTCTGTCGCTTAGCCTGGATAGCCATTTCCCAGGATTGACCTGGACAGGCCCAGGATTGACCTGGACGGGTTGTCATGAAATATATCTCCTTCCCTATTCGTTGTAGAGCGCCTTGACTTGCCCCACAGCTTGCACGTCTACACATATCCCTTCGATCTCTGAGGGGATGCGGTCTGGGGATGCCAAATCCTTCAGCGGGACCTTCTCCTCGACCATCACCACCAGGCAGGGCTGGTCAGTCATCTGCCCCTTAACCCTACGTCTTCCCACGCCGACGCCCACCACATTCCGCTTGCGCAGCAGGTCGGCCTCGTAGCGGGCCTTTATCTCTCTGATCCTATCCAGCTCCTCATCTTTCATGTCCTTGACCTCCATTCCATGTCGAATCGCCGTAGAGACGCTTCGCTAAAGCTCACCTATCAGATGGCAATGGGCAGCATACCAACTACTCCACCTCCTCCGCCAGGCGGATGTGCAATTCCTCTAGCTGTTCCTGGCTGATCGGCGCCGGCGCATTCATCATCAGGTCCATAGCGCTCTGCGATTTGGGAAAGGCCATCACCTCGCGGATATTAGGCTCATCGGCCAAGAGCATCACCAGCCGATCAATGCCCGGCGCGATGCCGCCATGAGGCGGAGCGCCATACTCGAAGGCCCGCAACAAATGCCCGAAGCGGGCCTCCACCTCCTCCGGCCCATAGCCCAAGTGCTCAAACACCTTCTCCTGGATGTCGCGGCGGTGGATCCGGATTGAGCCTGAGCCCACCTCCACACCATTGCATACGATGTCGTAGCAGTTGGCCCGAACAGCGCCGGGGTCAGTGTCCAGCAGGGGGATGTCCTCCTCCTTGGGCATGGTGAAGGGATGATGTTCCGCATCCCAGCGCTCCAAATCCTCATCCCACTTGAAGAGCGGGAAGTCCACGATCCAGGTAAAGGCCAGGAGGTCAGGATCTGCCAGCTCTAGCCTTCGAGCGAACTCCCGTCGGAGCGTATCCAGCGCGCTGGCCACGACTGCTTGCTCACCGGCTACAATGCACAGGAGATCACCCGGCTGAACTTCCATGACTTCTACGATAGCGGCCTCTTCCTCCGTAGAGAGGTATCGGGCCGTGTACCCCTTCAGCGAGCCATCCTCCTGAACCGAGAAAGTCACCAGCCCTTTGGCTCCCTGATCCTGAGCTATCTGGGTCAGTTCGTCGGTCTGACGCCGAGAGTAGCCGCCGCAGCCTGGGGCCCTCAAACCTTTGACCTGCCCACCAGCCGCTAACGTCTCCGAGAAAACACGGAATGAGGATTGAGCGAGGATGGGGGACATGTCCACCAGCTTCAAGCCATATCGCAGGTCAGGCTTGTCAGTGCCGTAGCGAGCCATGGCCTCATCGTAGGTGAGAAGGGGGAAGGGGGAGATCACTCGCTTGTGGGGTGTCACCTCCTGCACCAGCTCAGTGAACAGCTCCTCAATGAGCTGCAGGATATCCTCCTGCTCCACGAAGCTCATCTCCAGGTCGAGTTGGGTGTGCTCTGGCTGGCGGTCTGCTCGTTGAGCCTCATCGCGCAGACAGCGAGCGATCTGGAAGTACTTCTCAAAACCGGCCACCATGAGCAATTGCTTCAGTTGCTGAGGCGACTGAGGCAGGGCATAGAACTTGCCGGGATGCACCCGGCTGGGCACCACGTAGTCCCGCGCCCCCTCAGGAGTGCTTTTGATGAGAAGCGGGGTCTCAATCTCGATGAAATCCCTTTCGTCCAGGAACTCGCGGATAAATGTCACCGCTCGATGGCGCAGGATGATGTTGCGCTGCATGTGAGGGTGACGCAGGTCTAGGTAGCGGTAGCGCAGCCGCAGTGCTCCGTCCACCTTACTCTCTCTGTTGATGTAGAAAGGAGGAGTTTTGGATGGGTTCAGGATCTGAGCAGAGTCAGCGACGACCTCGATCTCCCCCGTGGCCAACTGCGGATTCTCCGCGCCCTTGGGCCGCTTGTGCACTCTGCCCTTGATCTGAAGGACATACTCCACCCGCGCCTGTTTCGCAACTTGATGGGCACTGGCTGAGACCCCGGGCTTGAACACCACTTGCGTCAGGCCCTCCCAGTCGCGGAGATCTATGAAGGTGAGCCCACCATGGTCCCGACGTCGGTTCACCCATCCGGCCAGGGTCACCTCCTGGCCTGCATCCTCGATGCGCAGCTGACCGCAAGTGTGTGTTTTCAGCACGACTACCTCTCCTCGAAAGCCTTAGCCGTTTCTTCAAAGCAGCTCAATCAAGCCATCGGGTAGGTATTATATCCTATCTGGGCTGAGGCACAAATTTATATCGTGGTGATAAGCGTAGCACGGGCATGAAGTGCCTGGGAGCAACTCCCGATCTGCTCGTCAAGTGCTTGACTTCTGATCTCACCTCGTTACAATATATATAGATGGTCATAGTGGTCCTCCATGCAGGAGGTGATGGGGTAAGGACGGCTGGTCGGGATGCTGAGGCGGGATGGCTTGGTCGGCCTCATCCGCATCCACGCCGAGCTGGAGCTGTAGTAGGGTGTCTGCTTATTGAAGGGAAAGAGAAATGCTGGCCAAAGTACTCACTTGCGCGTTGGTTGGGCTAGAGGGTGCCCCGGTGGAGGTCGAGGTAGACGTCGCCCGCGGGCTCCCTTCGCTGACCATTGTAGGTCTACCCAACACGACGATCAAGGAATCGAGCGAGAGGGTGCGCTCGGCCATCACCAACTCCGGGCTGAAGTATCCTCTGGCCCGGCTCACCGTCAATCTGGCCCCTGCTGACCTGCACAAGGAGGGCTCCGGCTACGATCTACCCATTGCGGTGGGGATACTGGCCGCCTCCGGACAGCTTTTTCCTCCTGACGAGGAGGCACTCATCGTTGGGGAGCTCTCCCTGGATGGGTCGCTGCGGCATGTCAATGGTGTCCTGTCCATGGCCTCCTCAGCCCGCAGCGAGGGGATAACTACCCTCTACGTCCCCAGCCAGGATGCTTCCGAGGCAGCGCTGATAGAGGGCCTCAAGGTGTATCCTGTGGACAACCTTCGATCCCTGGTCGGACATCTTCAGGGGCTGGAGGAGATATCTCCCTGTGATTCGCATCCGGCCCTGGACACCGGGACGGAGCCCTCTTATGAGGTAGACCTGCAACATATCAAAGGGCAGGAGCATGCCAAGCGCGCTTTGGAAGTAGCCGCCGCTGGGGGACATCATATGCTGATGATGGGCCCTCCGGGGGCGGGAAAGACTCTGCTGGCACGGGCGATGCCCGGCATCCTTCCCCGCATGACTGTAGATGAAGCCCTTGATGTAACCCGTGTCTACTCTGTGGTTGACATGCTGCCTCCCGATACCCCCTTCCTTCGCCACCGTCCCTTCCGCGCTCCTCACCATACCATCAGCCACGCTGGCCTGGTGGGGGGAGGGCGTTGGCCGCGTCCGGGGGAGATCTCCCTAGCGCACAGGGGCGTACTGTTCCTTGACGAGCTGCCTGAGTTTGACTCCCGCAGTCTTGAGACCCTCCGCCAGCCCTTAGAGGGCCGGCGGCAGGTGACTATCAGCCGAGCCTTGGGCACGCTGACCTTCCCCGCTAATTTCATGCTCATCGCAGCTATGAACCCTTGCCCCTGTGGATACTACGGCGATCCAGAGCGGGAGTGTACCTGCTCCCTCGCTGAGGTCAGACGCTATCGAAAACGCATCTCCGGTCCTTTGCTCGACCGCTTCGATATTCACATTGAGGTCCCACGGGTGGATTATGATAAGCTGACCGATGACCGGCTGGGGGAACCATCGGCGATGGTCCGCAAGCGCGTAGAAGCGGGGCGGGAAAGGCAGAGGAGGCGCTTTGCCGAGATCGACCTGATCTGCAATGCGGACATGGGGCCTGCGGAGGTGCGCCAATTCTGCACTATAGATAAGGAGGGCAAAGGGCTGCTGAGAGCGGCCATGGAGCAGCTTCAGATGAGCGCCCGCGCTTATCACCGCATCCTGAAGCTCTCGCGCACCATTGCTGACCTGGCCGGCTCTGAGAGCATTGAGACCCCCCATCTAGCGGAGGCGATTCAGTATAGGCCCCGCTGGCGATTGTAGGGTGAGCAATGAGCTGTCTAGGGAGAGAGTTTTTCGCTCGCGATACCCTCACCGTAGCTCGGGAGCTGCTAGGCCAGCGGTTGGTTCGTGTGCTCGCCTGTCCTGGTTGCCGAGCCAGGGATGGCCAGCGGCTGAGCGGCCAGATTGTGGAGGTGGAGGCCTACATCGGCGAGGAGGACTCGGCCTGTCACGCCGCAGCGGGGCGCACGCCGCGTACCGAGGTCATGTACGGTCCGCCGGGGCACGCCTACGTGTACTTCATCTACGGCATGCACCACTGTCTGAATGTCGTAACCGAAGAGGAGGGCTTCCCCGCCGCAGTGCTCATTCGAGCCATTGAGCCGGAGGAGGGGCTGGAGGTGATGCAGATCAACCGCCCAGGCAGACCCGACGCGGAGCTTACGGATGGCCCGGCTAAGCTCTGTCAGGCGCTCCGCATCGACCGGCGGCTGAATGGGTTGGATCTGTGCAACAGCGATGAGCTCTTCTTAGAGGAAGGAGAGCCAGTGTCTGCTTCGAAAATTGTGTCCACGGCCCGAGTCGGAGTACGAGGGGACGAGGAGGCTTTGAATGCCCCCTGGCGGTTCTACGTGAAGAGCTGAGTCTCTAGGCTTGTTCTGTAAAATTCGGGCCGGAGGAACTACGTTCCTGAGCGCGAGTCAGTCACTGAGCTACAGTGGGGTGGCCCTGATGGAGGACTTCGATGTCAAGGCCAGAGGCAAGAACGCGGGCACCTCGGCCATACAACGGTCAGGCATCAACCTCAAAGACCTGGGGTCCGCAAACTTCTTTGAGGCGGTGGGCTTGGCCTGAGTAGGGTTGTTACTGATCCGAACATATGAAAGACTCTCCTGCAAAAACCTAGACGCCGAGAGCCAAGGCTGGAGGAAAGAAAGTCACCGAACGTGGAAGGTTTCTCAATCGAGCCCAAATTTGACAATTAGCCGCGAAAGGCAATGATAGCTCAACTTCCAGTGGCCTTGTGCTGCCCTTTTGGTTAGCGAGAGTGGCCTGGATGGCCCTTTGGATGGTCAGCTGGAAGCCTATGGACA
>JAYEMR010000068.1:0-3166 GCA_034718215.1 Chloroflexota bacterium
CACCTTGAAGCCGGACGCCCCAGGAATATCGCACGAGTCAGCATGGATGGAGATGAAGGCATCTGCCCGATAGCCTATCAAGGCCTCATCGTACTCCTCCAATAGGTCCACCTGATACCCTCGCCAGCGCAGGATAGCCGCCACTTTTTGAGCCACGGGCAGGGTGATATCCACCTCCCTTAGCCCATCGGGGCAGGTGGCTCCGGAGTCGTAGTGCCAGTGGCCGGCCACCACGCCTATGCGGACTAGAGGGTATTTGGTGGGCCAAGGTTGGGGCGGAGGGGTGGAGGAAGGAGGCGTGGTCGGGGTCGGAGTGGGAGGCATGCGTGTCGAGGTAGGTGTGGCCTGTCCTGCAAGGGCGGAGGGAGATGTAGCTGTTGCAGCGTTAGATGTCAGAGCTGCTTTCGCATACTTGTTAGAGGAGCGAAGATAGGCCCGCAGCAGGATAGCTGCGATCCCTGCGAAGCAGAGCAGCATCAGGATCATGGCTCCTCGATGGGCCCAATCCAAAGCCTCCCAACGGATCAATTCCACCCTGCGTTGCCTGGACATGAGCTTATCTCTCCGATGAATAACGCAGGCTCTAAGTGTAGATATTACCTTAAAGTGGGCTTTTAGTCAATGGGAGGTAGCGATGACCATCTCCAATCCGTTTTAGCCTCTTTTTACTTTTCAAAGAAGCCTGATATAATACAAGTGTATTCCATTGGGTTGTAGGGGCGCCCTTGCGGGTGTCCAGGGTGGGCACAAGGCCCACTCTTAGCCTATTTGAAACGCACCCGTTAATACCTCTGCCATTGACCCCTTTGGGGCAGTGAGCTGACAAAGTCACAATTCGTCGCTGGGATCGCAGGCTGCGACCGAGACGGCATAATCGCTTAATGTCCCCCTCGAAAGGGGATGCTTTGCCCCTCGGCCATGGCCAAGGGGCTTTTTTATTGGGAGCAACACTATGGAGCCATTGATTCGCATTGAGGATGCCTCTTTCGCCTACCGTGTCGGTGATAGCATTATCCCCGCCCTGCGGGATGTGTCGCTCAGCGTGCAGGCCGGAGAGTACCTGGCCCTCATTGGGGCTAATGGCTCGGGCAAATCCACGCTGGCCCGGCACCTCAACGCCCTGCTCCTGCCCGACGAGGGAAGGGTGTGGGTAAATGGCTGGGATACCCGCGACGAGCGCCACCTTTGGGATATCCGCCGCACAGTGGGCATGGTGTTCCAGGATCCCGATAGCCAGCTGGTGGCTACCACCGTCGAGGCGGAGGTGGCCTTCGGTCCGGAGAACCTGGGCGTGCCCCGCGAGGAGATCCGCCGCCGGGTGGAGGATGCGCTGGCCACGGTAGGGCTAATCGCCCAACGGGATCGAAATCCGCAGCTCCTCTCCGCCGGCCAGAAGCAGCGCTTGGCGCTGGCAGGGGTTCTGGCCCTGGAGCCGGAATGCATCGTGCTGGATGAGGCCACGGCCCTGCTCGATCCAGCCGGCCGAGCAGCGGTGCTAGAGGTGCTGGACGCGCTCCAGGCCCAGGGAAGGACTATCGTGCTGATCACCCACCTTATGGATGAGGCAGCTCAGGCGGATCGAGTGGTGGTGCTGGAGAAGGGGAGAGTGGCCGCGGATGCGCCACCGCGGGAGGTGTTCCAACGGGAAGACGACCTCCGCCGATGGGGGTTGACGCTCCCCAGCGCGACCCACCTGGCCCAGTCCCTGAGCCGAGAAGCAAGAGGGTTCCCCACCGATCTGCTGACCGTCGAGGAGGTGATCGAGGCCGTGTGCGACCGGGCGATGGAGGGGGTACAACCATGAGTGTCCCTCTCATACAGGTGAGGAACCTGCATCACACCTATCTGCGCTTCACTCCCATGGAGACAGTTTCCCTGAGGGGCGTGGACATGATCGTCAAAAGAGGGGAGACCGTGGGCCTCATCGGTCCCACAGGCTCCGGTAAGTCCACCCTGCTGCAGCACCTCAACGGCCTGCTGCGCCCCCAGCAGGGCGAGGTGTGGGTGGATGGTCAATCCCTGTCCGACCCCCGTGCCGACCTGCGGTGGGTACGTCAGCGGGTGGGGCTGCTTTTCCAGAACCCGGAGGATCAGCTTTTCGAGCGCTACGCAGGCGATGATGTGGCCTTCGGGCCGCGAAACCTGGGCTTGGGCCGCGACGAGGTGCGCGAGCGGGTGCGTCGGAGCATGAACACGGTGGGGCTGGATTTCGGGGCCTTCAAGGACCGCTTGACGGTCATGCTGAGCCAGGGGGAGCGGCGGAGGCTGGCTCTGGCCGGAGTTCTGGCCCTGGAGCCGAAGGTCCTGGCCCTGGACGAGCCCACGGCGGGGTTGGATCCGCGAGGTCGGGAGGAGTTGCTGGATCACCTGGTGCGCTGGCGCGCTGAGCGGGAAGGGACTATCGTGCTGGCCTCCCACACCATGGAGGACCTGGCACGGTTGGCCGATCGTGTATACGTGCTCGCAGCTGGGAGGATCGTGCTTCAGGGGACGCCACGAGAGGTCTTCGGCCAGGGGGAGGAATTGGCCCGCCTGGGCCTGGGGGTGCCGGTGGCTATGGAGGTGACGAGGGAGCTCAGCGAGCGTGGGCTCCCTGTACAGGCCGACTGCCTCACCGTGGAGGAGGCAGCAGCGGAGATCGGAGCGTTGTTTCATGGAATTTGAACCGCTGCGCAACGTCACCATCGGCCAATACCTGCCCACAGGCTCCATTGTCCATCGGCTGGACCCCCGATTCAAGCTGCTGGCCTTCACCCTATTAGTGGTCGCCGCCGCCTTCAACGGCTACTATGTGGGCAACCTCATACTGCTGGCGGCGACCTTGTTACTGGTATACATCTCCCGGGTGCCCATGGCCTATGCCCTAAGGGGGATCAAGTCAGCCCTGCCCATAATCCTCCTCCTGGCGGCCATGCAGGTCCTGTTACCACCACAGCCCTTCCTTGGTCGGAGGGCCTGCACCCTCATAGCCAGCTGGAGTTTCATTCACCTCACCGACTGCACTCTACGCCTGGTGGTGGTTTCGGCGCTTCGCTTTTTCCATCTTATCCTGCTTACAAACCTGCTCACCTTCTCCACCTCTACCACCGAGCTGGCCCACGGCGTCGAGAGCCTGCTGCGTCCTCTGCAGCGGATCGGCTTCCCGGCCCACGAGCTGGCCATGATA
>JAYEMR010000069.1:0-11253 GCA_034718215.1 Chloroflexota bacterium
GCTTCGTGGCCGACTTCCCTCGATCGGAGGCAGGCAAGCCCCAGAAGTTCAAGCTACGCACCAAGGCGCTACAAGAAGAAAGGGGAAATCAGCACAATGACGGAAACATCGGGCGAGAATCCGATACCTTTTGAAACTTTCAGAGACATCATCGCCAAAGAGCTTCAGGTGGAGAAGGATAAGGTTGTCCGCGAGGCCTCATTTGTCGATGATTTGCTCGCCGACTCGATCAAGCAGGTGGAGATTATGCTGCGCATGGAGGAGATGGGAGTCGAGATCCCGGTTGAATCAGCGTGGGAGATAGAGACAGTGGGCGATGCCTATCAGCTCTACAGGCAGCATGCCACCTCGTCGTAGGCGTTTATGTGCCCTCGGTGGGAAGATGCCTTGTCCCTCATGAATTGAGGAGGGCATCAAATCAGCCATCCTCGAGGATCCGCCCATTCCCTTGACCGACTTCAACTACGAGGTTCCCGCTGTGGTCGAGGAGATCATCTTCCAGGCCCTGGAGAAAGACCCTGTGAACAGGCTGACCGAGGAGGCAATGATACAAAGCTTTCCCTGTATACCGTGACCCTAGATGAATTACACCGCAATGACGATGACCCCCAAAACATTCCGGCTTCCAGGATCGACTGGAAAGCCAACTCGGATGCGACATATGTGATAAAGGTATCGCCCCTTATTTCAATCGTAGGCGGTTGTGATATCACGTACCTCTTGCAAGTGAGCCAGGAACCCACTACGGTGACCTTGGAGGTGATGACGACCACCCCAACGGTGGACTACTATCCGGTGCTGACGGCGACGGTAAGACAGGATGAAAAGCCGATCAGAAGCAAGACGGTGACCTTCACCATCGCCTCTGGTATTGGGAAAGTGACTCCTATCACAGCCACGACCGATGCTTCAGGCCAAGCTACCGCTACGCTTAGCTCAACGGTCCCGGGTACTGTCGCAGTAGAAGCCAGCGCCGATCCTGTGACAGCTACTGAGACTGTCAACTTCTCCGTTGGTGCCCCCAGTACGGTGACCCTCACCGCTGATCCGTACGACCCAACGGTAGATGTGAGTTCGACGCTGACAGCCAGGGTGGTAGATCAGTACAGCAACCCTGTGCCTGGGGAGACCGTCACCTTCAGCGTCACCTCTGGCACGGTTACACCTACCACCGACACCACGAATGCCCAGGGCCAGGCCACAACCACTATCAGCTCGGAGGCTGTGGGCATTGTCACTGTTCAAGCCATGGCGGACTCGGTGACCGACACGAAGACCGTTTCCTTCTCGCATGGGGCCCCAGTGAGAACTGAGCTGACCCCTGTGATGGCGACGGTTGCGGCCGAGTACACTCAGACCTACACCGTCACAGCTTTCGATCAGCATGATAATCCCTGGGATGTCACAGTGGGAAGCCTTTTCTCCACCACCGATCCCAGGGGCGCCTTCGAGGCCAACGTCTACACCGCTGGTCAGGTCGGTGACTGGATCCAGAGCGCCTCCTATGAGAGCCTGACGGCCACGGCTGATGTCACCGTCATCCATGGTGACCCGGTGCGGATCGAGATCGCGCCAAGGGACACCACCATCAAGGCAGAGTACACGCAAGTCTACACTGCAACGGCCTTCGACTCCGAGGATAACCCGTGGGATGTGACCGCTGATGCCCAGTTCGGTACCACGGACCCGTGTGGATACTTCACCGACAACGTCTACTACGCTTGCTGTGTGGGCAACTGGACCCAGAGGGTGAGCTACGCAGGTCTGGAGGCTGACTGCGGTGTGACGGTCCCCCCCATATCAATCTACCTCCCACTGGTTCTTAAACCCAACCATCCACCTTACACGCCCTCTACCCCCATACCTGCTTCTGATGCCACGGGTCAGCCGATCGATGTTGATCTGAGCTGGACTGGTGGTGACCCTGACCCTGGAGACGCGGTGACCTACGATGTCTACTTCGGCACCAGCTGCCCTCCGCCTGATCTCATCTGCGACGATGTGCCCACCCCTGAGTGCGATCCGGGCACGCTGGACTACGATACCACCTACTACTGGTACGTCCTGGCCCACGACGACGGTGGGGAGGAGACCAGAGGGCCAGAGGAAGGGTGCTGGGACTTCACAACAGAAACAGAGATCTGTCCCTGCAAGGACATATACGAGACTAACGACGATTGGGGGGAGAGATGCAAGTTTCGTCTTGAGTCTAACCAACCACTTTACTCCTATATATGCGAGGAGCACATCCAGCAGAAGGAACCTATAGGCAAAGAGTATGACTACTACTGCTTCGAGATCGCTCATTTGGACACGATTACCATCGATCTCATCGTGCCTGATGTGGTAAACTATGATCTCTTCCTTTGGGGCCCTGGATTCAGCGATTGGGAGGGATCTGACGACCCGACACCCGGTGGTGATGAGAGCCTTGTCTGGAATCCAACTCGCAAGGGCGAGTACGTAGTAGTCGTGAAATCGTCCGGCGACCATGACAACTGTAATCCTTACACTCTCACGGCTATCTATGACTAGTTGGAAGAACTGCAAGCTTCGGCGACAGCTATGATTACTTCCCCTTGGTTTGATCGTCGCTAGAGACTTCACTACCTTCTGAGACCGATCACAAGCCTCAAAAGGCCACCAGGATACCAACGCCCTGGTGGCCTTTTCTATCGCTCATTTGCCCTTCCCTTGGATCCTGCTATCATAGGGCAAAATGTGACCGACTACGGCGGCACGTCAGCGCGCTGCATCTGCGAGGAGCTGGATTAGGCAATGGCTGAGCAAACCACGCACCTGCTACAGTATGGGATGGGGAGAGTGGGGCAAGCACTGGTACGATTGGCGCTGGCCCACGCCGAGGGGCTTGGCCTGCACTACATTGGCCTAGCCGATTCCAGTGGGCTGATCTGGGCTCCGGAGGGGCTCTCCGATGAGGCGCTGGCCGAGCTCCTGGCGGCCAAGGAGAGGGGTGAGGAATTGAGCTGCCATCCGCTGGGACGCGACCACGGCGAGGTATCTCCTATCCATGAAGCAGCAGAGTTGAAAGGCCCAGCGGTGCTGATCGATTGCACCGCCTCACCGGAGATGACGCCGCTCCTGATCGAGGCCCGACGGCAAGGTGTACATGCGGTCCTGGCCAACAAACTGCCCCTGGTAGGGTCGCTGACTGACTACAAGGCCCTGACAAAGCCGGCGCTAGGGGCATTGCGTCACGAGGTCACGGTGGGAGCGGGCCTGCCGGTGATCCGCACGCTGGAGAGCCTGCTGGCCACCGGCGATGGGATCTATTCCATCGAAGGCTGCTTCTCCGGCACGCTGGGCTACCTATTCTCTCAAATGGAGGAGGGGGCGACCTTCTCGGCGGCGGTGCGGGAGGCCTGGCAGCGGGGCTACACCGAGCCCGATCCCCGCGAGGATCTATCAGGTGCCGATGTGGCCCGCAAAGCGCTCATCCTAGCCCGGCGGATCGGATATGAGCTGAAGCTGTCCCAGGTGGCCGTCGAGCCCCTCTTCCCAGGGGAGATGGCGGATCTGCCGGTTGAGGATTTCATGGGCCGCATCGCGGAATTGGACGGGGAATACAGCGAAGGGCTGGCGGAGGCTCAGGCCGAGGGGAAGATCCTGCGCTATGTGGCCCGGGTGTCCGACGGCACCTGTCGGGTCGGCCTGACGAAAGTGCCTCAACAGGGCCGCTTTGGCGTCCTTCAAGGCCCGGAGAACATGGTGGTGTTTCACACTGCCCGGTACGATGAGACGCCTCTCACCATCGCTGGCCCGGGTGCCGGGCCAGAGGTTACCGCCGCCGGCGTGTTGGGTGACATCCTAGACATCATAGAGAAAGGGTAAACTATGGGTGCCAAGATTTCAGTTGGTATCGTAGGCGCCACCGGCATGGTCGGCCAGCAGTTCGTGCGCCTTCTGCAGGGCCATCCCTGGTTCGAGATAACTGCGCTGACCGGCTCTGAGCGGTCGGCGGGCAGGCCCTACGGGGAAGCCTGCACCTGGGTCGTGCCCGGTGAGATGCCGCCCGCCTTGCGGGAGGAGATCGTCCAGTCCACGACGCCGGACATAGACTGCCGCGTTGTATTCTCCGCCCTCCCCGGCTCGGTGGCTGGTCCCATCGAGGAGGAGTTGGCAGCAGCGGGGTTCGCCGTCTTCAGCAAGGCCTCCAGCCACCGCATGGACGCCAACGTGCCGCTGCTGATCACCGAGGTGAACCCCGGTCATCTGGCCCTGATCCATGCCCAGCGCCGCCAACGTGGATGGGACAGCGGATTCATCGTCAACGATCCCAACTGCTCGACCATCGGCCTGGCTATGGCCCTCAAGCCGCTGCACGACCGGTTCGGGGTGGAGGAGGTGATGGTGACCACTATGCAGGGGCTGTCTGGGGCGGGCTACCCAGGCGTGTCAGGCTTCGACATCGTGGACAACGTCGTGCCCTACATCAGCGGCGAAGAGGAGAAGATGGAGACCGAGCCGCTCAAGATCCTGGGGCAGCTCGAAGGGGAGGAGATACACCCGGCGGAGTTCGCCATCAGCGCCCAGTGCAACCGGGTGAATGTCCGAGACGGTCACCTGGCAGCCACCTCCGTCCGGCTGAGGCGGGAGGCCAGCGCCGAGGAGATCATTGAGGCCTGGGAGACATTCCGGGGCCTGCCTCAGGAGCTGGAGCTGCCCAGCGCGCCGGAGCAGCCCATCATAGTGCGCCAGGAGAGGGACCGTCCGCAGCCGAGGCTGGACCGCGACGCGGGAGGAGGTATGGCGGTGACCGTGGGCCACCTGCGATCCTGCCCCATTCTGGGCTGGAAGTTCCTGGCCCTGGTACACAACACGATACGCGGCGCAGCGGGAACCGCGATCCTCGACGCGGAGCTGATGAAGGTGCAAGGATATCTGGAGTGAGCCTGAAGGCAGGAATGAAGGGTGTAACAAGCACTTTTCGCACCCGGCCCGAAGGCCGGGTGAGGGTTGAAACAAACAACGAAGCAAGAAAGGAGATGTAAAACATGCGCTTTGGCTGTTGCGCCGGCCCGGAGATGGGCGATGTGCTCGTTCAGGCCGGCTACGACTACATTGAGCTATCTGTCTCCCGGCATCTCCAGCCGGAGATGGATGACGCCGACTGGAAAACGCTGCGACGCCAAATCGAGGCCCTGCCTCTGCCCCCTGAGGCATTCAACACTTTTCTACCCGGCGATCTCAAGGTCACCGGCCCGGTGGTGGACGAGGAGCGGATCGGGCGCTATCTCACCGTGGCCTTCGAGCGGGCGGCGGAGCTGGGTGGGCAGGTGATCGTCTTCGGAAGCAGCGGGGCCAGGAATATCCCTGAGGGCTTCCCACGCGGGAAGGCTTGGCAGCAGCTTATTGGCTTCTTGCGCAGGGTGGGAGAGGAGGCGAGCCGAGTAGGGATGAGGGTATCTATCGAGCCTCTGAACCGCAGCGAGTCCAATGTGATCAACAAGGTCAGCGAGGCGGTGCGGTTGGCTCAGGAGGCCGGTCACCCCCAAGTTAGGGCGCTGGCCGACCTGTACCACATGGTCCGCGAGGAGGAGCCGATGGAGCACTTGATCGCCGCCGGCGAACAACTGGCTCATGTCCATGTGGCTGACACCGACCGCTGGCCCCCAGGCACGGGCTCCTACCCCTACACGGAGTTCTTTTCGGCCCTGCGTCGGATCGGCTATGATGCCCATATCTCCATCGAATGTCGCTGGGAGGACATAGGCGCCCAGTGCGGCCCTGCGCTGGAGTTTCTGCGACGCATGTGGGATAAAACCGCATCGTGATCGTGACCCTGACCCCCAACACTGGCCTGGATCGAGCGATCTTCCTGGAGCGATTCGAGTGGGGCCAGACCATCCGGGCCGCCGGTTCAACGCTGGCTATGGGCGGCAAAGGCACCGACGTGAGCATGGTACTGGGGACACTGGGCTATCCCAACTTGGCCCTGGGTTTCGCCGCCGGAGAGACCGGCCAGCGCATGCAGCAGATGCTGGAGGATCAAGGGGCGGGGTGCGATTTCGCGTGGGCGGTGATGCTTCCCCACCATGGCATTGTGGTGGCCGGGCGCGACCTGGACGACGCCTACGACACACTGGAGCGGCTGTCCGTCAGCGCCCGAGTGCACATCTATCGGGGTATCTTGGAGTCAACGTAAACACTGGGCGATGAAGTCGCCCAGCTACTGAGCAGCGCCCGATGCCTGCACCTGATCACCTGTACCCGCGCAGGTGCGGGCAGGCACAGGTGAATCGGGCTTTTCTGCCGCCGGTATAGGAATGCTGGTGTTGACCTCTATCCCCGCTGGCCTTGCTTCTACCTCAGCAGCCTCTGGGCTATTGCAGTGCAGCGTCCAGGTCACAGGATCCGAGGTTGCTTCGGCATTGAGATCGCCGATGGCTCTTTCAGCATCCCCAAGCAGAGAGACGCTGCCTGTCACACTCAAGGTGAGGGTGACACTTATGGCATCCGCTGCTCCAGTGTTAGAAACCGTGGCTGAAGTGCCAAACAGAGTGTCCATAGCAACAATCTCAGGCGCGGTTAACTCCACCTCGAGGTGAGGCCTGCCGATGTGCAGATCGAGGTGATAAGTTCCCCCTGTTCAACTCCTAGGGCTTTCCTCAGCCTCTATGCCCAGGACGAAGAAGTGGACTTCCTCGCCACTTTCGCCCTCGACGCTCAGAGCATAGTGTCCCTTCTCCCCATCCTCGGTATAAGTATACCCATCGTCAACCACCTCGCCCTCTATCCTGGCCTCCACCAAGGTGCCATCCTCCACCGGCTCTCCATTGATGTATACAATACCCTAGGGGAGCATCGGGATTTGAGGCTGGCCATTGACAGCTGCTGCGACAGCAGTCAGCAGGAACAAGAGTAAAGCTGCGCTCAGGAACGACTTAAGCAGATATCTCCATCTGTCCATCGTTGTGCTCCTTAGCCCTTGAGCCGGCGCCTCTTTAGTAACACCCCCAGACCGATACCTGCAAGCACAGTCACTCCTATAGCTGTGAGCAGTAAAGCTGGACTTCCTCCCGATTCTTCCTCAGGCGAAGAAGGGGATGGGGTGGATGTTGGAGGAGCAAGCTTAGGCCTCGAGGTAGGAATCACCGTCATGGTAGGGGAAGGCTGGGTCGCCTGAATGAGGGTGGGGCTGGGGGTAAAGCCGGCAGGCAGCGAGGTGGAAGTTGCCGTGGGCTCAGCAGTGGAGGGATGAGATGTTGAAGTGGGGGTCAGCGTGGGGCCACCAGGGGTCGGAGGCTTGGATGTTGCAGTTGGAGTCAGTGTAGGGCCAGAGGTGGGGGTCGAGGTTGGCGTCGGTGAGGGGCCGGATGTGGGCGTTTGGGTCGGGGTAGCAGTGGGCCCAGGAGTTGGGGTAGAAGTCGGCGTGGGAGTAGGAGTGGGCGTCCGGGGTGTTGCGGTGGTGGTCGGAGTGGGGCTGGGAGTGCCGGGCCCACGCGTTGCGGTAGGGGTCGGCGTGGGGCCTGCTGCTCTGAGGTTGAGCTCGGTAACCTCGCCAGACTTAAATGCGTAGGTATCCATCCATTCTCCAGCCTCGGGATCGTAGCATTCCGCCCTCACGCTATCGACGTAGAACTCAATGGGCGTTCCGTTCTCAAGATCCCCTTGGACGATCAGCTATTGAAATACGGTTACTGCGCCGTCTGGAGTTGTGCTGCTTTCCTCCGGGCTTTCAGATTCAAGGACATCAAGGTCAGCATCCTCGATGGTCACCGTCACCGTATCGCCGGTCTTATACCAGTCAGCGTCCAGGCTGATAGTTCCCGACGTTTGACCTGCTGCCGGCACCGCCGCCACCAAGCTAAAGCTCAGCATCATAGCCAGCACCATCAGCGCTCTTCCGAACTTGCTTGCAATTGCTCTCATTTTAATCCTTTCCTTTCTGATAGATTGAGTCTTGCGGCTTTGTCGAGAGAACAGTGGTTTGATAGACATTTCTTCCTCCTTGTACTAAGTACTAGGGTATGGTTTTAACTAAGGTCTCCGTTACACCTAGTAACTTGTTTAGCGTCTTGTTGGCTTCACCGATCTCCTCACGGAGATCATTACCGACTCCTCCAATCTCCTGATGGAGATCATTGAGTTCTGATCCAATCCGCTCAAGTTGAAAGCCCAACCAGATAAGTACTAGGATAAGCAGTACCGGGAGACCCACCTCCTTTACCGCTGACAGAATCTCTAAGAAGTTCATCTTATTTCCCTTTCACCTTATTCTCCTTTCACCCTTTGGATGTTTGAGGTTATTTTGCAAGGCGCTTTTCAGCGCCGACTTGCCAAAATTATAGCACAAACTTCTCACCCTGTCAAGTCCCAATCCAGGACTTCCAAAGCAGAGGTCTGGCGTAGTTAGAAAGGGCTTACGCTACATGTACCAACTCACATTGTATAACGAACAAACCGCCCAAGAGATACGGCCTGTAGCGGGATGAGGTCAGATTTTAAGGTTACAAAGCCCAGTATTCTACGAACTCCTTTGGATAATGGCTCAGATCGAGCCTTTCCTCTTCGGGTATGGGATAGATTCCCCACTCCTCCATTGCTAGTGCTCCGAAGATAACCTCAAGCCTTCTCCCCTCCTCATCATAACCGATGTCCTCAAGAATTCGGGCACGAGTCCTCACCCAATATCCCTCGACTTTCCCCATCAACGTGCACTCTCGCCTTATTGTATAAGTTTCCCCTCCTATGGCAACCTTCTCAGGAGTGGGTATATCCCACGAGGGAAGGGAACCCACCGCCTCTCTTGCGATATAGGTGTTACGAGAGCCCGTGTCAAATAACGTCCAACACTTCCGCCCATTGATATCAATATTCCCTCTGACTCGTGCCATATTCATCTCCATTCCCAAACAGCCGCTCTTAAAAACTAATAAGGATTATATCATAAATTCTTCCCCAAGTCAAATCCCAAAAACTGCCTTCAACCCTCTCTATTGCTCAACTTCGGCTCCTCATCTCCTCTGGCCTTCTATAGCCTCGATGATCCTACGCGAGTTCTCGTTGTTATTCTCGATGATCCGGCGCGTATTCTCATTGATGCTATCTTTTACACCATTAACAGCGGAGTGAAGTACAAAGCCAAGTTCAAACAAGCCTACAAGCGTGGCTACCCCCATTTCTACGTCCACTGTGATGAGCGTCTCCAAAGTTGGAGACGGATTTGACAAAGCCCATCGAGCTATAAGTATCATGGCTATCACTCCAGCGATGGGTATGGCTATTAAGATTATTTTCGTCGTCTTCTCACTCATATCTTCGCCTCTGCTTCCTCTTTCGGGTTTGCCCCCCATCTCAAAACCGTTTATATTCTACAACAAAGTTCTCCAGATGTCAAATGTTTTCCCAAACTTTGATCTTTTGAATATAGGAATCCAGGTCGTCCAGAATCCTCCAGATGTCAAATCTCCCAACTTGTTGGACAAATCCTCTTGCTTCGTCAGCCATTAGTCGGCGTCTTGGTCGGCTCCTGCGGCCACGGGGCCTCGATGGGCTCCGTCGGCGGTGGCGGAGGCGTCGGGGGCGGCGCGGGCGTCTCGGTCGGCGTGGGCGGCGATGGTTCCGTCGGCGGTAGCGGAAGCGTCGGAGGCGGCTCCGGTGTCCCGGTTGGCAGGGGCTCCGTCGGCGGTGGTGCAAGCGTCGGAGGAGGCGCGGGCGTCCCTGTCGGTGTCCCGGTCGCCGTGGGCGTCGCCGATGGCTCAGGCGTGTGCGTCGGTGTGGGAGGCACCGGGAAATCCTTCACCTCTTCCGCTCGTTCGGGAGGTCGCGGCGTGCTGGTCGGCTTGGGCGTCCTGGTGGGCTGTGACCCCTCGGCTTCGCCCTGAGCCGTCGGCTCCGAGATGTCCCCGATCCAGAGGGTTGGCGTCGGCGTTCCCTCGGCCCCCTCACGGTAGGCACGAGCGATGTCGGCGTCGGCTTGGACACCCGAGTAGGCGCTGGAACCGGCTGAGCGGGCGGCAGGTCCGGGAGCACGTGGGTCATCTCTCCAGACTGGACCTGGACGCTCTTCTCTCGCGCTGTGACCTCAACGAACCCCTCCCATACCTCCACCTGCGTCGCGCCGTTGGCCTTTACGGCGACTGAGAACTCGGTCCCGCGCACCACCGCGACCGTCGCAGGGGTCTCGATCTCGAAGCGAGAGGCACGATTGGGCAGCCGCTCGACGCGGTGATGGCTCCGCCCCACCCACTGATAAAGGATGACGACCCTGCCGCGGCCATCCCGTCGGGAGATCATCTGAGCGATGGTGACCTCCGTCTCGGCCTCCAGCTCGGTCGTGCTGCCATCGAAGAAAACCAGAGTGGCCGCGGAAAGGGGGCCAGTGCGGACGCAGTCCCCCCCCTCCAACCGCTGGGCAGGTGAGGCTGGCAGCCAGGTCTCCCCCTCGGCGGGCCGCACCTCCACCACGCCGCTCATCGCCTCCAGCGTGACCATCCGGGCGATAGTCGTCCCCAGCCAGGAGCGGAGATACAGGGTGCCGCTGACGAGAAGGACGAGCACCAAGACAGCTGCCAGGGCCACTCGGAAGGCAGGGACACGCCTGCGGGCGGGCTTCCCCCCTCTTTCACCAAACAGGGCGGCGATCCACCCCCTGCGGCGAGGGAGTGGGCTGGGCTGGCCCTGTTCCCGCACCTGATCGGGTACAGGTGAAATATCCTCCCTAGGAGATGTTATTTCACAGAGCTGACGGTGCTTCTTCTCGGCCAGGGCTTGCAGCATGCGGCGTTTTCCCGAGGCGAAGGCGGCCGGGCTGGAGGTCAGCTGAGCCATGCGGCGCATCTCCAGGGCGATCTCCAAGAGGGGGCGCAGATCGTCGGCATACTGGGGGTAGCGAGCCAGGCATTCCTCGAGGGTAACCTGGCCCTCCTCCAGGAGCATCAAGCATTCATCTAGCATGTCGCTCAGTTTCCGCTTCATCATACCAATACCTTAACGAGAAAATCCTCAATGGGCCCTCGCCTGGCCCTAACCCATCCCCAACCCCTTCCCTGGCCCTCACTCCACCCCCTACCCCCTCCTCTCTCCCAACTTTGGGAGAGAGGAGGGGAAGGCAGGGGAGCTGCCGGGGAGGAGTGAGGGCTTTAACAGATCTGCCTACCCTTCTACTGCTGCCGCTATCGTCCCCAGAACCTCATCAGGGAATTGGAGCACCGCGTCATTTGAAAAGCGCAGCACCTGGTAGCCGTGGTCCTGTAACACTTCCGTACGAACCTGGTCATATTCCCGATG
>JAYEMR010000069.1:11353-16089 GCA_034718215.1 Chloroflexota bacterium
CTACTGCTGCCGCTATCGTCCCCAGAACCTCATCAGGGAATTGGAGCACCGCGTCATTTGAAAAGCGCAGCACCTGGTAGCCGTGGTCCTGTAACACTTCCGTACGAACCTGGTCATATTCCCGATGATCGCGGTGAATGTCGCCATCTAACTCGATGACCAGGCGATGTTCCGCGCAATAGAAGTCCGCGATGAAACGCCCCAATGGATGCTGCCGGCGGAACTTCAGCCCTAGAAATTGTCTGTTCCGCAAGCGATCCCACAAAATCCGCTCCGCGGGTGTCATTTCTCTCCGCAATTGCCGTGCTCGCTCTTGGATCGCTCGTGAAGTACCGCGTATTCGCGGAAAAGTTTTCTTCATCATCCCTTCCGCTTCTATAGCCCTCACTCCACCCCCTACCCCCTCCTCTCTCCCAACTTTGGGAGAGAGGAGGGGAAAGCAGCGGAGCTGCCGGGGAGGAATGAAAGCTCTTAAACACCTCCTCATCCTTAATAACGAAGGGAAGAGCGCAGAGATACGGCCTGCCCCGTGAAATAGTGGCTTGAGGGCAGGGGCGTTCTCTTCACCACTCATCTGATTCGAGAATCCTTCGCAGGGCGGCCAGGCCCCGGTGCTGCAGCGACTTGACTGCGCCGTAGGATTTATCCAATATTCGAGCCACGGTCTTGTTATCTAATCCCTCGAAAAACTTCAAGAGGATAACATGGCGCTGGCCCTCCGTGAGTTGGTCAATCGCGGCCGCGAGCCTTCGCTGGACAAAAGCGTTCTCAGCTACATCCTCTGGATTAGAGATGTTGGACACCAGCTTACCCTTCAGGGGAACCATCGTGGCCCTTCCAGTGCTCCGATAGTGATCCGTGACGAGGTTGTGGGCGATGGTGTAGAGCCAGGCCAGCAGCGGACGGCCATGATAGGTGAAGTCTTCGATGCTGTCTACCAGGCGCACGAAAACCTCGCTGGCCAGCTCCTCGGCGGTGGCCACGTTGTCCACCCGGTAGAAGATGTAGCGGTAGATAGCCGGCTGATGCCGATCGTAGATCTCAGCGAAGGCAGCTGGGTCCCCCTCCTTCGCCCGCCGGATCAGCCTGGCTTCGTCTTTGGACACTTTCGCTCCCTTGATGGAGGAACCTGTCAATCACGTCAGACCGGAAGTAGTGCCTGGCTGGTGGGGTTGCTTTCCCGCCTGAAGGCTCGATTCCGGCAAAATGTCAACGGTTCTCGTCACAGAAAAAAATGGAACCTGATTGGAGTAGAAGCTTTAGCTGGACAGATTAGAGTAGAAGCTCTCCTGCCTGACAGACAGGCAACAAACCCGCCTGAAGGCTCGATTCCGACAAAGTGTATAGATGATAATAGTGGCTGGGAGAAACCTGGTCTCTGATCTCTAAGCTTACCTCAGCACCATCGGCAGGTACAGCCGCCAGGCGTTCACCCACGCCGTCAGAGTCGTGACAGTGCCGTACTGGTCGGTGACAACGGCCGTATTCTCGATGAGAGTCCTCTCATTGACGGTGACGCGGTAGGTGATAGTGACCGCCTGAGTGGGCGTGACGGTGCCCGTCCAGTGGATTCCGCTCGCGTCGGTGAGGTCCCCCGACGTCTCCTGGGCACTGCCCGAGATGTAGGTGGTGAGTGGGAATGGCATCGAAGAAAAGCGTGCTTGTGAAGCTCGGGGAGCTGCTGTGGAAGTTCGTGGAGCTCGGAAAGCCACTGTTAAGGAGTACGGCTGTATAGGTCAGCACATTCCCCACGTCAGCCTGCTCCGGGCTGACCGTCTTGCGGGAAGAGGAGAAGTCCGGCCTGGTCCACTCGTCCGCGCCCAGGTCGAAACCCCCTCCCAGTGGGATAGGCCGGGGCTGGCCGTCTATGTCCATTGTCACCCCAGCATCCACCCCGGCGTCAATGGCCGCCGAAGCCCACTGGATGTGATAGTTGTCGGTGTCCGGGGCTACAAAGGCCGGGTCTCCAGTGTGGTTACCTGAGTGATTAATGGTGCCCTCGCCATCCCAATTGTCATCGTTGGCCCACCACAGAGTGCTTTCCAGCGTGGCCGTTGTACCGCTGGCGACGCAGACGCCCACGGTGTGGCTGACCAAGATGGTGTTGGTGAGGGCGATGCTGCCAGAAGCGACGTAGATCCCGCTGCCATCGCCGTCGGTGTTACGGGCGAGGGTGGTATGCAACAGCTGTGGCCACCCGTCCCACATGATCAGGCCGCTGCCTGACTCGTGGGCCTGATTATCGGCCACGACCGTATTGGTCAGCGTGGGTTCATTGCCGACCAGGCACAGCCCGCCGCCATAATTGGCAGTGTTGGCGCTGAGAGTGTTTCCGCTGAGCGAGGCGTCGCTTTCTTGCAGGTATAGCCCGCCGCCATAGTTGGCAGTGTTGGCGGCGACGGTGTTTCCGTTGAGCGTGGCCTCGCTTTCGTGCAGGCACAGCCCGCCGCCGAGGGAGTCGGCCGTGTTACTCAGAATCATGTTTCCGCTGAACGCGGCGCCGCTATGTCGCAGGTACACCCCACCACCGTAGGCGGCGGTGTTGCCAGAGACTGTGTTCCCCTCGAGCGTGGCCTCGCTCTCTTCCAAGTACAGCCCGCCACCATAGGTAGCGGTGTTGGTGGTGACAGTGTTTCCGGTCAGCATTGGCGCGCCGAGAGCCACGCGAATCCCTCCGCCGAGCCATTTGGCGGTGTTGGTGGTGACAGTGTTTCCGCTGAGCGTGGCATCGCTTTGGTACAGGTACAATCCACCGCCCCAGTCGGCGGTGCTGCTGATGACGGTGTTGCCAATCAACGTGGGGGCTCCATACAGCAGGTACAGACCACCGCCTGAGGTGGGGGCCTGGTTGTCAGCCACCTCGTTGTCACTCAGGGAGGCGGCGCTGAGGGCCAGATACAGCCCGCCGCCGTAGTCGGCGGTATTCGTCGTGACGATGTTTCGGTTGAGCACCGCGTCGCTTTGATACAGGTAGAGTCCACCTCCCCAGTCAGCGGTGCTGCTAAACACCTGGCAGTCGCTGATAGTGGCCGCAGCAGCGTTGATGTACACCCCGCCACCGGCATCTGTTGTCGTCCCAAGCCCACCGCCCAGCCCGGCCGCATTCCCGCCGGTGATGTGCAATCCCTCGATCGTGGGGCTGATTTCGCCGGTGATGTACAGCACGCGCCCCTGTCCCTCAGCGTCCAGGATGGTGGGGTTGGCATCCGGATTGAATGCCTCCCAGTCGGTGACGGTGTAGCCGCCTCGAATGGTCACCGTCTTGCTGATGTAGACCACCTGGGTAATGCCAGCTCGCTGGTGGATGTCGGTGTAATTTCCACCTGCCACGCGGATCTCATCGCCGTCGCTGGCGGCGTCCACAGCAGCCTGGATGGTATCGTAGTCGCAGCCACCGCTCAGACACACGGTGATGATGTTATCGGATGCCCACAGGGGCTGGCGCTCTGGCCCTTTGGCTTCGCTTATGACGAGCACATCGGTGACAGGGGGACCACCCAGCAACCACAGCAGGGCCAGTGTCAGGCCGCATCCCAGCGCTAGCGGAATTATTGTGTTGATGGTAAGGCGTTTCATAGCGGTCTTTCCTTTCCCTTCTTACTCCCGCCGGCACCCCATCCGCTCGGCCATGACCTGTGCCTCGACAGCAGAAGGGCGGCTCTAAAGAGGACTGGTACAGCTAACGCTGCCACACCTATCCGGGGCACTAGGCTACCCTCCGCCGCGTAGGTCACTCCGCCGACTGGGACAGGGAGCGCCGTGAAGTTGACAGTGGTCGTGCCGGAAGCTGAGTCGGCGGTGGCGGTGATGATGGCTGTGCCGGCCACAGCCCCCGTGAGGGCAGCAGCAGCTTTCCCGTTGACATCCGTGGTCCTGGTTGTTGTGAGGCTGCCGATGCTGCCCAGGCTCGTGGTGAAGAACACAGTCGTGCTGGGCACAGGGTTGCTGCAGACATCCATCACCGCGGCCGTGATAGTAGCGCTATCAACGCCATTGGCGACGATGGCCTTCGGGGACGCGGTGAGCGTCAGGGTGCACGGGGTGCTGTGGGTGACCGTGAGAGATGTCGTCCCGGAGATGTCCTCAGTCGTCGTGGCCGTGATGGTGCCATGGCCCACCTTGTCCCCGTGGACGGTGGCGGTGACTAGGCCACTCTCTGTCGTGTCGGTCAACGGGGAGATTTCTGCAGTCAGGTCAGTCGTGAGGGTCACCGGCGTGGTATCTGTCACGGCATTGCGATACTCATCAGTCACCGTGACCCTGACGGTGGTGGTCACGCAGCAGGAGATGGTGCTTGAATCAACCGTGACCGTCACGGTGGAGGGAGAATAAGGAGGGCCTAACACGGTTGTGACCGAGTTATCTGCTTTGGGGGTTCCATTGATTGGATTTTCACCGGCATCGAGCCCATTTCTGGCTACGCTAGGATCATTGGTCGCCCAATTAGATCCATCTGCACCTGAGGCAGTGGGATCCTTTCGCTCCATCGTTTTTCTGTCCGTGGAATCACCGGCAAACCAGTCTCCCGAGGTCTGATTGGCTGTATCGATCACATTGCCTCCACAATTGGGGGCATCGTAAAGGATTAGCTGCCCTGGGGAAGTGTTATTACGCCATGTGCAACTTTTTCATCTCTTGGGTATACTCCTCTGGAGCTTACACAACCTGTAGTTCAACAACAGAGGAGGTATCCCAATGTTTAACCTGGATTTGTTTATTATTGCAGTCTACTGCTT
>JAYEMR010000070.1:0-15894 GCA_034718215.1 Chloroflexota bacterium
CCAGCCAATCGGGCGTGTAGTATTCGCCCAGGTCGTGCCGGGTCGCCGGGTCCACCAGTTCCTGATAGAGGGATTTGAGCACATCCTCGGAGAGCTCGCGCAGGTTGTAGTTTTGCAGCAGGCTCAACAGCTGTCGGGCGGTCTCCACTCCGGCGGCCTTGGCGTCCCCCCGCGCCACCCAGGAGAAGAAATCCTCCTCCAGGAAGTTCTCGATGCCGTGCTCTTTGAAGAACCGGCCTTCCAGCAGGGAGAGGATCTGGTCATCGTCAGGGGCGGCTCTCTCCCCCGTGAGGCGGCGCCAGGCCATCAGCTTGGCCAGCGTGGAGAGATAGGTGTGCCTGATGAAGAGCTCCTCGTCGGCCACGGAAGTCCCGTAAACGATGAGCAGATACTTGGCCCAGCTCTCGTAAACCACCTCGAAATCGGGCTGGCTTTTAAGCTCCTTCCACCTGGAGAGCAGGGTTTGACCTGCAGCATGGAAGGCGTGGCTGCTGAGCCCAAAGTCCTTGACGATGGCTTCGGTCGTGGGGGCCAGGATCTCCTTGCGCAGGAAGTAGCGGTCCAGCCAGAAGTAGACCTCCCGTGGCTCGAAAGCCGCCAGGTCTACCTCCTCCACGATTTCTAATCGGACCTCCGCGGGTTGGATCTCCGGCTCATCGCGCTCCTCGACGGTGGGGGAGTAGACCACGAAGCGAATGCCATCAGCGGCGATGCAGAGATATGGGGCTCGCTTAGCCGGCGCCTCCTGGGACCAAGAGGCAGGCCACGTATCTTTGGAGTTGTTCTTCAGCCTCCGCTCGCTTCTTGTTCAGATCGCGCTCGAACTCGATAACCAGGTTGCCGAACAAGTCGTCAACCCGACCTCTCAGGATGCGGTCTTTCTGCTTGACCTTCACGTACTTTTCAATGCCGGCCACGTAATCTTCGATGAAGCCAGGCTGCACTCCAAACAGCTCATTGAGGAGCAGAAGGAAGCGCTGGGATTTGGCAGGCTCTCTCCTGCGACCGCACCGACTCCAGGTACTCGGAAACGACCTGCTCCCACTTTGCCTGGCGGATATCTGGCATGCGAGTTCCCTTCTCGCGCAGTTTACTCTTCTTTGCCATGAAGTGCCTCCTTCGACAAGTGGCGGGCGATCTCAAGGGCAGCGGCGATGCGGATGATCTTGACGTCGGAAAGCCCCTTGATGTCTAGGAATCTCTCCAGCGGCACGTTGGCCATCTCAGAAAGAGAGCCGAATCGCTCCAGAACCTCCTCGGCGATCTTCTTCGCTGGTTTCCCTTTGATACCCGTGGAGATGAGGATAGCCAGGAGCTCCGCATCGGAGAGGGCCTCAGCCCCCAATTCTCGCAATTTTCCGCCTGGGTGAGACCATTTCTTCATCGTCGAACCTTTGCCTGCACCTGATCAGGCACAGGTGTAAAAAGCCACCGATCGCTGGGCGATGAAGTCGCCCAGCTACGAAGCGGCGCCCGATGAATCGGGCTTATGTCCCTTTTCGCAGAGTCGAAGCCCCATTGGATGGGGCGCTGCTCTGTAGCCCGGACATTTTATGTCCGGGCTTTCCTCCAAAGCAGGTGATAGGGCGACAAAGAGAGTTTTGAGCCCTCTGGCGATAGCCTCCTCTTCATTCTCACAAGTGCCGCTTTCCAGAAGGGCCTTCAGAATCTGGCACACATCAGGGCGCAGGAGGACATTGCGAGCGATGCGTTTGGCCCGTTCTTCTATCAACGCCTCCGACAGAGAAGCCACGTCCCTATCCACATCTTCAGCCGACAACAACGCTGCCTGCGGTTCGTGCGGAGCAATTCTTTTCTTGTCCATCATAACATCCTTAGAAACCGCTTTGATTGCTCAAACACCGGGTGGTCCCACAGCCAGTAGCCCCTTTGTGCTGCCTCTCCCAGGCGCAAATCTGGCCTCTCCCTGGAAGCCAGGAACGCGTGAAGTCTGGCCTTCGAGAGATTGCGGGGCAATACATTAAGTTGATCCTGAAGACACTCGAAGTACTCGTCAACGCAGCGCGTTGCTGGATCTTCTTTCACCGATTGGAGACAAAGATCCTCAAGCATTCCCGGTGTCTCTCCATCCGGCAGGAGCATTACAAGGACCTGCGGGCTATCTCCCACAGGCTGCAGGGGCTCCTCTGGCCTGGGTAAACCGGTATCCTGCAAGGCATCACAGACGCTCTGAAAAGCAGCGGTAGGATCCTCGTCCGCGTCCCTGATCACACCCACAGAGGAAACTTTGTCGAAGCCAGAAGTTATCGTCAGTGCCTTTACGTTGCTGCGAAATTTTGTCTTGCCGCCAATAGCCCTGACCTCGATCTCTGAAAGGTGGAGATGGGCGATCAGTTCAGAGAACAATCGCCTATCGTCCTCCCCCTCGACGATGAGCACTTTGGGCTCAGCAATCGACTTGAGCGGCCTTGGGGCGTCCATCACCGCACCTCCAGGCCGGCCTCAAGCGCTGCCCCAAGCGTCTCCTTGTCATAGGTAACAGCACGAATGGCACCCTTAACTCTCTCCAAACGGTGTAAAGCAAAATCGTACTGCTCATCAGTGGAGAACGCTTGATGCGCAGCGCGAATGCATTCCTCGCTGTGCGTCGTGGCGAAGACTTGGACGTTGTACTCGCGAGCTAGGTTGGCAATCGCCTCCCAAATCTTTCTCATAACGGTGTAGTGCAAGCCATTCTCAACCTCATCAACTAGCAGGACGCCATCCTGAACCTCTGGGATAGCCAAGGCGATCCTAAGCAGCCGTCCCATACCGTCCCCCATCAGAGGCAGGGGCACGAGTTGCTCCATCCCAATGTCACCGTAGGTCATGGGCGCGCCAGCCCTGTATAGCACAGCTAGATCTTCCAGACGTGGTTCGATAATCTGAAGAAGCTCAATGATCCTACCTTGCTCTCTCTTAATCTCCAGATTTCCGAAACGTTCAGCGAGTCGCTTCTGATCGCCAGGTCTTCTCGCAGCCAGGAATATAGCTGAGGGCTCTTTGACTCCGCGCGCACGCTCGAATTCGATTTCCTCCTCTTCAACAATAATTCGCGATTGGACAGATCGTCCAGTAGTATCTGTGTAGTCAAGCGAAATCTCTGATCCCACTGGTTCTGTCGTCTCCTGGCTGATCGCCTCGGTGGCCGGAAGCTCTCTCCCTCGACTGGGCGCTGAAATACGAGACATTGGATGCTCACTTATCTCAATGCGAAGAGAACGAGACTGATGAGCTGAGTCTTGGCTTGACAATTCAATCGTTCTCTCGTGGTCGAAATTTTGGAATAGATCCCACAAGAATTCATCTTTTACGAAATGCTCAAGCCCCCGAAACCCATCCACTTTTGGTCCTAGCGTAGGGTTATGATACCCATGGTGAAGCCACAGCGCTTCGAGAAAAGCTGTCTTGCCAATGTTGTTTTTCCCAGCAATGAGATTGACTCGCTCTAAAGGTTCGACGGTGAGATATTCAAAGCACCGAAAGTTCCTTGCTGTAAAAGATGTGTACATAATTAGCCTCCAGTCGTTTAAGAGACCCGGGTGAGGAGATGATTCTCACGCACGCTCAAGCAATCACGGGAGATGACATACCTCAATTATAGCCCGACGATGGCACTGGCACAAACGATAAATCCCCGAGACTCAGGGCCTGCGCGATCTTGCGGTCGGCGCTTTGAAGGCGATTCGTCATCTGCTCTTGTTAGTTGGCCGTATGCGTGGTATAATAATCCATCGGTTTGAATCGGCAGCTGAGAAGGGAAGCTGAGAGCAGATGAGCTCTAAGCGCGATTACTATGAGGTGCTGGGAGTCGGACGCGGAGCCAGCGAGGAGGAGATTAAACGAGCCTATAGACAGCTAGCCCGGAAGTATCATCCTGATGTGAATGATAGCCCCGATGCCGAGGAGCGTTTCAAGGAGATCAACGAGGCTTATCAGGTGCTGAGTGATTCGGAGACGAGGGCTCGCTATGACCGCTTCGGCCACGCTGGGGTGAAGGGCACCCCCGCCTCTGATTTCACTGGCTTCGGTGACATCTTCGACGAGATGTTTCGAGGCTTCGGCATGGGAGGCTTCGGGCGTACCAGGGCTCGGAGGCGTCCCCGGCGAGGAAGCGATCTTCGCTACGATCTGGAGTTGACTTTCGAGGAAGCGGTCTTCGGCTGCGAGAAGGAGATCGAGGTGCCGCGCTATGAGCCATGTCCCCGATGTGGGGGGAGCGGCGCTGAGCCGGGCACTCATCCAGTGCGCTGCCCCAAGTGCAACGGTACCGGCGAAGTGCGGCATGTCCGGCAATCAATCCTCGGCTCCTTCGTCAGCGTCACTACCTGCCCTCGCTGCGGAGGGACGGGGGAAATCATTGAGAACCCCTGTCGCAGATGCGGCGGTGAGGGGAAGGTACGGGTGAGCCGTGAGATCTCCGTGGACATCCCCGCAGGTGTGGAAGATGGAATGCGTATCCGCCTAGCCGGTCAGGGCGAGTTGGGCGAGAAGGGCGGGCCTCCGGGCGACCTCTACGTGGCAGTACATGTGAGGCCGCACCCCCATTTCCGACGCCGGGACAATGATATCATCCTGGAACTGAGCATCAACGTGGCCCAGGCCGCGCTGGGTGATGAGGTGACGGTGCCAACTTTAAATGGGAGTGAGAAACTGGTCATCCCCACCGGCACTCAGACGGGCACCGTCTTCCGGCTGCGAGGCAAGGGGGTCCCATATCTGCGACGCAACGGCCGGGGAGATCAAATAGTGGTGACTCAGGTCGCCGTCCCCACCGATTTAACAGAGGAGCAGAAGGAGCTCTTCGAGCAGCTTTCTAAGACCCTGGACAGTGAGGTGATCCCTCAAAAGGAGAAGGGCTTTCTAGATAGATTGGGGGACCTCTTCAAGTGGTAGAGGAGGGTGAGCCCGAGCCAGGTAGAAGCTGGATCGAAATGACGGTGGAGACTGATGGGGAGGGAGCTGAGGCGGTCAGCGAGCTTTTCAACCGCTATGGGACCGGCGGGGCGGTGGTGTATAGGAATCCTGACAGCGAGGATCTTGCGGTCAAGACCTATTTGCCGGTGGATGAGGAGAGGGGTGAGGCCAGGAGACGGTTGGAGGAAGGGCTATGGCACTTAAGCCAACTCCATCCCCTGTCCAAGCCTACCCTTCGTTTCCTCGCCTACGAGGACTGGGCCACCGCCTGGAGAGAGAACGTTCCCGTCCTGCATATCGGACGACGGTTAGTCATCCGCCCTCCCTGGCTGGAGTACTTTCCCCAATCCGATGAGGTGGTGATCGGGTTGAAGCCAGCCATGGCTTTCGGCACAGGGCTGCACCCCACCACCCGCATGTGTCTACTGGCTGTGGAGGAGCTAATCCAGCCTGAGATGCGCGTCCTAGACCTGGGCACTGGCTCGGGGATATTGGCTATCACCGCGGCTAAGCTCGGCGCGCGCTCTGTCCTGGCCTTGGATATTGACCAAACCGCGGTCATAGCCGCGCGGGCCAACGTCGTCGCCAATGAGGTCGCCGACCGCGTGCAGGTGGAGCGCGGCTCTTTGGAGGGCTTGAAATCCGGCTGGCATTTGATGTTGGTCAACATTTTGGCCCAAACTATCATCTCCCTGCTGGATGAAGGGTTAGCGGACCGCCTAGCCCCTGAGGGGAAGTTGGTGGCAGCGGGTATCATCGAGGAGCAGGCCAAGGAAGTGGGGAGAGCCTTCATCTCGCAGGGATTGACCATCAGCGATCGCAAGCGAGATGGTGATTGGATCACCTTGATCGGTCAGAAACCTATACAGGTGGGCAACGGGTAACGAGGGGAATGAGCCTTCGTTCCCTAAGTGCCTCACCTATTACCCTCCAAATTGGACTGATAGAATTGGATGCGGATTGGCCCTATACAAATGGGCCATTTTTTGTTATAATGATGAGGAGAAGGTAGTATGAATATCTCCCTGAAACCCGACTCCGCCATTCCTCTCTATCTGCAGATCAAAGAACATCTGCGGGAACAGATCGAGCAAGGTTCTCTCCCGCCGATGACCAGGTTGCCCTCCACTCGCAGCCTGGCCGAGGAACTGGGGGTGAGTCGGGTCACCGTGGTCAATGCCTATGACGAGTTGAAGGCCGAGGGATGGGTGCGAGCTCACGTGGGGCGAGGGACCTTCGTGAGCGATCCACGGGGCGAGATGGGGCGAGGATGCACCAGCGAGCTTTTCAGCTGGCAGACGACCTTTCTGCGCTCCCCTGGGGTCTCGGCCAGCAACATGCTGGCCGACATGCTGCACCTGTCCCAACAGCCCAATCTTATCTCCTTCGCCATGGGCGCGCCGGCCACTGATCTGCTGCCGGCGCGCGATCTCCGCCGAGCTATAAATACAGTGCTGCGGAAGGATGGCGCTGAGGCCCTGCAGTACGATGAAGCATCTGGATACAAGCCCCTGCGAAGGATTATCGCCGAGCACCTGCGGGCCAGGGGCCTCCAGGTCAGATCCCGTGAGGTGCTCATCACCTCAGGATCGCAGCAGGGGCTTGACCTCGCAGCGCGGGTGTTAACAGAGCCCGGGGATTGGGTGATAACTGAGAGCCCTACTTACCTTGGAGCGTTGGACGTATTTCAGTCCCACGGGGTCCGAGTTATCGGCGTGCCTCTGGATAAGGAAGGCATGCGAGTGGAGATGCTGGAGGAATTTATCCGCCGGCATCATCCCAGGGTCATCTATACTATACCGACCTTCCATAATCCCACCGGGATCACTATGAGTGAGCGCCGACGGGAGAGGCTTCTAGAGCTGGCTGGGAAGTATGATCTCCTAATCCTAGAGGATGCCGTCTGCTCTGAACTCAGATATGATGGCGAAGACCTGCCTTCCCTGAAGGCCCTGGATCAGCAAAGGAAGGTGATCTACCTGAACTCCTTTTCCAAGATCCTGTTGCCAGGCATCAGGGTGGGTTATGTGGTAGCTCCCAGAAGGATTCGGGAGAGGCTCGTCGCAGCCAAGCGGTCGACCGATCTGTTTACCTCCTCCCTCATGCAGCGGGCCTTAGCCGAATATCTGGCCGCTGGTCACCTTGACCGCCATTTGTCCCGAGTGCGCCAGGTCTACAGAACGCGGCGGAATGCTATGCTAGATGGCCTGGCCCGTCACTTGTCGGCGGATGCGCGTTGGAATATCCCCCAGGGGGGACTGTGCCTCTGGGTCACGCTGAAGAGCGATGTCTCCGCCGTCCAATTATATCTCACCGCCATCGGCTACGGTGTGGCCTTCGCGGTGGGGTCGGTCTTCTTCCCTCAAGTCTCACCTTCCTCGTCGCTGCGGCTCAACTTCGCAGCTTATGAGCCGAAGCTTATCGAGGAGGGACTTCGCCGGCTGGGGAAAGCGTTGCGGGAGGAGGTGGCTGGGGGCGCGCGTGTCCCTCAGTGGCCCGGTCTATCGGGGAGTGCTCAGACACCGCCGCTTTGAGTTCGCACTGCACCTGTGCCTGCCTGCACCTGCCTGCACCTGATCAGGCACAGGTGATCAGGCACAGGCAGAAGGGCATGGAGCTGGTGGCGGCGATGATCATCCTGTATGAGTTGGACGACTGAGAAGCATATGCAGATTCTAACTGCGATAGGAGGAAACATCGTGAAGAAAGAAGCCAAAACTGAGATGGAGAAGCGCGCTCTAGCGCAGAAGCTTAAGGGTGGGGTGATCATGGATGTCACCTCGGGTCAAGAGGCGCGTATCGCCGAGGAGGCTGGGGCTTACGCTGTCATGGCTCTAGAACGGGTTCCAGCCGATATCCGGGCCCAAGGAGGGGTGGCCCGCATGGCCCCGCCTGAGAAGATTGTAGAGGTCATGGAAGCGGTGACTATCCCTGTGATGGCTAAATGCCGCATCGGACACTTCGTGGAAGCTCAAATCCTAGAGGCGCTCAGGGTGGATTTTATCGACGAGAGCGAGGTGCTCACCCCAGCCGATGAGGAGCACCATGTGGATAAGCACCGGTTTAAGGTGCCATTTGTGTGCGGTTGTCGTGACCTAGGTGAGGCCCTGCGCCGTATAGGTGAGGGCGCGGCGATGATCCGCACCAAGGGCGAGGCTGGCACGGGCAATGTGGTGGAAGCTGTACGCCATGCTCGCGCCGTGCTAGGTGAGATCCGTCGCCTGACGACCATGGCTCCGGAGGAATTGATGAACTATGCCAAACAGATCAATGCTCCGTATGCTTTGGTTAAGGAGGTAGCGGAGTTGGGGCGATTGCCAGTGGTTAACTACGCCGCTGGCGGCGTAGCCACTCCAGCTGATGCCGCAATGATGATGCAATTGGGAATGGATGGGGTATTCGTCGGTTCCGGCATCTTCAAGAGCGGTGATCCACCCCGACGGGCTCGAGCCATCGTAGAAGCGGTTGCTCACTATGACGATCCAGAGGTCCTAGGGGAGGTGAGCCAGAATCTGGGTGAGCCCATGGTGGGTATCAATATCAGCGAGATCCCAGAATCGGAGCTTTTGGCAACACGAGGCTTGTAAAACCGGCGCGTCTCCGCTTTGCACATGCAGTCGTCCCGTGTGAGTTAGGTGATTTGGGTGCGTTTCAAACAGGTTGGTAGGGGTGGGCCTTGCGCCCACCCTGGGCACCCGCCAACCCAAATGAAATACACCCAGGTGATTTGGAGTAAAGGAGAGAAAATATGCGAAATCTTGAAATTCGGCAGATCGTCCTGACTGGGGTGATGATCGCCCTGGTCGCCGTTTTCACCCTGGCGATCAGAGTGCCCTTCGCCCCTACCAGAGGGTATTTCAACTTCTCCGATGTGGCCGTCTTCTTCTCCGGTTTCGCCTTCGGCCCTTGGATCGGCTTGATCGCTGGGGGTGTGGGGGCCGGATTGGCCGATGTAGTAGGCGGCTACGCCATGTACGCCCCCCTCACCTTCTTCGCCCACGGGCTGGAGGGGCTCATTGCAGGCTACATCGGAGGCCGGAGTCAGAATGTGGCCCGGATGATCCTGGCCTGGGCTTTAGGGGCTATCGTGATGCTGGCCCTCTATTTCTTGGGCGAGACATTCGTGTTCCGGATGGGAATTGGTCCGGCGAGCACGGAGGCACTTACTGTCAACATCCCCCAGGTAGTGGCCGGCGGCATCGTCGCCATCCCTCTGGTGCTGGCTGTGCGGCGCGCCTACCCTCCCATCATCAGGTGGGCCCAGCCGCAGGCAGGGTAGGAGTAGCTATGGGGTGTGAGGTTCAGGGGCGTCCCCGCCCCGTCATCCGAGCCTGTGGCACCGGTACAGTCGAACCACCGAAACAGCCTCGGCGGGGACGCCTCGGCCCTCACGCACAAGAATTTGGGTAACGAGTCAACGAGTAACGAGGAGTCCCCTCATTCCTCGTCCCTCGTTACTCATCCCTCCCTTGCGAGGCGCATTTGAAACCCATCGTCTCCATCGAAAACCTGTACTACGCCTATCCCCCCTTGAAGGTGGGAGCAGAACCTATCCCCGTCCTCAAGGGGGTTTCGCTATCCCTGGCTCAGGGTGAGTGCCTGGCCCTGCTGGGCCCAACCGGGGCGGGCAAGTCCACACTGTGCCTGACCCTCAATGGCATCATCCCTCACCTGACCGGCGGCACCTTCCGAGGTGAGGTGCGAGTGGCGGAGCACGACACCAGGGAAATGGACCCCGGTGAGCTGAGCCAAAGGGTGGGCCTGGTCTTCCAGGACCCGAAGAGCCAGCTCTTCAACATGACGGTGGAGGATGAGGTGGCCTTTGGCCCGGAGAGCCTGGCCCTGCCCCCTGGAGAGATCGAGGCTCGAATCGATGAGGCGCTGAAGACGATGGGCATCTCCGATCTCCGCCATCGCTCTCCTCTGGAGCTGTCAGGCGGGCAGAAGCAGAGGGTGGCGTTGGCAGCTATACTGGCCATGCGCCCGGAGGTGCTGGTGCTGGATGAGCCTACAGCTAGCCTCGACCCGGCGGGGAAGCGGTCAGTTCTGGAGGCGATGCGCCACCTGCGCGAGAGGACGCAGATGGCGATCCTGTGGGTCACCCAGGACGTGGATAAGGTACCGCTGCTAGCCGACCGAGTGGCGGTGCTGGGTCAGGGGAAGATCCTGCTGAATGGGAAGCCAGCCGAAGTTTTCGGCCAAGCTGAAAAGCTGCGAGACTTGGGGCTGGCTCTTCCTCGGATGCGTCAGTTAGCCATCTACTTCAACGAGCGGGAGGAAAGCGGCTACACCTGGCTCACCGTGGAGGAGGCTGCCTGCGATCTGGGGGAGGACACGGGTGGCTGAGCCGGCTATCGAGCTGTACCGCTGTTCCTATCGCTATAATCCTGACATACCCGCCCTGCGGGAGGTGAGCTGCACCATCCCCACCGGCACCTGGGTGGCCCTCATCGGGCAGAATGGATCGGGCAAGACCACACTGGCCAAGATGTGCAACGGGCTGCTGCGCCCCGATGAGGGACGGGTGCGCATATTAGGTCAGGATATCGCCGGACAGCCGGTGAGTCAGATCGCCCACAGCGTGGGCTATCTCTTCCAGAATCCTGACCATCAGATTTTCGCCCCCACCGTCCGTGAGGAGTTGGCCTTCGGCTTACGCAACCTGGGCTTCCTCTCCGCCGAGATCGAGCGGCGCATCGAGGAGGCGCTGGCCCTCTTCGGACTGGAGCCCTACGCCGATCGGCCGCCAGCTATGCTGGGCTACGGCCTGCGCCGCCAGGTCACGGTGGCCTCCCTCTTCGCCCTGCGCCCTCCCATCCTCATCCTGGACGAGCCGACCACAGGGCTGGGTTGGGGGGCTGCTCAGGCGCTTCTGGATCGCCTGGCCGAGCTTCATCAAGAGGGCCACACGATACTGCTCATCACTCATGACATGCGGCTTGTGGCTGAGCGGGCAGAATGGGTGCTCGTCCTCCACGAGGGGCGGTTACTGACCGAGGGGCCGCCGCGTCAGATATTCGCTCAACCAAAGATGCTGTCCCGCGCCTCGCTGAGCCCACCGCCTATCACTCGACTGGCTCAGCGGCTGCGCTCATTTGGGATGCGAGGGGACAGCCTGACCGTGGAAGAGTTTTATCGGGAATATCGGGCCCTCACTTTGAAGGAGCGAGCTTGCTCATGAGCAACCGCTTCGATCTGTACGTGGCTCGGAGCTCGTGGCTGCACCGGCTGGATCCCCGCACAAAGCTGGCCTTCGTCGGGGTTAGCTTCGCCCTGCTTTTTCTCAGCAGCCGCCTGTCGCTCTTAGCCGGATATCTGGTCGTCGTTCACCTCCTGCTGCGAGCGGCTCGCATCCCCTCGGATCGCATCCGTTGGCTGTGGAGGCAGATGTGGCCGCTGACGTTGCTAATTCTGCTGCTGTGGCCCATCTTCTATCCCACGGGTCAGCCGACGTTGTTGACCCTCTGGCGCGTGCGGATCACGCTGCCTAGTCTCCTGCAGGGGCTGGCTAACGCGCTGCGGGTGAATGGGTTAGCCTTCGCGGTTTTCGTCCTCCTGGTTAGCACCGATCAAGCTCGGCTGGTGCAGGGGCTGGTGCAGCTGGGGATACCCTTTGAGTTGGGCCTCACGCTGGCCATCGCTCTGCGCTACCTGCCGCTGCTGTACAGCGTCTATGGCACCATCACCGATGCCCAGCGGGCTCGAGGTTGGAGGGCGGAGCAGGGTTCTCTGCCCGAACGGCTGCGCGCCCATGTGCCCACGCTGGTGGCGTTGATCATCGCCGCTTTGCGTCTGAGTGATACTCTCACCTTAGCCCTGGCCGCTCGAGGCTTCCGGCCGGGTCATCCCCGAACCACGCACCGCCCCCGGCGCCTGCGCCGGGCTGATCTGTTGTGCCTGGCGGGGTTGAGCCTCCTGCTCGCCATAATGGTCGGTCTCAGGTTGGGATTTTGTGCGTTTTCTTGCCCCAAGATGGGGAAGCTCATAAAATAGATGTGGTTCGCCTGGTATCGGCCAGCGACGCGAGGAGGGAGAATGGAGGAGGTACGCGAGTACACTGAGCGGATCATAGAAAACGTGGGGCGGGTAATCGTGGGCAAGAGAAGAGCCATTGAGATGACGGTTGTGGCCCTCCTGTGCGAGGGGCACGTGCTCATTGAGGATGTGCCCGGCGTGGGCAAGACCATGCTGGCCAGGGCCATCGCCATCTCACTGGGCAGCACCTTCAAGAGGTTGCAGTGCACGCCCGATCTGCTGCCCAATGATGTGACCGGTGTATCGATCTTCAATCAGAAGACGGGTGATTTCGAGTTCCGTCCCGGTCCCGCCTTCGTGAACATCCTCCTGGCCGATGAGATCAACCGAGCCACCCCTCGCACCCAGTCAGCGCTGCTGGAGTGCATGGGCGAGCGCCAGGTGACCGTTGATGGCGTCACCCATGTTCTTTCCCATCCTTTCATGGTGCTGGCTACCCAGAACCCCATCGAGTACGAGGGCACCTTTCCTCTGCCGGAGGCACAACTGGACCGCTTCCTCATCCGCCTGCGCATTGGCTACCCAGGCTTCGAGGATGAGGGACAGATGCTGCTCAACCTGCAACGGGTCCATCCCATTGAGACCATCGGCCAGGTGGTGGATGGGGATCGATTGCCTGAGCTGCAGCGACAGATCTGGGAGGTGCACATTGAAGACACGGTCCGCGAATATATTGTCCGGCTGGTCCAGGCCACGCGCACTCACCCCGACCTGGCCCTGGGCGCCAGCCCTAGAGGCTCTATCGCCCTATTCAAGAGCGCCCAGGCCTGGGCCGCCCTCCATGGTCGGTCCTTCGTCCTGCCGGATGACGTGAAGGAGCTGGCTGTGGCCACCCTAGCTCATAGGCTTATCATCCGCCCTGAGAGCGCTCTGCGGGGCCGCGCCGTCGAACAGGTGATGGAGGGGTTGCTGGAGGAGGTTGAGCTGGAGATTGGGAAGGTGTAAAGCAGTCGGCGCTAATAGGAGCATTGAGATGCTCAGTCCAAGTTCTGCCTCACTCCCACTCAATAGTGCTGGGGGGCTTGGTGCTGAGGTCGTAGACTACTTTGGTCACCTGAGGGATCTCGGCAGTGATGCGCTTCTGCAGATCAAGCAGCACTCCCCATGGGACGCGCAGCGGCTCGGCGGTCATAGCGTCGCGGGAGGCCACGGCTCGCACGGCGATGATCTGCCCGAAAGCGCGCTTCTCATCCTGGAGCCCGGTAGCTCGATCGCTGAGCAGGACAGCGAAGGCCTGGAAGGGGTGGAAGGGGACTAGTATCTCCTCCACAATGGCTGTCGCTTGGCGGACGATCTCCGTCCCTTCTCGCGTCACCTCCCCTCGCACGCGCACTGAGAGCCCTGGGCCGGGGAAGGGCATGCGTCGAGTCATGGACTGAGGCAAGCCCAGCTCCTTGGCCAGCGACCGAACCTGATGCTTGTACAGAGTGCGCAGCGGCTCCAGCACCTTGAGCCCAAACTGTTGCTCTGGGTCGATACCAATCTGCTCCAGCACATTGTGCTGGGTCTTAACCCCCCCTTTAGTCTCCGCCACATCGGCGGCGATGGTGCCCTGCAGGAGCCAACTGGCCTTCGTCCGCGCTAACGCCTCACCGAAGACGGAGTAGAATGTGTCTCGGAAGGCTCGCCGCTTCTCCTCCGGATCAGTAAGCCCAGCTAGAGCGGTGAAGAACCTATCCTGAGCTTCGACCAGCTTAACCTCAATGCCCAGCGGGGCAAAGGTCTCCACTACATTCTCCCACTCCCCCTGGCGCATGAACCCGGTGTCCACAAAAATCCCTGACAATCGATCCCCCAGCACCTGGTGACCCAGCAATGCGGTTGCGGAGCTATCCACCCCTCCTGAGAGGGCTACTACAGCCCTCTCCTGTCCCACCGCCTGGCGAATATCAGTCACAGCCTGCTCGATGAACTCCTCCCACTCTGGCAAGACTCTCCTCCTGTCTATTCCCTGGGTCCACTAAAAAAAGTGTTTCAGTGGACAAAAAGGGGCTACATGCTGTGGTTGTACTTCGCACAACCACAGCATATGCTCACTTCGTTATTCAATGCTCTCCTTTTTTCAGGAGAGCATTCTCTGATATCCCCCCACCTTGGGCTAAAAATCGGGAGGGGGAAGTCAAGATTAATAAGAAAAAGCCCTCCGCACTGTACATCAGGGTGCACATCGGAGGGCCTGATTTGGAGCGGGTGAAGGGATTCGAACCCTCGGCCAATAGCTTGGGAAGCTACTGCGCTACCACTGCGCCACACCCGCTTGCTTAGCTTGTTATGATTATAGTCTAGGACACTCCCCATGTCAAGTCCGGACAGACATTTCGCCAGTATCTGGTACAGGTGCCAGTATCTGGTACAGGTGAAAGCCTCCAGAGCGTCCTAGATCAGGAGACTTGTACGGCATCGGGATTTGACAACCCATCAGGAAGTAGTACAATAGAAAATCACCGATGCGGGAATCGAGAGTGCATCGGTCTTGGATTCCAATTCACACCTGTGCCTGATCAGGTACAGGCAAGAAGATGAAAGGAGAACCTAATGGCCTACATGATCACCGATGATTGTATCTTCTGCGGCATGTGCGAACAAGAGTGCCCCAACGAGGCGATCAGCCCAGGCGATATCATCTACGAGATTGACCCCGATCTCTGCACAGAGTGCGTGGGCTTTTATGATAAGCCTCAATGTGCCTCTGTATGCCCCGTGGATGCCTGCGTTCCCGATCCAGACCACGAGGAGACACAAGAGGAGCTCCAGGCCAAGTATGAGCGGCTGCATGGTTAGAAAGTATAGATGCTGAAGATGGAGGAGGGAGGGTGCGCTTCCACTGAAAGCTGAGGCGCGCCCTCTTCTCTTATTTGCGTCCTGTATTCAGCTTGACGAGCGAGGGTGACTGGGCCAGAGGGGAAGATCGAGTATCAGGCGGTCCAGGATCACTGGATGTAGGAGGGGGGCAATTGAAGCTTCATGAACTGACCATCCATCAAGCTCGCGAACTCCTGCGCGCAGGCGAGGTCTCCTCGATGGAGCTGACACAAGCCTGCTTGGATCGTATCGGAGATGTAGATGAGCGGGTTCGAGCCTACCTGAATGTCACTGAGGAGCTGGCCCTGGCCCAGGCGCGGGAGGCGGATCGGCGGCGTCGAGAGGGTGAAGACACCCCGCTGTTGGGCATCCCCCTGGCCATCAAGGATGTGATATGCATGCGTGGAGCGCCCACGACCTGTGGCTCTAAATTTTTGGAGGATTTTACACCTCCTTATAACGCTACAGTTATTGGGCGGTTGAGAGAAGCGGGGGCAATAATACTGGGGAAGACCAATATGGACGAGTTCGCTATGGGCTCCTCTACCGAGAACTCCGCCTTTGGCCCCACCCACAACCCCTGGGACTTGGATCACGTACCGGGTGGATCGAGCGGGGGAAGCGCAGCGGCTGTGGCAGCGGACGAGTGCCTGGGCAGCTTGGGCTCCGACACCGGAGGCAGCATCCGCCAGCCGGCCTCCTTCTGCGGGGTAGCGGGGATCAAGCCCTCCTACGGGCGCGTCTCCCGCTATGGGTTGGTGGCCTTCGCCTCCTCGCTGGATCAGATCGGCCCTCTGGGCAAGGATGTGCATGACTGCGCCATCCTGCTTCAGGCTATCGCCGGCCATGATGAGCGAGAGTCCACCTCCATGCCGCTGGAGGTGGCTGACTACGAGGCCGAGCTTGAGGGGGCTTATGACCTGTCGGGCCTGCGCATCGGTGTGCCTGGCGAATACTTTATCGAAGGTATGCAGGCCGAGGTGGAGGGAGCAGTGCGGAGGGCGATTGAGGTCCTAGCCGAATTGGGAGCCACGATGGAGGAGGTCTCCTTGCCCCACACTGAGTACGCACTGCCAGTCTACTACCTCATCGCCCCAGCCGAGGCCTCGGCCAACCTGGCCCGCTACGATGGCGTGCGCT
>JAYEMR010000071.1:0-3109 GCA_034718215.1 Chloroflexota bacterium
GACACCAGGTCTCCGCTGGTGAGCTTCTCCTCCTCATGCGTGAGCCGAAAACGGGGCTCGAGGGCCTCAAAGGTCTGCCCCGCGATGCGGTTCTCACGCCTCAAGGGGTTGGCTGTCACGGCGAAGTCGCCGATGATGTAGAGGTGCTCAATCTCCGTATTTTGCCCCACGACGCCCTCCAGCACGATCTCATTCTCGCCCCCTCTCACCAGCTCCGTGATATCCATCCTCCTGAAGCTGATGTCGATCCACCAGCCTTGGTCCTCGTACTGGAGAGGATGGCCGTTGAGGGCAATGGAGAAGCGCTCCGGGCTCTCCAGAACCAGCTCCACCTGGCTCTGCGGGGGATGAGCCACGTCGAATGTGTAACGCAGGCTGAACTCGGTCCCCAGCCCGGCGGCTGTGACCTGTCGAGAGGCTAGCCACACCGGAAGCCGCTCACTCCACCGGCCACCCTCGAACCGATACTGGCAGTAGTCCAGGGTGAGGGCGTTGGGATCGTGGCGTGTGAAGGACCAACTCTCTCCTAGGTCAATCGTCTGCACCGTGCGCAGTGGCTGTGATTTCTCCTCGAGAGGCTCCTTCTGAGGGTCAATGACCAGCAGGCGCGAGCCCACCGGAGGGAAATCCAGTGTCACGTTAGTGTAGCCATCGGCGCAGTGGCTCGGCAGAGGGTGTATCTCACCGCTCATCAGGTCCCACTCCTCCAGCCGGCCCTCGCCCTGCAGCCGTGCCGTGACCACTGTTCCGCGCTCGAAATCGGTGTTGGCCAGGAAGTACAGTTCACCCTCCTCAGCGCGTACCCGATGTGAGGGAGTTCCGAACGAGGGGCTCGGAGTGCAACTCCTCGCCATCAATTGGAAGGGAAGGGTGACGCGGCGGTGGTGGTACCACACCTTGGGCGCGCCGGGCAGCTTCACATCGGGCGGCAGGGCTGAGTCCAGCGCTGATCTCAACGCCTCCCGGTCCAGTTCAATAACTTTGGTGCCCTCGGGCAGCACCTGATCAGCCGGCCGGCCCTCCACCATCGTGGGCAAAGGCTCGATGGCGATGACCCTCCCACCCGCGGAGGCGAACTCCTCCAGCAGAGCGACGGTGCTTTGGGCTAGCGTCACGCCCGGCGGCACGATCACCACTCGATACGTCATTTCTCCAACCTTCAGAGCTGCCTCATTCCCGCCTTCAACTTGCAACTTGCAACTTGCCCGTCTCCTGCCTGCGCAGACAGGGTCCGACGGACAGGCAACCTGCAACTCTTCCATGAGCATCTCATCGCCGAAGTGGAAATCGCGATGCAGGTCCAGCAGGGACTCCACCACTTCCTCGAACTGCTCGTTGAGCTTATCCACTGGGAGAGTACGCAGGGGCGAATAGAGGCTCCAGGCGCTCCCGATGGGATGGATCACCAGGATGTCCACCACGCGCTGGCCCTGGGTCAGCGCCCAGCCCAGCCGAGCGAAGTAGTCGGCGATGAGCTGGTTGTAGGGCCACCAGGGCTGCTGATAGTAGAGGTTCGCGGGGAAGTCCCGCTTTCGCGCGCCGCGCATGGAGTAGAGGGAGAGATGGGGATTGAGCAGGTTGACCCCCAGCAGGTAGAGCCAATCGCCGATCCACTTTCGCCCGGCGAAGGCGAAGTTCTGCCCCGCGCACCCATAGGCCTCGCACAGGGTCCGCTCACGTCCCAGTTGGCAGGCGGCGGAGTCCAGCTGCTTCACCGTGGCCGGCTGGGCCACGTCGCGCCGCAGCTTGTCAATCCCTGGGATATGCTGGTACGCGTAGTGAGGCATGGCCGCGCCAATCCATTCTGTCTGGGAGCGGAGGGTGTCCTCGGCCACGTAGTGGCCGGTGAAAGCTAGGCCATGCTCCTCGCACCACTCGTACATCTGCTGGGAGAAGGACTCGACGAACCGCTGGGTGAGCGTGTGCCAGAAATCGTAGCGCGTCCCAGGTGCGGTGGGTGACTCGAAGAAGAGGTCGGGCAGCCTGTCCAACAGATCGTAGCCCCTTTTCTCCTGGAAGTACTCCTCCAGGCCGATGGTCCAGGGCACGAAGGGCTGATCCATGCGGGCCAGGATGCGGTGGTTGTAGGTAGGCTCGTCGGTGAAGATGCCGGGCACGGCCCCGCCGAAGTCCGCGCCCACCTCCTGGCGGTATCGCTCGTAGGTGGAATCAAGAAAAGCGTGCACTGCGTCGGGATTGAGGAGATCAACGTAGGAGTAGTCGTTGAACCAAGGCTGGCCCAGCGGGGCGGTGAGAGGGTAGAACTGCACCAGCCGCTCGCACCTCCAATCGAGAGCCTCTGCCTCCTCGGCGCTGATGAGCTGGAAATCTGAGAGCTGTCCTTTCTCGAATTGGGCTTTGAAGAGGGCCACGCTCTCCTCGATCACCGCTGGGCGGTCATCCACCTTGCACACCAGGGCCAGGTCGCGGTGCTCCTGCTTCTGGGCTGGGACCAGGCCGCCGGCGAAGCCAGAAGGCCATTTGTCCTCGTCGTAGAGGTAGGCGCCCATGTCCCGCCCCTTTGCCTCCGCGACTGCTGCTCGGATGCATTCCATCCATCTCTCTGACAGGTATGGCGTGACCAGCCCCACGCGGGAGTGCATGAAAAAGCCGCCCCAGCCCGCCTCGTCCATGAGGCCTATCTGCCGTACCAGCTCCTCCAACTTCAGGTCATCGTTCCAGGACCAGAAGGGCACAGCTCGAAAGGTCCTGGGCGGATTTTTAAAAGTCGCTTGATCCATGATTGTGCCTCCTTTTTAGCTCCGTTATCAGCCTGCCTTGACTTCGTGGCACCCGGCGGGCAGCGTCTGCGGCGGTTGCCCCTCCAGGTCCAGGATCACCGGCACCGGCGAGTCTACCGTTACCTGCTCCGCTGTGGCATGGACCGTGATCAGCCCGTTTGGTGTGGGCACCTTGCCCTTGGCCCAGGCCAGGCTGCCCAGGCGTGGGGCGACACGTGCCACGGTGTAGCCCGGCTCGGCCGGCGTGACGCCCAGGGTGTAGAAGACCATGTCCTTGGTGGGGGTGCAGCTCCAGCCGTGGACGTGTGTGCCCCAACCCCAACACTCGCCGATAGTATCGTAGCCATTGACCAGGAACTGCGACCATC
>JAYEMR010000072.1:0-15715 GCA_034718215.1 Chloroflexota bacterium
CAGCGCCTGCAAGCCGCTGGGATTGAGGAGGAAGGCAGTGGCGACAAGTCCTGTGATCAGAGCGAATAAAGCCGTGAAGCGGCCTGTCGGCCACAGGCGGCCTGTCGGCCACAGGCGGAAAGCGTGCATCGTCAAGCGCCTGTCTGCGCAGGCAGGAAAGACACTCGCTCGACGCTCAACGCTACACGCTACACGAGAAAGACGCTCTCTGCCCTCCGCTCCGCGCAGATGATTGAGAAGCCCCAGAAGCAGGCCGAAGGAGGCGAAGATTATGAGCATGGTGTAGGCCCCTGGCCCAGCCAGCAGCATCATGGCCAGCCCCCCGGCGGCGAGGGAAGCTGACCAGGGGCGCCTGTCCTCGGCGGAGTGGGCTAATCCGATGAGCAGGAGGAGCGCGCCCATCGCTACTCCAGTCGCCCCACTCAGGTAGCGTCCGTTGAAGAGGGCAAGGGGGGACAGGGTCAGCAGTGCGGCGGCGAGCAATGCCCCCTCGCAGCCCAGCCAGCGGCGCAATCCATAGGGCAGCAGCACCAGCGAAGTGCCCAGCAGCGCCGGCAGCAGACGGGCGCTGACATCGTTGGCCCCCAGGAGGGCGAAGAGTACAAGATTGGCGGAGAGAAGTAGGGGGCTGCAGCCCGAGGTCTCCGCAGGCTGGCTTTGGAGCAGTTGCCAGGCGGCCAGGGCCTCACAGGCCTCCTGGGGCTGCATAGGGCGTCGGCCTAGGGCGTAGAGCCGCAGCACCAGCGCCAGCAGTCCCAGATCGAGGTACAGCCATGGGGCCGCAGGCAGCGCCCGCTCCACAGTCAACCATCTGTGCCTGCCTTCGCCTGTGGCTACGGCACAGTTGAGCAGGTGCAGGCAGGAATGGACAGTTGTCTCCGCTTGCGAGTGTTTAGCCATAAGCTATCGGCCATAAGCCAGAAATCATGGACTTCGTCCAGATGTGAGGGAGTTGTACTCCCGCCTGCGCATGGGCTCGCGCCTGCGCAGGCGCGAAGCATGCCTACAGAAATCACGGACGTCGGCGATAGATAGTCACTCCACCTTGCTGGAACACGGGGTCCATGAAGCGCTCGAACTTGGCCAGTCCTGCTGAGCCGAAAGTTTGACGCTCCAGGTCACCTATGTAGACATAGGTTATATCATATTTTCCCAGCAGGGTCAAGGCTTGCCTCACATCGCGGGTAGTGTAGAGCGCGCGGATGTCCGGCTCACGTCTGCCAGGTTCTTCGTAGCTTCCCCGCCACTGCAACTCGTGACCGCCCCAGCCCAGCAGGGTGGGCAGGCCAGTGTGGGCCGAGACACGGGCAGCATAGGTGTAGGAGCCGCCGTTGGCCTCTAAAATAACCGGCGCGCCGCTGACGTGGGCATTGAGCCACTGGATGGCGGCGTAGTCGTCGGGGTGGGAACGGTCCAGATAGGCGGTGCCATCCAGCGTGGGCTGACCGCGGAACCCACCCGCCTTACTGTAGAAGGCTGTGAGAGGGTAGATCAGGCCAGCGGCCAGCATCAGGGAGAACACTCCGAGGAAAACAACGCGTCCCAGAACCCTGGCCCGCTGCGACACAGCGTACACCCCGTAGGCCCCAGCCACCCCAAAGCAGGCCCAGGCCTGGTAGTAGAACTTGAACACGGTATTCATCCGCGTGCCGAAGGTATCCTTCAGATACACGAACTCCACGCTCATGGTCAGGGCCAATCCCACGAGGAAGAGGAGCAGGGCGAAAAGCGTGGAGGTGGACCACTCCTCCGAGGGCCATCGCAGCCTTCGCCAGCCCACGAAGAGGCCCACTGCCAGGAACGTGGTCAGCATCACCGGCAGCCAGCGCCCCAGCAGCACGCTGAACCCCATCGCTCCCAACGCTCCCAACCCGATGATCCACTCCCATCGAGTTCCCTTCTGCTTCCACACAGCCTTTAGCTCCAGCGGCAGAAAGCCGACGATGATCACCAGGAAGGGGGCGAACATGATCGCGTACTGATGGAGCTTGGTGCGGTTGTAGATCACGGGCAGGATGCCCCCCGCCTGCGACTGGAAGCTCAGGTAGAAGGGCATGTAGGCCATCACTCCGATCAGAAACAGCTCGATAGCTGTGGAGGCGATCTCTTGCAGCCACTCGCGACTTGGGCTCTGGTAACGGCCCAGTTGGCCCAGCGCGTACGCTGCCACCGCAATCCCCAGCGCCAGTGGGAGGTCCCAGGTGTTGAGGAATCCCAGCCCCCCGAGGGTGAGGGCCGAGAGGATCAGCCGAGGCCCCTTCAGGGGACGCCGGCTGCGCAGGAGCTGCAACGCCAGGGCGAAGGCCAGGAGCAGAAAGGGCAGGGCCAGTACGTGGGGGTGCATGTCGCCCAGGAGGAAGGAGAAGGCCGGGAACTCGTCAATCACCTCCTGATCCTGGCCCAAAAGAGTGCGGTCGTGGATGACGCGGGAGGCGCGCCACCACCACCAGGTGTCGGTAGGGTACCAGGTTGTGCTCCGAGGGGCCTGGGCCAGTCCCTTGACGTCCACCCACCGCCAGAGGGCCTGAGAGCCGATGCCGTTGGCGTGCAGTATCTCCAGCAGCACCTCCAGGTTCCCCATGATGGCCACCATCACGGAGGAGAGTAGGCCGTAGCGTGTTGCGTGTTGCCTGTCCTGGAAGGGCGTGCTGCCATTCGCCATTCGCACCAGATTGTAGCCCAGGCTGAAGGCGCCCGTGACCGTCCAGGCGAACATGGTGGCCTGCATGAGATTGAAGGTGACAGGTGAGGACAGGCCGGAGAGTCGGGTCAACAGGGCCATCATCAGGTAGCCGAAGTAGTAGTAGCTGATGGCGAAGCCAGAGAGCCAGGGGTCGTGAGGGGGGAATGTATCGCTGCGCAGGATAGCGTTCAGAAAAGCCAGCTCCATCGGTTTCTCCGTGGCCCTGATCTCGGGATTGTAGGCCCGGAAGAGGGCGAAGCTGACGAAGGCCAGGGTGAAGAGGGCCTCATGGGTCAGGATCAACCGACGGTTTTGGATCAGCCAATCCCCCAGGGGCCTGTCCCGTAGGGGCAAGTGCCCTTGCCCGCGGGCAGATGCAAGATCTGCCCCTACGGCCCGACGGTAGAACCACCACCCCGCCGCCCCCACCAGCAGTATGCAGCCGAAAATCCCACCCCACCGGTTGCGCAGAAACCCCAGCGTGGTGAGCAGCCACAGCGCGTAGCTGGTGCCCAGGAGCCCCAGCGGCCTGGCGAATCCGTACCCCCGATCCGGCAGGCGGTCAAATAGGCGGTAGACCAGAGGCAGGGCCACGAGGCCCAGTATTTGGATGATCAACCACCAGAGAAGTACTGAGAGCATGGACAGCGGACTCTAGAATTAAGTGGACAATCTGTCGGTTGCAAGTGAAACTTTCAACCTGCAACCTTCAACTTTCGACACTGTAGATCACTACCCCAGGATTTCGATACACCTCCTGCAGGAACCCCTCTTTCGCCCAGCGCTCGAACTTGGCCAGGCCATCAGTCGGGTAGAGGGCGCGCTCCAGCTCACCCAGGTAGATGTACTTCACTCGAAAGCGACGAAGGAGCAGTTCCGCGCGCTCTGAATCCAGAGTGGAGTATATCTCCCCCACCACCTCCACCCGCCTCCTCACTCGGTCCCCCACAATATGGCCCCGCTGCTGGCGCTGGTGCCAGTCCCAGCCTACAATGGTCGGAAGCCCTGTGTAGATCGAGACCCGGTTGCCCCATCGGTAGAGCAGGTCGTTGGCCTCCAACACCACCGGTGAGCCCTGGACGTTCTCCAGCATCCAGCGGACCGCTCGGCGATCCCATTCTAGCTTTAGAGTGAACTCCCCCTCCTGATAAGTAGCGGTGCGCATGTAGGCCATGCCGTCCAGCGTGGGGCCGATGGAGCGGTCGAAGCGGTCATTGATCTTGGCCCTGGCCGCAAGCGGTGGATAGATCAGACAGCCGGCCAGTAGCAGGACGAAGGCCGCACGCCACCAGGGCCAGCCCGCTGCCCAGCGCCGAAGCCAGTCCACGGTCCAAGCCAGTGCCACCGCCGATGCCAAGGCCCACAGCACCCAGGTCTGAAAGTAGAACTTGAAAACCGTGTTCATACGGCCGATGTCCCCCTTGAGCACCACAACCTCCACCCCCAGCGTCAGCCCCCAGGCCAGTAGGATGGCGAAGAGGAGGAAGCGGCGAGCGGCGGATCGCTTAGGGCGGCAAAGGAGGAGCAGCACCGCCAGGGCGACGGGCGGTAGACTCAGGGCAAAGACGCCCAGGCCAAAGAAGCCCAGCGCAATCGAGAGGCACAGGACCGCGACCATGCTCCACAGCCCCAGCCGATACCAGGGGGACTGCTCCCTCACTAGCGTATCATACAGATGTATCAGCCTCGACAGTCGATCCCAACGTGCCAAGATCAGCCGCAGCAGATACACCGGCCCGTCCCGTCGCCCCCGACGTAGGAGCTCTACTAACAGGAAGGTGGTCAGCACAAATAGGAAGAAGCCGTGCATGATCAGGTAGTCGTCCAAGCGGGTCAGGGAGCCTTTCCATCGCCCAAAGGAGGTGTAGCCTGGGAGATAGTAGAGGTGGTAGGGCAGAAAGGCGCAGTAGCTCATCCCTATCAAAACCAGGGCCCGCCAGCCGAAAGCCAGTAGCAGCTTCCGGTTCAGCCGGGGAGCAGAGGTGTACAGCCCTATGGCCAGGGCCGCCAGCGTAACCAGCATATAGGCGGGGTAATCCCAGGTGTTGGTGACCCACAGCGCGCCCACGCAGAGCCCCACGAGAGCGACCCGGATCACGCCCTCCAGGGTCATGTGATAGGTAGGTCGCCCTTCCCCGCTAACCCATCGGCGCATCCAGCCGACGGCCAGGGCTACAGCCAGCAGAGCGAAGGGCAGGGCGATGAGGTGAGCGTGGAGGTCGCCGTACAGGAAGGTGAAAAAGGGGAATTCATTGATGGGCCCCACCTCGCCAGAGGCTGAGGCGATGGCTCGGGTGGCGTTCCAGTACCACCACTCGATGCGCACGGGCAGGGCTTGTCCCTCGAAGATCAGCCGTGACAGCCCCGCCAATCCGTTGACCAACATCGCCAGCCCGGGGATGGTGCTAGCGAAGTTCAGGGGGCTCAGTTTGCACAATGCCCGCTCCAGCAGCCGAACCTCCCCTAAATTACCTATCGCACCAACAAATAGCACGCCCAAGAGACCACAGCCCATCGCTCGACGGGAGAGCACCCGGCCTGCGGGCAGCACCAGGTGATAGACTATCGAGAAGGCCCCCAGCGCGGCCAGTCCGTAGAGGAGAGGAACCGCCAAATTGTAGGCCACCCAGGGTACGATCCCTGTGAGCTTGATGAGCGTGGCACAGATCACCTGGCCAAAATAATAGTAGTTGATGTACCCCCCAGCGTACCAGGGATCGTAGGGTGGAAAATGGGGGCTCTTGATCACAGCGTTCAGGTAGGCGAAATCCATGGGCTTTTCTCCCCCGGTGATAGGGTGCCACAGGTCGGGGTTGCCTATGCGGATGAGCAGGAAGAGGGCGAAGGCCGCCAGGAAGAGGCCCTCACCCGCCAGCAGCAGAGGCCAGCGCCCACGCACGAAGCCCCAAATCTCCCACCACTTTCGCCAGGCCAGCACAGCTCCCAGCAGGAGCAAGCCCAACAGCGATAGGGCGATCTCCATCCGGCTGTAGGGGGATATCCGAAGGCTGGCAATCATCCAGCTCATCCAGGCCAGGAGCAGGAGACCCAGCGACTTGGAGAGCCAGTACCCCCGGTCGGCCAGGGAGGGCAGCAAGTGGTAAGCTAGGGGGAAGACAGCAAGCCCGATCAGCTCCACGGCCAGTAGCCATGCTATCACCGGCAGGCGGTTGGCTAGATCGTGGGGATGGAACATCGCCGACCAGGTGCCCGATCGGGCGTACAGGTCCCGGTCGCTGGAGGAGAGCAGGAGCCCATGCTTGGCCCGGCTGGCCTCGATGGGTTTCAGGCGTTGGATGTCCTCCCAGTCCACGTTGCCCAACAGCTCCCGCGCCCGCTCCTTGGAGAACCTCTCCGTCTTGCGGAAGATGAGCACACGGGGATGATCGTAGACGCTGAAGGCCTCCTCGGCAGGGGGGAGGTCTATCTCGATGGACTTACGTTGTCCTTCCATCAGCGGAAAGGGATTCTCCTGATCAGGGAAGACAAATGGCCCCAGCGTCGGGTAGGAAGTGAGATCAGCCGCCAGATCGAAGCCCAGCTTGCCATTGCCCGCACCTGATCGGGCACAGGTGAAAAGCGCTCGGTAGTATCTAGTAGTCATGGGATAACGCATGGGCAGTCGGGGGATAGAGGCGTAGAGCCGGTTAGAGGAGAGGAAGATGTAGTCAATGCGATCCAGTTGATCCAGCAGCTTCTTCAGCTTCTCCGGCGTGTCCTCATCGTACAGGGTGAGCTGTTCCTCGACGGGGTAGTACTGCTGCTTGTGCTTATCGGGGAAGCTGAGAGGCAGCGCGTCGTCCCAGTGCTCGTTGGCGATGACCGATCCGCGCGGGACATTCTCGTATATCCAACGGGAGGCCTGCACCCGCGAGTGGGGCCGGGCGTAGATGCGGGTGAAAGCGAAGGCCCACAGGCATGTGCCAACCACGACCACAATCAGCAAGAAACGAGTTACAAGTTGAAAGTGGCAAGTTGCAAGTTTGAGATAACTTGCAACTCGGACGAGAAAGTAGGCACCCAGGAGGACGAAAACTGGATAGATGGGAAGCAGGTATCGCATGCTTTTTACGAACTGGCTGCCCTGGTAGAGGAACGTGAGCGTCACCCAAACCCAGGGCAGAAGGTGCTTGATCTCGCGCCCCTGTACTAACTCCCACAGCGCCAGCCCCCAGCCGCACCAGACGGCGATCCCCAGCGGCAGGCCCATCCCCCACAGGACCATGTTCCTGACGGGGAATAGCAGGGGGATGCGGTTCGTCCATTGGTGACTAGGGGGATAATCAATGCGGCCACTGACCAGGTCTCGGACGTGGCGCATGTTGCTTAGCCAGTGGGCTGAAGGGGCGAAGTTCAAGAAGCTGGATCCTCCGAAGGCGTAGGGGAGGAAAACACGGATGGTCAATGCCCCCAATAATCCCCCCACCAGCAGCCGCACGATGATTCGCTCCTCCAGCCCCCTGCAGTTCCCGGCCTGAATCTCACGCCAGATGTGAAGCCCCACTGCCAGGGCCAGGATGAGTCCCAGCGTGTAGGAGCTGATCTTGCAGGTGATGGCCAGCCCAGTGGCTGTCCCCGCCAGCGCATAGTCGTACCACTCGCCGCGCTCGGCGACTAAGATGATGGCGTAGAAAGAAACGCAGGTGAAGAAGACGGTGAAGCTCTCCACGGTGAAAAAGTGAGCATGCTGGATGTGAAGCACCGTCATGGACAGGAGGGCGGAGGCCAGGAGCCCCACCCGACGGGAGTAGAGCCTCGCGCCGATCGCGAAGATCATCAGCACCGTGCCCAGGTCGAAGAGCGCTGACAGCGCCCGCCCCACCAGGTGCACGTGCCAGTAATCGGCCATATCCACCCTCAGGGAGATCCACTTGACCAAGAAGAGAGGCAATGTACCGTAGACGAAGAAATCGTAGCCTTGATTGTAGGGGTTAAGGGGTGAGACAGCGGAATTGAAATACTCGCCAATGCTCTGAGGCCACTCCAGAGCCGCCTCTACCATAGTCAGGAACCTCTCATCAGGGTGGAGGTGGAAATCGCCGTCCCAGGTGAAGAGCCCCACTCCCCGGAAGTAGGCCCCCACCAGAAGAATGGCGATGAGAGCAAAGACCGCTGCGGAGTCCGAAAGGCCCTGGCGGGAGTTTGGCACTGAGGAGTTCTGTTGACTTGCTGGGAGGTCAATGGATTCGCTCACGATATGCTTCCCCCATCGCTTCTCGGTGTTCATATACAGGTGAAAGCACCCGATAAATCCGGCTTGTTACCTCCTGTTGTCATTTTACCGGAGTCGAGCCTTCAGGCGGTTTTGTTGCCCCTCTACCGTAGTAGTAGGGGCGACCGGCCGGTTGCCTCTACTCCGGCACGAAGACGATCCAAAAATCGTGGCCCGGTGTGCTGGATTGGTAGCGGCGCACCTGGGCCTGAGGATAGGTCTCCCGCAGCCGGTCCAGGCTCCTCCGGTCTGAAAAGTGCACCAGGTAGAGCTTATTGCCCGGCTGCGCGGCCTGTTCTGAAAGGCCTGTGAGATCATCCAGCAGATTATACCATTCCCAATTTCCCAGCTCAAGGGCCACTGCCCGTCCATCCGCGAAATAGGGCCAGGGCGCAATGTAGGCCTGGTCCAAACTGCCACAGGCGGCGGCAAAGCCCCTGATCACCTGGGCGAGTTCTGAGGCGTTCCAGGCGTAGGTGTTGAACTGGGCAGCGTATCTCACGAAATAGCTCTGGTAATTCAAGTACCCCGCCGTTCCGAGAAGCAGGATCAGACAGAGGGCAGCGGTTAGCTGGGCCGCTCGGCTTCTGATCCCCCGAGTTGCTCGAAGCAGCAGACCCGGTGCCAGTCCCACGAAGGTGAAGACCAGGGGGATGGCCGCGCTGGAGCGGTTGGCGCTGGGGTTCTCCACGGGGAAGGCCAGGCTGAGGCTGGAGGGCAGAAGCAGTATCGGCAGGCCCGCCAGAAGACAACCGCTCCGCCAGTCCCGATAGCGCAACAGCCGCAAGGCCGTCGCGCCCACGCCCAGCACAAAGAGGGCTCCGCTGAGGGGGTCCAGAAAGGGAAGCCGCTGTACCAGGTGCACCCACCCGACGTCCCCCCGCCAGTTGAAGGCCAACAGTCCCTGGGCCACATTGCTCAGGAACACGGAAATTGGGTTGTCGGGGAGCTGACGCTCCAGGCCGGATGTGCGGGTCAGGACCCGGTACCAGAACATGTCCGGGTGATCCAGCATGTAACGACCCAAGGGCATGAAGGCCAGCGCTGCCAAGGCCGGGATCAGAGCGGCGTTGACCCAGAAGCGCCGTCGCCCAATCCGCTGCACTCCTTCTCGGTCGAGCAGGGCTTTCAACAGCACCGCGGTCACGACCAGGCCGGGCACCACTCGAAAGGAGGAGTAGCCATGCAGGCCCAGCCCCAGGCTCAGGCCGCACCACAGGGCATCGTTCCGCCTCCCTGTGCGCAGGGCGCGGAATAGAAATAGACCTATGATAGCCAGCGGCAGCGAGGCGAAGGGATAGCGCAGCCCAATGCGGCTGATCCCCAGGTCCCACCGGCTGATAGCCAGAAAGGCGGCAGTGGAGAGCCCGGCTTGGGGGCCGAAGAGCTCAGCGGCCAGGGCGTAGGTCCCACCTACTGCTGCCAAGCTCACCAGCACCGTTCCCAGCTTCAGCGTCTGAAAGCTCAGGGGCAGGCCGAAGACCCGGACCAGCGTCGCCGTGTAGTAGAATTGAAACAGTTCTCGCCCGGTGTTGCGGGGGAAGAAGATGCGGTACTCCCCTCGTAGCACATCGCGGATGTCCAGCAGTTTGTGGGGATGATCAATAGTCATCTCGCCCGGCAGATCATCCAGCCGATAGAAGCGGAACCAGGCGGCTAAAAGAAAAACGGCCAGCAGCGCCAGGTGCCTCCACCTCAGATGCAGCCGCAGTCCATCCGCGCCCAGCCATCCTCGGTTGGCCGATGTCCAGTTTGGCCGCTCGGCGAAGGCCAGAACCCAGCACCCACAGGCTCCAATCCAGGCGACGATGGTGTGCCAGCGGAAACGGTTTCCCCCCGCCGTGGCGAAGGTGATGCCCCCCCAAAAGCAGGGCCAGGCAGGCCAGCAACCAGCGTATTTGTCCCTCGCCGATGAGGGGTGGGGCCGGAGATTCCGCCCTTCGAGGTCGAGGCCGTTCTCCTCCAACCCCGAGGAGGAAGAACAGCAGGGCCAGTCCGTAGAGGCCCACTCCCCACGGCCAATGACTTCGCCCATCGAGAAATCGCTGGCCGGCGATGGCCAGCGCGAAAGCCAGGAGGATCAAAGATAGCCGTCTTATAGGATCTGTCTGGATAATCGAGCTGAGCGTTGACATACCGCTCAATCTCTCCACCTGATCTGCCGGAGTTGTACTCCGGCAGCCCGGATATCTGCCAGCAGCCCCTCGGAATGAGACAGACGTTTCTTTCCACTGGGGCCGGGAGCGCAAATCCCGGCCATCAAGGGACGGCTTCGAGGAGCATCCTTCGGCATATGGCTCAATCCCTCCCCGCTATGAACTTCAGGAATAGGGGATCGCCATATTGATTGCGTTGGGTCAGCACCACGTGGCGCGGATAATGAGCCCGCAACTGGGTTAATGTCCCATCATCAGGATGCAGGATGACCAGCAGCCGCTCTCCCGGATCAAGGTGGATTTGGTCGAAGGGCACGGCGGGGACGACGTTGTTCCACTGGAGATACCCCCGGCGCAGTTGCAATCGCACCACATCCCCATCCACCCAGTAGGGGACGTACTTGATGTAGGCTGGTCCTTCTCCGGCGAAATCGTCAATGGCCTCTGCCAGAGCGCGGTGGAAGGGATAATTCCGATTGGGCAAGCTGGCCTCGTAGCTGGTGAAATAGGCGCGAAAGTTCAATTGGCAGATCCAGCCCAAGAGAAGGAGTAAAGCGCACGCCCCGGCCCATCGACTTCGCTCCGATGGGATTAGCTCCTGAACCGTCTGCCACAGCAGATCCAGGGCCGCCGCAGGGAAGAGGAAGAGCACTCCTAGCACGCTGGAGGTCCGCACCGCCGAGGGCACTTCCTGCGGAAAGGCCAGGGACAGTGCCCCGGGCAGCAGCATTGAGCCGAAGATTATCAGCAACAGGGCGTTAGCCCCCTTGCGCCAGCGGTAGAGGCAACAGGCCATCCCCAGCACGAAGAGGGGAGCCAGCACGAGGTCCAACTGAGGGGTGAAGGGGGGATTGGCCAGGGAGACGTGATCCCCCTGATAGTTGAACATCAGTGCTGTCTTCCATAGATTCCGCAGCAGGATGGGCACCGGATGGCCGGGGATGGGCGTCTCCCAGGAGGTGATCCGGGTAGCGATGCGGAACCAGAACCGCTCGGGCTCCTCCAGCATAAATCGCCCCATCGGGACGAAGGTTCCCACCATCGCCAGCGCGCCCAGGCTCATATTGAGAGATGCCCGTCGCCAGAACTCCCACCCCAGGAGCAGACCCTGCAGTACCAGGGCCAGCATGACCGCCGGGACGAAGGCCATCAGGGCGTTGTAGGTGTACAGGCTGAAGCCCAGGCTCAACCCCGCGGCCAGCCAATCGCGGCGCCGGTTGTGGCGCAGGGCGCGGATCAGGAAAAGGCAGGTGAGGGCTACGAAGGGCGGCCCTAAAACCAGCCTCCATCCGATGCGGCTCATGATCACCGGCCATTTGGCCACCGCCAGGAAGAAGGCCGCCAGGAGCCCTACCCGGCGGTTAAAGCATTCTCGGCCCAAAAAGTAGACCAGGGGGATGGTCACTACACCGAGACAGGCCGCGACCGCTTTGTGGGCGAAGTAGCTGTGGCCGAAGAGGCGCGCGTAGCCTGCGACCAGGTAGAACATCATGATCTCGCGGCCGGGGTGGATGGTGGAGAAAATAAGGTAGTCACCCTGCAGGATTCGTTCTGAGTCCACCCACAGATGGCCGATGTCGGCGGTCATGTCGGCTGGCAGCTCATCCAGGCGATAGAAGCGGTAGAAGCCCCCCAGCAGGGTGATGATGATCAGGGCTGCTGCTGTCCAGGAGATCTGAAATCCAGTGGGGGTGAATTTCTCCCGCAGACGGGTCCACATCCGCGCTGGACTGGAGCCATCGTCCAGCGCGGCGATGAAGCAGGCCAGTCCCCCCAGCCACAGCAGAACCCCCAGCGGCCGAAAACGGTTGCCGCCGAAAAACAGCGCTGAGGCCAGGCAGGCCAGGCCGCCAAGGATGGCCCAGCGCCGCCGCTGGGGCAAGAGGGGCGCGGAGTGAGGTCCCATCTCCAGCGGCTGTTCCCACTTCTCCCGACGAAAGGCCCACAGGAAGCCGGCCACCGCCAGTCCGTAAAGCAGCACTCCATCGGCGACGTAGGTGTGGCCCTGCAGGAGGACCTGGGCGCGCAGGGCCAGGGCGAGCACGGACAGCGCGACGATTCCTGTGATCAGCCTCCGACGCCAGTCCGCCTCCATATTCAGACCTTTCTGGCTTTGACCGTGATGTTCATAAAGGTCCGCTTGTCCGAGAGATCTCGCGATTCATTGAAATGATCCACCCAGTTGAAGAGGGCCAGCGCCCAGTTCATGGGGTTCAGGGGGCTTCCCGTGTTCTCCTCGGAGCGAAAGCGATGCGCCGAGCGGCTCAGGAACTCGGGCAGCAGATCATGTTCGATCAGCGGCTTGCCCAATCCGTAGACGATGTTGTGGATGAAGGGGAAGCAGTAGTGAGTGTGCTCCCTCACCTCCTCCATCTCAAAGCCGGCTCCCTCCAGCACCTCTACGACCTCAGCTGGGCGATAGAGCCGATAATGGTTGGCCCATATCCCGGCCAGCGGACCCGTGCGGATGGGCCGGCCGAGGAGTGTCTCCAGTGTGCGGTTGATCGGATCCCACAAGAAGGGGTAATCTTTGTGCGGCACCGACAGGGCCAATATCCCACCTGGAATGAGAACCCGCCGCACCTCCCGTGCTCCCTGTTGATCATCGCGCAGATGCTCCAGCACCTCGGCCATGATCACCTTGTCGAAGCTCTCATCGGCGTAGGGCAGAGCTAAGACGTCCCCCCGGACCAAAGCCGCAGTGCCCCCTAGTTCCCTCCGAGCAAAGCCCAGGGGTTTGCGGTCGAAGTCCAGCCCGAAGAGGCCATACTCCCCCAAGACGTTCAAGGCTTTGAGATAGAAACCCATACCACATCCACAATCCAGGATGTGGTCCCCTTTCCTGAGCTCCAGGTACTCCATCAGAATGGGCACCCGTCGTTTGAAGGCCATGTCTGACTCGTTGCGCAACAGCCGAGACAGCTTCTCTCGATCAGCCATCACCTCAGCCCCTGATCAGGCGCTTCAGCAGAGCCTCATACTCTGAGATGGAGCGCTCAGTGTTGAACACCTGTCGGATATGCTCTCGTGTTCTTAGGTAGGGGGAGGGATCCTTCAGCAGCTCGACGAGGCCCTGGGCCAAGGCCTCCGGGCTGTGGGGTGGGACCAGACGGCCCATCTCGGTGACCTCAACCGCCTCGCGGGCCCCTGGAATGTCGGTGCACACCACGGGAGTGCCGCACAGCATGGCCTCGATCTGCACGCTGGGGAAACAATCCGTGCGGCTGGGTAGGACAAAGAGGTCGCACATCCCTAAGAAATCGGCCATCCGCTGTCGGTCGTGAATGAGGCCCAGGATAACCACGGCTTCCTCATTAGCTTTCACTAACCGCTCCCATTTTTGGTAGAAGTCCTCGTACACCACGAACCGCTCACCAGCGTAGAGGAACATCGCTTCCGGCACTTCCCTCCGCACGAGGGGGATAGCCTGCAGCAGGTAGTCGAATCCCTTCTCCTCCACGAAGCGGCCCGCAAATCCCACCAGTTTCTTCCCCTCTAGCCCTAGTTCCCCTCGCCAGGCCCGCACCGCTTCGAGGTCAGGATGAGGTATCTCCACGGGAGGATAGATGCAGGAGAGTTTCTCTTGGAAGGGCCACAGGAAATCGGAGTGCTCGGCGTAGTCGCGGCTGTGGACGGTGACGTGAGCACAGCCCTTGAGCGCCTGTCTCATGAGAGCCGTAACCGTCACCTCCACAAATTGATTGTAGAGGCTGTTGGGCATGACCAGGTCGCCATGGTGGGTGAAGACCGTCGGTTTTCCGGCCAGGTGTCCCAAGGCAGTGATGAGAGGAGCCTCCAGGAGGGGAGTGTGCATCTGCACGATGTCGTGCTGCCGGATGAGTTGCCAGGCAACCCAAGGAAAGGTGGGCATGATCCGTCCCCGGCTGAGACGGCATAGGACCGGCAGACGCAGGATGCGGACGCCGTTGTGCACCTCTTCGGGCAGAAGCTCCGGCTCGTAGCGGGAGGTGAGCACGGTCACCTCATGGCCGCGATGGGCAAATCCCTCGGCCAGCCTTTGGGCGTAGGCGGTTAGCCCCGTCCAGTGGGGATAATAGTAGCTGAGAACCTCCAGAATACGCATGTTACTCCTTGTGATTCGTGGAACACTGTCTCGTGGAGCGTAGGGCGTAGAGTGTGGAGCGTAGACCTGGTTTCGCTCCACGCTTAACGCACCACGCTCCACAGCTCTCCTGCCAGAGTCCGATCAACCCCAACAGGTTCACCGTCACGTAGTTGAGCGTGTGGATCAGCAACCCATAGGCCAGCGCCGTCTCTCGCTTCGCGGCGAAGAGCCCCAATGAAAGGATTACCCCCTCCTCGAAAACGCCCACATAGCCCGGCGAGGAGGGGATGATCATGCTCAGTGCGGTTACCGAGAGGGTGAAAGCGGCCGCCCCCCAGGGAAGATCCAACGATAGGGCGCGCATGACCAGGTAGAAGGGACCAAAGTTACAGGCCCACACCGCGCCCGACCAGCCTAGAACACCCAGGGCCACTTTCGGGTTCCGCAGGACGGCCAGCCCTTCCAGGGCTGATGGGATCGTACCCTCCAGTCCTAGTCGGGCCAACCAAGGGATTCTCTCTGCCGCCCAGCGCCATAGGTCAAGGAGCCGCTCTCTTTGAGTCCCTAACACAAACAAAAAAGCCGCCAGCACCAGGATGGCGGCTCCCACTATGAGCCCCCCCTGGGCTGCCCAGCTAGGCAAGGGGATAAAAGGACTTATCAGGGCCAACATCAGCACGGCTGAGAGAGTATCATAGATGCGCTCCACGACGATGGTGGAGAGCGCATAGGCAGCGCTGACCTGCCCTCCTCTGCTGACCAGGTAAGCACGGGCCAGGTCGCCAACCCGGGCAGGCAGGATATTAATGAGCAGATAGCCAATGTTGGAGATGGCGAAGAGGCGCATCCGAGAGAGGTCACGACGGGGAAAAAAGAGAAGCTGCCAGCGAAAGGCACGCGCCCCAAGCCCCGCCACGAAGATCAGCACCGCAGCCATCAGATAAGAGTAGCGAGCTTCCCTCAAGTACTGCCAGACCCGCCCCCACTCAACGCCGCGCAGGGCCAGGCCCAAACATATCAGGCTGATCCCGATGCCAACCCAGAACCTCGCCCTCTTCATCTCCCTCCCTCAGAGCTTGCTCGACGGTGGGCAAGATTATAACTTGGCTTAGGGGTAAAGTCAATCGGGGTATTGATGTGCCAGACGTTTTACCAGTACCTGGTACGGGTGCCAGTTGAAATTTTGCCGGAGTCGAGCCTTCAGGCTGGTTTGTTGCCTGTCTGCCATCAGGCAGGCTTCACTGCCTTCGCCAAATACAGCCAGAAGGACAAGGAGCGGCCACCTGACCAGCGCATCGGGGGCAAATGCCCATTGGAACTGGCGGGATACGAGGTGGAGAAGCTCCCCATCGCCCAAATCTATCGCGGTGGGCTCCTCGGCTGGCCTGATGAAACGCTGGGAGAACTTGTCCCCAATGTGTAACGCTCCCTGTTCGGACTTGACAAAAGGGGAAAGTTGTGGTATAATAATTTGTATATTAACATCCGAGCGGGTTGAGCCTAATCCCAGGGAAAAGGTATAATGAGCTTGGGAGGAAGAAGCTGGCTAGAAAAATAACTGAGGAGCAGGAGCTGCCTCTGTGTCAAGATTGCCGGCC
>JAYEMR010000073.1:0-14189 GCA_034718215.1 Chloroflexota bacterium
GCGGCCCAAGCCCTGGGCCTGAAGGTGGGCGATCCCATCATCTTGGATCTCAAAACCTGCCTGTCCTTGGGGAAAGATATATGGATCAACTGAAAAAAGGTCTATTCCAACCACAAAGGCACCAAGACACCAAGTTTCTCAATGACAAAGATGAGAATTTCTGAGCCGCCAATGCAATAAATTGACAATCCGCCTAGATTTTCTTTGTGCCTTCGTGTCCTTGTGGTGAATTTCCCTGTCTGCCGACAGGCAGGAGAGTTCTTTCAGTGGAGTCATATATGCCTTTGGAACAATTGATCATTGAGGGTGGTTATTCCCTGCAGGGGACAGTGGCACCCAGCGGCAACAAGAACGCGGCCATGCCCCTACTGGCGGCCAGCCTGCTGACCGATGAGCCACTCATCCTGCACAACGTGCCCTGTGTAGGAGATGTTCGGACAGTGGTAAACCTGATGGCGGATCTGGGCGTGGATGTTGTGAATGAGAGCGAGCATCGCATAAGAGCCCAGGCCAGCCGAGTATATAAGACCTCGCCTGATGCTAGGCTGTTCTCCCAGGCTCGCGGCTCGGTCACACTCCTAGGCCCCATGCTGGCCCGATTGGGGCGCGTGGAGCTGCTCTCACCAGGAGGAGATAGAATCGGGCGACGCCGCCTCGACACCCACCTGCTGGCTTTGGAGGCCCTGGGGGCGAGGTTGATCCGCAATGACAATGGCGAATTTACCCTAGAGGCTGACGGGCTGCATGGCACCGATATCCTCCTCGACGAGGCCAGCGTGACGGCTACTGAAAACGCTATCATGACCGCCTCTCTGGCCAAGGGCACGACCGTGCTGCGCAACGCGGCCTCGGAGCCCCATGTACAAGACCTGTGCCACTGCCTGAACCGGATGGGAGCGCGCATCTCGGAGATCGGCTCCAACACGCTGACCATCGAGGGAGTGGACAAGCTGGGAGGGGCTGAGTTCACCATCTCTCCCGACTACATGGAGGTGGGCAGCTTCCTTGGTTTGGGGGCGGTCACACCGGGCGAGATACGCATCCGGGGAGTGGTGCCCGATCACCTGCGCATGATCTGCATGGTCTTCGGAGATCGGCTGGGGGTGCGCATGCATTTGGAGGAGAGCGATCTGGTGATCGAGGGGGAGCAGGATTTGAGGATCCGATCTGATGTGAGTGGCGCGGTTCCTGAGATTGACGACGCCCCCTGGCCCGCCTTCCCAACCGATCTGATGAGTATCGCCTTAGTGGTCGCAACTCAGGCTCAGGGCACGGTGCTCATCCACGAGAAGATGTACGAGAGCCGCCTGTACTTCGTGGATCGGCTCATCAGCATGGGGGCTAGGATCATCCTCTGTGATCCCCATCGGGCGGTGGTGGTGGGCCCTTCACAGCTGCATGGACAGCCCCTGTCCAGCCCGGATATCCGGGCTGGCATGGCTTTGGTGACCGCCGCCCTATGCGCTGAAGGACGCAGCGTTATCGGCAACGTCGGCCAAATTGATCGGGGATACGAGCGGCTGGATAGCAAACTTCAGGCGCTGGGGGCCCATATCGAACGGCGATGAGATATCAGTCCTGCTAACTATGGCTTTAATCTTGGGTTGCAACCCCTTGGAGGATTAAAATGCGAATTTCGTATGATGAGTACTACGATCACATCCTCGGCGGCTGGATCGGCAAGTCCATGGGCGGCGCGGTCGGCGCTCGCTTTGAGGGCTACAAAGATTGGATCGAGATATCGCCTCAGGAGATGTTCCCTGAGGAGCTGCCGCCCAACGATGACCTGGATATCCAGGTCCTGTGGCTTAAGGTGCTGGAGGAGAGGGGAGCGGCCATCACCTCCGATGACATGGCGGAGGCGTGGCTCAAGTGGTGCTGGTACCCTTTCAATGAGTACGGCACTTTCCGCCGCAACTGGAGGTTGAAGATACACGCACCTGACTCTGGCCGATACGACAACGAATTCTGGGAGACAGGCGAGGGATGCCCCATCCGCTCCGAGATCTGGGGCTACGTCTTCCCCGACGCGCCCGATCTGGCGGCCAGATACGCCGAGATGGATGGCACCCTCGACCACAGCGAGCAGTCCGTGGGGGCGGAGAAGATGCTCTCCGCCATGGCCTCCATGGCCTTCTTCCTCCCCGATGTGCGGAGGCTGGCCGAGAACTTCATCCACTATCTGCCCCCCGAATCGCGCATTGAGCGACTGACCCGCGCCGCCTTCCAAGCCTACGATGATGGCCTATCCCTGCGCGACGCCCGACAGCGGCTGCTGGCGCTGGGCGGGCATCCCGAAGCCTGCGACAGTCGGCTCAACATCCCCTTCACCTTCTTAGGTCTGCTCTACGGTGAAAATAACCTGGAGCAGACTCTGCTTTCGGCTCTCAAGTGCGGCTACGACACCGACTGCACGCTGGCCTCCTCCGGCGCGCTGATCGGCCAGATCCTGGGCGCCAGCCGTATACCCGACGCTCTGAAGGATCCCATCGGCGATCAGCTCGTGATGGGCATTGAGTACAATCGCGAGGAGATGACGCTCTCAGCCCTGGCCCGCGACACAGCGCGAGTTGGCGCGCTGCTGGCGGAGGAGCTGAAAACCGGCGTCACCTTCACCGACTCACCTCCTCTGGCTCCCTTCCCCGCGGCCGCTGTCCCTCCAAGGACCTCGATGCGCGTGGAGTACGATGGTCTGCCCTGCGCTGCCCCAGGCAGGGCCGTATCCGTCACTATCCACGCTAGCGGTGAACTGCCCTCCGAGGGCGCGGAGCTGAGCATCAATGCGCCCCCTGGCTGGGAGTCGCTGCCCAAATCAGCGATAGCGAGCGACAAGAGAAGCTCTGCGCACTTCGTTTTGCGCCCTCGAGCCGATCTCGAGGCGCTGCCCATGCGCAACATCTTCACCGCCCGCCTGTCAGATGCGGCCCTTCGGCCACAGGCGGAGGAGACCTCGTATGAATTTGGCGTGGCCGGCGCAGGGCTGTGGAAGCTCTTGGGCGTCTACTTCGATCCTCTTCCCCCCGAGGACAGGCCCGAGCTGGCCCGGCGCAAGTTTCAGCACCACTTCGTCGCTCTCGAAAAGGAGTACATCGCCGAGCCGCGGCCGGACGTTGATGCCCTCTTCAAGCACTGGTCGCACCTGCTGGGGAAGCCGGCGGTCATCGTATCGTCCGAGCGCCGGATTGACCCCTCGCAGGTGATCGGCCTGCAGGGGGAGTACTGCATCTACTGCGCGCGCACTGTGATCTCACCCGCCGAGCGGGACGCCTATTTTGTGGTGGGCAACAACGATGGCTTCCGCATCTACCTGAACGGCGAGAAGGTGATGGAGTGCGAGGAACAGACCTGGTGGACGCCCTTCAACCATGCGACCAAAGTACATCTGCGGAAGGGTGAGAATGTCATCTTGGTCAAGCTGCTCAAGCGCGGCGAAAGGCTCGACTTCTCCTTCGGCATCCGCGAGTATACCCCCGATCACAAATGGCGGCCCGGCGGAGGTCACAACGTCGAGGACTGGGTCGTGGACACCTCGGATCGAAATCCGCTGGTGGATTTGTAGCCGAGGAACCTCATTGTTATAGTCGTGCTGAGGTATGACAGTGCAAGTGTCCAAGCAGGAGAAACAAATGTCGGGGCAGACTCAGCAAGAAAACGAAAAGGCTCAATTGCGAGCTGTTGTCCACGGCGAGGTTCAAGGGGTGGGTTTTCGATACTGGACCCGCCGGCAGGCCAGGGAGCTGGGGCTGACCGGATATGTACGAAACCGATGGGATGGCACGGTAAAGGTAGTGGCGGAGGGACAGAGAGCCTCGCTGCAGCGCCTCCTCAGGAGACTAGGACGGGGGCCTCGTTCTGCCCAGGTGCAGCGGATCAGCTCTGAGTGGGGACTCTACACCGGCAAATTCGACTCCTTTGAGATTCGATTCTAATGAGCCGCAACCCGGAACGCCTCGCTTGGTTCATCCTCGTGGTCTCCTTCAGCACCTGCTGCCTGATAGCCATCGGCGCTCCTCTTCTCGGGCGATGGTACCTTGACCGGGTCCTCTCTCCCCAGCTCCCCTCCTTGACCGCCATAAATGGTACAACCTCGGTCAATAAGCAGGGGGCTGAGGATGCCACGGCGGTTACCTCCACTATGGAGGAGGTCCCTGAGGGCTCCTGGATCTTCACTCACGACTCCCAGGCTCTGCTCAAGTTCTTCGACCAAAGTAACGTCACGCTCTACAGGGACACGGAGATAGCTCTGCTGCAGAGCCAGAGTCCCCGTTTTAGCCTCAGCTCTAAACCATCCAGGATCCGCCTGCTGATGCAACGGGGACGTGTGCGGCTGGATGTGGCCGCCGAGGGCAGCCGTGCCTTGGACTTCCGCGTGCGCACTCCCTACAGCCGGGTATCCTTGAAGGAGGGAAGTTACATCGTTGAGGTGCGCGGGAGTGAATCACAGGCTATATGCCGCTATGGGGAGGCGAGGATAACCGCCGGCGATGAGGTGGTCGAGCTAAAGCGCCGGGAGCGGGTGATAGCCAGAGAAGAGGGGTTTTCAAGGCTTCTATCAGCGATGCGTAACCTCATACGCAACGGCGATTTTCAAAAGCCTCTGACCGTAGGCTGGAAGAGCTACAACATCCAGTCCAATCCCGCTGAGGTAGAGGGGCAGGCTTCTCTCATCGCCCTTAACGACGGGAGACGTGCGGTTCTCCTCTCCCGTCGCGGTGTAGCTGAAAACCACGCCGAGACGGGGATCAAACAGCGCATCAACTGCGATGTGCGAGATGCCACCTCCCTACGACTGCACCTCAGCGTCCGACTGGCCTACCAGAGCCTCCCTGGGGGGGGATACCGCAGCTCCGAGTTTCCAGTGATTGTCCGGCTGGACTACAAAGATGCCTACGACAACGACCGCTTCGTCACCCACGGATTCTACTACGTAGACCCCATCCAGGATTGGCCCATCATCAATGGGGAGAAAATACCCGCTCTAGTGTGGTTCCCCTACGCTTCCGGCAATCTGCTAAACTGGCCTCAACTGCTTGAGGCCCCTCCAGCAACGGTGACATCCATCTCCATCTATGCCTCGGGCTGGGAATATGACAGCATGGTGACGGAGGTGGAGCTGCTGGTGGAGGAGTAGGATGCGATCTTCGGCTGTGTTGATTTTATCCCGGATCTCGTCCAAGAGGCTGGAGAGAGGTGTCATCCTCTTGGCTTTGCCCCTCTTTCTGGCGCTAGCAAGCCATCAGCTGATGCTACCCGGCCTCAATTACGATGAGGCCTTCGATGTAGTGCCGGCCATGCAGCTCCTACTAGACCAGCCTGTGGAGCTTCTCAGGGGATCAGGCCTGCACATCGCCGGCCATACTCTTCCCCTCATGGTCATGGACTACAAGGGCGTGATACACACCTACTGGGCCCTGTTCTTCCTCTGGGCACTAGGGATCAACGTCTTCGCCCTGCGGCTATCCTGCCTCTTCCTGAGCCTGCTGACCATGGCCCTGACCTATCGCTTCGTGCGTCAACTCTACGGGCCATGGGCGGCCGCTGTTACCCTACTGCTCCTAGCTGTCAACCCCTCATTTATATTCTGGAGCCGACAGGGTGTGCTTTGGACCACGGCCATGCTCACCTGTGGAATGGGAGCCTTAGCCGCTTTTGCCAGTTGGAGACGAGAGGGCCGGGCCTGGGGGCTGATCAGCGGAGCCTTTCTGCTGGGGCTGGGGCTGAGCGCCAAGCTGTCTTTTCTGTGGTTCCCCGTTGCTTTAGCGATCTCGGTTGCGCTCCATCAAGTTGCAAATTGTAAATGGAACTTGAAACTTGGAACTCACAACTTGCAACTATATTCCCTCGGCCTCCTGGCACTACTGTTGGGCCTCCTGCCCCTGCTGCTTTACAACCTGCAGACGGGGGGTACGGTGGATGTATTGTTGCGCAACCTCCGCACCTCATACTACGGGGTGAACAACCTGGCCTATCTCTCCAACTTGAGGCTCCGTTGGGATCACCTCCGCGCGCTGCTGGATGGGTCCAACTTCTGGTATCTGGGGAGCATTCATCACGATCCGGTCTTCCCCCTGGCCTTCTGGGTTTCAACAGCCATTATCTTGGCTTGTTGCCTTCGCCCCAGGTCCCCTCAGCCCCGCCGTTTTCTTTTCCCTCTGCTGATGATGGCCCTGATGGTACTGCAGAGCGGGGCTACCGTCTCCGGCCTTTGGCCGGAGCACTATCTGCTTCTGCTGCCCTTCCCTCAGTTGACCATCGCCCTAGGATTGGAGATCCTGCGTCGCCATCTCAGCCCCAGGTGGCTGGCAGCCTGCCTCTCGACCTTGGCGTTAGCCCTGTTGATGGTCAGCCAGATAAGGGTGGACCTGCTCTACCACCGTGGACTGGCCCGCAGCGGTGGTTTCAGCGCTCACTCCGACGCCATCTACGAGCTGGCTCGGTACCTGGATCGTAAAGGACGACCGATTGTGGCTATGGATTGGGGCATCAAGGCCTCAGTACAGTTCCTAACCCAAGGGCGGATCAATACCGTAGAGCGATTTGGCTTCCAGAGTCTCGACCATCCCAGCGCCAACTTCGCAGCCGAAGTGGCCTCCTATCTGGAGAATCGGGACACCTGCTATATATTCCACGCTCCGGCGGAGACGGTCTACAAAGGGCGGCGGGAGGCCTTCGAGGAACTGGTCCGCCAGCGAGGGCTGACCCCCGACGGCAAGCGGATCATTTACGACCGCAGTACCCGCCCGCTTTTTGTGGTGATGGGGGTGGATGAGCGGTCTCTCCAGTAAGGTTAGCTCCAAAGCGGGGCCATGTCCAACCTTGTTGCTAGCTCTTCCATATCCTCCTCGGAAGGTCGCGTCTCGAAGCGGCTGGCGGCCTCCAGCACCTTGGGTAGCACATGGATGTCCCCTGCCGTGTTCAGAAAGAGACCTGATCGGCCCAGAACCCAGTGCACGGCTCTGTCAAGGTCGGCCTGATCCTCCAATGGTTCGTACCAGGTGTTACGGGTTTGAGGCCTCTCACCCCACGGCCCACGGGCAATGGACTTGATGGTCTGCACCGCCACGTTGCGCTCTTGGCAGAGGGATAAAAAGGCCTCGAAATCGGCGGCGTACTGGGGGTTCTGTATCAGCGGGTAGTTGTAGGGTACCAACACCGAATCGAGGTCAAAACGCTCCAGGCTGCGCTTATGCATCGCCGGGGCCCTCAAACCGTGGCCCGTCACGCCGATGAAGCGTACTAGCCCCTGCTCACGGGCCTCAATAGCCGCCTCCAGCGCGCCGTCAGGACCCATCGCCACCTCCCATTCCTCCGGGTCCACTAGATTATGCAGCTGCCACAGATCCACTTGATCCACCTGCAGCCTCTCCAACGAGCGATGAAGCTCCTCGAGAGCCTGCTGATAGGTGCGCTCCCCCGTCTTCGTAGCCAGGAAGAAATCCCCGCGATGGCGGCTCATCCAGGATCCGATGCGCAGCTCCGAATCCCCGTAGCTAGCCGCGGTGTCAATGTGGTTTACCCCATATTCCACCAGCACCTCCAGTGTGTGGTCGGCCTCCTCCTGGGTGACTCGCCAGAAGGCCGCAGCCCCAAAGATAGTGCACGTGCTCAGGTGGCCTGTTCGGCCAAAGGGTCGCTTCTCAATCATTTTCCATCTCCTATCTATGCTTTACAGCGTCTTGCCAGATTATACGTTTATTGCTAATATAAACGCAACCTGACGTGGGCAATCATAGAGGGAGGGATGAATGATCAAAATCACATTTTGGGGCGCGGCTCAGGAGGTCACCGGCTCCCAGCACCTGCTGGAGGTGGGTGGCACACGAGTCCTGCTGGACTGCGGATTGTATCAGGGGCACCGGGCCGATACCTACGAGCGAAACCTGTCCTTCGCCTTCAAGCCGCAGACGCTCGAGGGAGTCCTCCTGTCCCACGCCCACATTGATCACTCGGGGAACCTCCCCAACCTGGTCAAGCGAGGCTTCGATGGGCCCATCTACACCACGGCGGCCACGGCCGATCTGGCCCGCATCATGCTGGCCGACTCGGGTCGCATCCATGAGCATGATGTGCACTATGTAAACAAGATCAGAGCACGCCATGGGGAGGTGCCTGTGGAACCCCTCTACACCGAGGCAGACGCTTTGGCCTGCGAACATCTCTTCGCGGGCTGGGGATATCATCAGTGGATCCCCATCGCGCCCGGCGTGCGAGCCATCTTCTCCGACGCGGGCCACATCCTGGGCTCGGCGCTGTCCATGATCGAGATCAAGGAGGACAGCCGCGTCACGCGAGTGCTCTTCACCGGCGACCTTGGCCGGCCGGATCGCCCCATCCTTGAGGATCCGGAGACAGTGCCCGGGGCTGACTACATCATCATGGAGGGCACCTACGGAGATCGCTATCACGAACCGATGGAGAGATCCCGAGATAAGCTTCTAGAGGCAATGCACCACATCCGTCGCAGCAAGGGTAAGCTGCTCATCCCCGCCTTCAGCGTGGGCCGCACCCAGCACATCGTCTACTCCATGCATAAATTGTTCCTGGCCCAGGAGCTGCCTCCTATGCCCATCTATGTGGACAGCCCGCTGTCGGTCAATGCCACTGATATATTCCGCACCCACCCTGAGGCCTACGATCGGGAGGCCTATCAGATGATGCTGGCTGAGGGGGATGCCTTCGGCTTCCAACGGCTGACCTACGTGCGGAGCAGGGAGGAGTCCAAGGCCCTCAACGATCAACGAGGGCCCATGGTGATCATCTCCGCCTCCGGGATGTGCGAGGGTGGCCGGATCCTGCACCACCTGATCCACAGCCTGGGCGAGAGGCGCAATCTGATCCTCTTCAGCGGCTACCAGGCCCCCCATACTTTAGGCCGCCGCATCTTAGATGGGGAGAAGCGGGTCCGCGTCTTCGGCGAGCCTTACAAAGTGCGGGCTCAGGGGCGGGAGATCAGCGGCTTCAGCGCTCACGCCGACCGAAATGGGCTTCTTCAATGGCTGGAGGCCTCCACGGGCGAGCGCAGGCCCCACATCTTCCTGGTGCACGGCGACCCCGATCAGCTTCAGCCGCTGGGCGCGGAGCTGCAAGAGAGGGGGTACGAGGTCACCATCCCTCGTCGGGGCGACTCCTTTACCCTAGATGGCACAGGCACCCTGAAGGGCACAGGCACCCTGGAGTAGCGAGGTTTGCTTCGAGAGGGGGAACATTGAGCGCCATCAATGGTCATACCAAACTTGTGGGGGTCATAGGCTGGCCGGTGGAACACACCGTCTCACCGGCCATGCACAATGCCGCCTTCGACGCTGCGGGCCTGAACTGGCGATACGTGCCCCTGCGCGTGCATCCCGAGCGCGTGGTAGAGGCAGTGCGCGGCTTGCGAGCGCTGGGCTTCGTGGGCTGCAACGTCACCGTGCCTCACAAGCGGGCGATAATGGGATCTATGGACGAGATCACCGACCAGGCGCGGGCCATCGGTGCGGTCAATACGATCACGATCCAGTCCGATGGGCGGATGGTGGGCCATAACACTGATGCCGACGGCTTCCTGAGGGCGTTAGCGGATGGAGACTTGGATCCAAAGGGGAAGCAGGCATTGGTGATTGGCGCTGGGGGAGCGGGGCGGGCGGTGGCCTATGCGCTGGCCTCATCGGGGGCCGCTGTCACGATCCTGAATCGCACCCTCTCGCGCGCTGAGTCCCTGGTCGCCGACCTGATCTCTTTCTTTCCTAGGGCGGATGCAGAGGCCCGCCCCTACAGCCCCGCCAGCCTCCGCCAAGAGGCACAGTCAGCCGACCTGCTGGTCAACGCCACCCCTCTGGGAATGTGGCCCCAGGTGGATCGCTCCCCCTGGCCCGACGAGGTTCCCATGCTCCCCTCTCTGACCGTTTTCGATGTAGTGTATAACCCTCCGGAGACGAAGTTGATGCGTCAGGCGCGTTCAGCCGGGGCCCAGGCTATCGGCGGTTTGGGGATGCTAGTTCGTCAGGGGGCCACGGCTTGGGAACTGTGGACTGGACAGGAGGCTCCGGTGGAGGTGATGGCCGCGGCGGCGAAAGCGGCATTGAATTAGCGTCATAGCGTCCAAGCGCCCAGGCGTCGTAGCTGAGAGATGCCTGGGACGCTGAGATGCCAAGACGCTAGGAGGAACGATGTTGCGTTTTCTGACTGCTGGTGAGTCCCACGGCCCCTCCCTAGTTGCTATCGTCGAGGGGTTGCCCGCGGGATTGCCGTTAACACCTGAGAATGTAAATCGCGATCTGCGACGACGTCAGAGAGGCTACGGCCGCAGCGCTCGCCAGCAGATCGAACAAGACCAGGCCGAGGTCTTAGGCGGTTTGGTGGATGGCTGTACGATCGGCTCGCCGCTCGCACTGCGCATCCGCAACCGAGATTGGGAGAATTGGCGAGATAGGGAGATCCCCCCATGGACTGTGCCCCGGCCCGGACACGCAGATCTGGCTGGCGGGATCAAGTATGCTCTGGACGATCTGCGGCTGGTGGCTGAGCGGGCCAGCGCTCGTGAGACGGCGGCTCGAGTGGCTGTCGGCGCCGTAGCCAAGCGGCTCTTGAGCGAGTTCGACATCGCGGTGGGGAGTTACGTGGCCGAGATCGGCGGCGTTGAGGCTGAGGTCCCTGAGCTACCCCTTGAGGAGCTCTGGGCTAGGGGGGAGGAGAGCGATGTGCGCTGCCCTCATGAGCCATCCGCCGAGCGGATGCGGTCCCGCATTGACCAGGCGAAGAAAGCGGGCGACACGCTGGGCGGGGTGATCGTCGCCGCCGCCATCGGCCTCCCAGTGGGGTTGGGCTCCCACGTCCACTGGGACCGCAGGTTGGATGCCAGGCTGGCCTGGGCGGTGATGAGCATCCCTGCCATCAAAGGGGTGGAGATCGGACCCGCCTTTGAGAACGCTCGGCGGCCAGGTACCCAGGTCCACGACGAGATATCCCCCCCAATCTCCCATTCGCTCCCCGTCCGCCGTTCAAATCGCGCTGGCGGCTTCGAGGGGGGCATCACCAACGGCCAGCCCATCCTGGTCAGAGCGGCTATGAAACCCATCTCCACCACGCTCACCCCTCTGCGGTCAGTGGACCTAGCCACCGGCGAGCCGGCTGAGACACGATACACCCGCTCCGATGTGTGCGCTGTGCCCGCGGCAGCGGTGGTGACGGAGGCCATGGTCGCCTGGGTACTGGCTCAGGCGTTGATGGAGAAGATAGGCGGTGATTCGCTGGATGAGATGCACGCCCACTGGCGGGCTTGGCAGGAGGGAGCGGACAGTGGCCCCTAACATCGTGATCACCGGCTTCATGGGCACAGGTAAGAGCAGCGTAGGCCGATTGGTAGCCGAGCGGTTGGGCCGGCGCTTCGTGGACATGGACCTCCTCATCGAGGAACAGGAGGGACGCTCCATCTCGGATATCTTCGCTGAGGAGGGCGAACCCTACTTCAGAGCACTGGAGCGCGATCTGTGCCGGGAGCTGGCATCTCGACAGGACCTGGTGATCGCCACCGGAGGTGGGACGCTGGTCGACCCAGTCAATCGAGAGGTGATGGCTCGTAGCGGCGAGCTGTTCTGCCTGCGCTGCGCTCCTGAGGAGATACTCCGCCGCCTGGAAGTGGCCGAGGGCCGTCCGCTGTTGGATGTGGAGGCCCGCCGAGAGCGAATTGAGGCGCTTCTGGCGAAGCGGCGGGAAGCCTACGCTAAGATCCCCTACCAGATCGAGACCACAGGAAAGACGATAGAGCAAGTAGTGGAGGAGACGATCCGAGTAGTGGAAGATATGCGGAAGATCTCGGTACGATACCCAACGGGCCGCTACGATATCCACCTGGGTCGGGGGACACTGGGGAGGATCGGGGGACTGCTTCGCGCGTGGGGACAGCCCTCGCACGTGGCAGTGGTCAGCAACTTCACTGTCTGGCCCATTCATGGGTCTATGACGGAGTCCAGCCTGCACGAAGCAGGATTCAATCCCCTGATCTGCCTGGTGCCCGACGGCGAGGAATACAAGCGGCTGAACACCGTGCGCCAGCTCTACAATCAGTTCATTGGAGGGAAGCTGGACCGAGGAAGTGTGGTGATCGCCCTCGGCGGCGGCGTAGTGGGCGACATGGCCGGCTTCGCCGCCGCGACTTACATGCGAGGGGTGCAGATGGTGCAGGTGCCCACCACGCTGCTGGCCATGGTGGACGCCAGCGTAGGAGGCAAGGTGGCGGTGGATCACCCACGAGGCAAGAACCTCATCGGGGCCTTCAAACAGCCGGCCTTCGTTGCAGTGGACCCCGCCGTGCTGGGGACTCTACCCGACGAGGAGATGCGCTCCGGCTGGGCGGAGATCATAAAACACGGGATCATCGGCGATTCACCTCTTTTCGAGCGATTGGAGGCTCATTCCGAGCTTCGCCCCCCCTCGGATACTCTCACAGAGATCATCGCCGCAGCCATCCGAGTGAAGGTGGAGGTCGTCGAGGAGGACCCCTACGAGCGGGGGCGGCGTCGAGTGCTGAACCTGGGACACACCTTCGCCCACGCCTTCGAGGTGCTCAGCGATTATCAGCTCCGGCACGGATACGCGGTCGCCATAGGGATGGTCGTCGCCGCGCGGGTGGCTGAACGGATGGGGCTCTGCCAGCCGGAGCTACCGGGGCGCATTGAGGCACTCCTGCGCGCCTTCGGCCTGCCCACGCGAGTGCCTGACTTCGAGCCAGAGGCAATCTGGCAGGGCATGGCGATGGACAAGAAGAGACGCGGCTCACGGCTGCGCTTCGTGCTGCCCCGTGCCCTGGGCGACGTGATCGTCACCGAGGAAGTGGCGCAAGGCACTGTGCTCGCGGTGCTGGATGAGCTCAGCAGTTGACAAGCAAGACAACTGGGGCACTGGGGTGGGCTTCAGCATGCTCCGGTGCCCACTCGCAAAGGATGGCTAACCGCAACTAACAGCTATCACAAAAGCAGGAAGGAGACTGCATGACCGACCGAGGACAGCACATCTTTGAGGAGATTATCACCCAGCCCACCGCTTGGGCCAACGCGCTGGCTGACGTGAAGGGAAAGCGCGAGGCCATCCAGGCCCTCTTTGCCGAGCGCGAGTTTCAGGAGGTGGTATTCACCGGCTGTGGCTCCACCCACTACCTCTCCCTGGCCGCGGCGCAGGCCTTCCAGGGGGTGACCTCCATCCGCACCCGGGGCCTCCCCGCCTCGGAGCTTATCCTCTTCCCCGAGACCAGCCTAGGCCCAGGGGAGACGCTACTGGTGGCTGTGTCTCGCTCGGGGGAGACCACGGAGACGCTGCGCGCAGTGCGCGCCTTCCGCGAAGAACAAGGCGCGCCTGTGGTGGTGATCACCTGCTATCCCAAGAGCACACTGGCCCGCGAGGTCACCGAGGCGGATGTGCTGCTGCTGGCCCGCCGGGGACAGGAGAAAAGCGTCGCTCAGACCCGCTCCTTCGCCTCCATGCTCGTCGCCGCCCAGGGCTTCGCCGGCTTAGCCGTGGACTCCCTCCCCTACGTCAAATCGCTGGAAGGACTTCCCCTCGTGGGCAACTGGCTGCTGCAGGAGAAGGCAGGGCTGGCCCAGCAACTGGGGGAGGAGATGGCCCTGCAGCGCTTCTTCTTCCTGGGCTCCGGCCCCAACTACGGCCTGGCCTGTGAGGCCATGCTGAAAATGAAGGAGATGTCGCTGTCCTACTCCGAGGCCTTTCACTTCCTGGAATTCCGCCACGGCCCCAAATCCATGGTGGATGAGTCCACCCTGGTCGTGGGGCTCATCTCCGAGGGAGGACAGGAGCAGGAGCTCGCCGTGCTGAGGGAGATGCAGGGATTGGGAGCCACCATCCTGGCTCTGGCCGACCCGGAGTTCCGGCTGGAGAGCTTCGACCACGCGGTGGCCTTCGACTCCGGCATCTCCGACTGGGCGCGCGGCGTGCTGTACCTCCCCGTGCTGCAGCTCATGGCCTACCATCGAGCCATGGCCAAGGGGCTCAATCCCGACCGGCCGGCGCATCTGGATGCAGTGGTGAAGCTGTGACAAAACATTGAACCAACCGGAAAGGAGCACTTTCAATGAAAGTAGGACTGTATTCCATCACCTATTTAGGTATCTGGTACGACGATCCAGCGCTGACGATCAAGGAGTTCATCCACAAGGCCAAGGAACTGGGCTTCGACGGGATCGAGTTGGATAGCAAGC
>JAYEMR010000073.1:14289-15432 GCA_034718215.1 Chloroflexota bacterium
ATGAAAGTAGGACTGTATTCCATCACCTATTTAGGTATCTGGTACGACGATCCAGCGCTGACGATCAAGGAGTTCATCCACAAGGCCAAGGAACTGGGCTTCGACGGGATCGAGTTGGATAGCAAGCGGCCCCACGCTAACCCCATGGACCTGGATCAGCGGGCGCGGGATGAGATCCGGGAGGAGCTGGAGAAAACGGGGCTGGAGATCCCAGCCATCGCCTCCAACAACGACTTCTCCAGCCCCGTGCCGGAGCATCGGGAGTCTCAGCTCCTCATGGTGCGCGAGCAGGCCCGACTGGCCCGTGACCTGGGGGCCAAGGTGGTTCGCCTCTTCGCCGCCTGGCCGGGAGTCACCTTACGGGATGGCATCGCCCAATACGAGGAGGCGCGGCAGGGATGGGAGCGGGCCTACCCGGATGTGCCTCGGCTTGCCCGCTACCGGCTGGTGCGCAAGTGTCTGAGGGAGGCGGCGGCCTTCGGGGAGGAATTCGGCGTGGTGATGGCCCTGCAGAACCATCCCCCCATCATCCGCCACTATCAGGACACCCTCGATCTGGTGCGCGAGGTGGATTCCCCCTGGCTGAAGGTGTGCCTGGACGCGCCGCTTTTGATCCATCAAGACGACGATTGGGTGCGGAAGGCGGCCCTGGCCACCGGAGACCTGCAGGTACACTCCCACTTCGGCGGCGAGTTCTTCCGAGACGAGGAGGGGAGGGCTCAGCTCAAGTCGCTTGGGTTGAGGCGACCGCTGACCAACTACCCAGCTTTCCTAAGGGCGATGAAGGAGATTGGCTACGAGGGCTACTTCTGCTACGAGTTCTGCCACCCCGCGGTGGATGAGAACCATGACCCGGTGGGGATCGAGCTCATCCACGAGCAGGCGGCGATGGCCCTGGAGTACATGCGCGACCGCATCGCCGAGTTGGAAATTGAGGGGAGATAGCCTCCTCGATGGCCGGGAGTGCAACTCCCGGCCATCCGGGCTGCCGAAGTTGCACTCCGGCAGAACAGGTAAGTAGTTTGACAATGTCATATTTCGGGAACGCGCTGTCTCAGAAGGCGTGATCTGCGAGAGCGCGTCCGGTTGACCAAATGCTTAACAACCAAAGCTGCGGCTTCCTGGGGTGTCAATTGCGGTAAG
>JAYEMR010000074.1:0-15432 GCA_034718215.1 Chloroflexota bacterium
CCGCGTCTTGCAGCAGGTGCTCCGCCTGCTGGACAGCGTGGCCTGTTCCCAGCGGCTCATCCTGGCGGACGTATAGCGTTCGGTCTCCCACCAGGGCCTGCACCTGCTCCGCGTTGTGGCCCACCACCAGCACCGGCTTTTCAGCGCTCAGATGCTCCCCGACGGCCAGCACGTATTCGATCATTGGCCGGCCGGCCAGGGGGTGCAACGCTTTGTTGAGTTTGGACTTCATACGGGTGGACTCGCCCGCTGCGAGGATCACCACTGCTAGAGAAAGCAAGGTGGTCGCCCTCCTTCACGCACAAAGGACTGGGAGTGATCCTGGCGACACAGTTATGACCATCCCCCAGCCCTCAGGAACCGATCCTGTTGTCTGTTCGGACATCGTATCCTGCTTATGCTACTGCCGGCGCTCTCTCGCTGAGGATCAAGTCGGAGATCGGTAGAGCTGAAACTTCCAGTCGCGACAGATCAATGAATGCACTGGCATCCTCGATCTCAATGCCAATGACTTGGTTACGTTGGTCAAAGTCAAGCACGATGCCGAGCGCGACTTCTTCAGACTCTGTGCTCACCCCGGCGGCAAGTCTAATGTATAGCATGTCCGTATCTGGATAGTATTGAAAGACCATAATTTTGCCTCTTACGTCTCAGGGCCTGAAGCCCCGATCTGGAAAAGCATTATGCACCGTTTCCCCGTCCGGTTCGGTGACAACTCGGAGGTACTTGCCAAGTTCTGGAATATATGCCCAACGGCGAATACGCCCGTTGGCTTGCACCTCTGTGCGGATAGGATTGCTGAGGACATACTCTATCCATCCCACTTTGAGATAGGGACGGCGAGCCATTACACTGGTTGTGAAGTAGTTCGTCGTTTTCATCAATCATTCTTTGACTACAGCATCAAGAAACACAGATTCATCCTCATGAAACTGGGGCGGCAGGATTCGAACCTGCGATCACGGCTCCAAAAGCCGTTGCCTTACCACTTGGCGACGCCCCAGCGATCAACTTTTCTGCCTGCGTCCTGTTCGCCTGTGGGCGATAGGCTGCACAGGCGTGAGACAGGAGTATTTTACCACCTAGTGTGGTTTTACGCAAAGATGAGACGCTGAAGCAGCAATTCCAAATATGACCATGCAGCATGTGCCGGGCTGGGGGCATTCTCGGTGTTCTATACACAATCACCCAGTTTCCTGGCGCACCACTCGATGGCCCCCGCACCGTGCACCTTGAGCTAAAATCGTGATCTACTGAAGTTCGCTATTTCTCCTCGATCTCCACTGACAGGAGCTTATCACCGGGCGGGGCATCCGGGTTTTTGCTGGGCCTTCGCTCAGTGAGCTGCTCCAGCGCGTCCATCCCCCTCACCACTTGGCCAAATATAGTATGGTGACCATCCAGGTGTGGTGCTGGGGCGTAAGTGATGAAGAACTGGCTGCCGCCAGTGTTGGGCTGGCCTTTGTTAGCCATGGATACCCTTCCCAGCCGATCGTGCTTGAGGTTGGAGCTGAACTCATCCTCAATAGCGTAGCCTGGCCCTCCGCCGCCCGTCCCCGTAGGATCGCCCGTCTGAGCCATGAAGCCAGGGATGACGCGATGGAAGGTGATCTCATCGTAGAAGCCCTGTCGAGCGAGGAAGACAAAGTTGTTGACCGTCTTAGGGGCTTTATCGGCGAAGAGTTTGATGCGGACGTCGCCCTTCTCGGTCCTGAGCGTAGCGAAATACTGCCTTTGAGGGTCAATCTGCATCGCCGGAGGCTCGTCCCACTGCAGGCGCTTCCCCTTGGGCTTGGCTTGCTGACAGGCCATCAAGGCGATCAGAAGCAACGTAGCTGCCAGATATCGCCGTAGCTCTCGCCTCCGTCTCATCGAATACCTCCTCTCATCTAGCTTGGGGGAAGCAGTTCATCATGCTGGTTGCTGTTTCCCCTCACCTATTGTACAATAGAGCGCATCGAACTGAGGCACATCAACCTATCCCTGGAGAGCATCCAACTTCATGTTTGAACTCGTCTTCCTTGGCACATCGGCTTCGGCCCCCTCCACGCAGCGTGGCCTCTCCTCGGCCATGGTGCTGTACCGCGAGTACCGCTTCATGATAGACTGCGGAGAGGGCACACAGCGGCAGTTGCTCCAAAGCGGTCTAGGCTTCAGGAGGTTGGATACCATCCTCCTCACTCATGGCCACCTGGATCACATCCTGGGGCTGGGAGGGCTTGCATCTACCATGGCCCGCTGGGAGGCCACGGACTCGCTCACCATTTACGGGGGAAGGTGGGCCTTGGAGCGGGTGGCTGATCTGATCTTCGGCGTGGTTCTACGTGGAGCTCAGTCTGACTTTCAGATTGACCTGGTTGACGTGCATCCAGGGGCCCTGATGGAAGACGAGAATTTCACACTGAGCGCCTTTCCCGTCACCCACCGGGGGCCTGGATGCTTTGGTTACACCTTTGAGGAGAAGCCCAAGCGCCCCTTCCTGGTGGAGCGTGCGGAGCAGCTGGGTGTGCCGCCCAGCCCTAAGCGACGGCGGTTGGTACAAGGAAGATCGATCACGCTGGATAACGGCCGGGTCATCCATCCCGAAGAGGTGCTGGGGGCGCCCATCCCAGGGGCCAAGCTGGTCTTCGTAGGCGATGCCTCGCGGGTAGGGGATCTGGTGGAGTCGGCGTCGGGAGCTGATGCACTGGTCATCGAGGCCACTTACGTCGAGGAGGAGAGAGAGTTGGCGGCTCAGCATGGTCACATCACAGCAGCCCAGGCGGCCTGGCTCGCCCGTGAGGCCGGGGTTGAACAGTTGATCCTTACCCATATATCCCGACGCTATCCCGACCACGTGGTTCTGCGCGAAGCGCAGCGCACCTTCCCCAACACCATCATCGCCCAAGATTTTGACCGGTTCCGGATTCAGAAGGAGAGGTAGTTCTCTTCTCCCCAGCTACCTGCGATCTACTCGCCGCTTTCGCTCGCCAATGCCAGTGCGTGTTGATAGAGTGACTCACTAAGGTAGAAGCCGGCGTTCTGGCGCAAGGCATCCATGTGAGGACGAACGACGCCCACGGCACCCTTTGCTTTGGCCTCCAACAGGACACCTACGACGCCAACAACGCGGAGTCCCAATCGCTTGGCTGCATGCCGGCCCTCTTTCTCATCTAGCAGGACCAAATCGGCTCCGAGTTCCAGACCTAGAGCGATGCTTTCGGCTTCACCTCGATCCAAATCACGCTCTAAAGCAGTAACCAGAGCCTGGTTTTGCACTGCATGCTGCTCAATCCAAGGGGACACAGCCACCTCGTCACGACCTGGCCAACGCTTGCCGCTCGCATTCAACTCATCCCACACACCGTGAGCAATGTGTACCCTGCCGTACAGACGGCGGAGCAGATCGAACTGCCCAATCGCGGCCAGGTTGGTCAAGGGCGAGGTATTGCTGACGATGATCACAGCCGCCCTATCTCCCGCAGCACGGCCATGTCCTCATCTAGGTCAACCATCTCGTAGTGAGGTGAGATGCGGCGCGAAGCCAGCAGCTGGCGGAATTCCCACAGCGACATACCGGCCAACTCGCGTGCCTTGCCTATGGACAGACGATCTTGGGCATACAAGTAAATCGCTATTTCCACCTTCAACTCGGATGTGGTGAGGCGAGCCGAGTCCAAAATGTCCTGAGGCACTTCCAGTACGCTGACAGTGCTCATCATACCATTCCTTTCCATCAGACTATCACGCCCACCAAAGAGCCCGGTCTGGAGTTCCTAGTGGCAGTCACCAGGCCGGAGCTTCACCCACACCTAGTGCGCCGGAGATGGTCTGCTTACCGCAGTCGCAACCACGCCAGCAGCCCGCCGACCACCACCAACAGCAATCCCCCCACACAGCACAGCCCGGCTGAGGCCCATACAACCGGGTTTGCTGGTATCGGCTGTCGCCTTTGCGGCAGAGGAGTTGCCTCCCCTTGAGGAACGGCCCCAGCCCCCATCCACTCCCGCCAGGCCGAGTCCAAGCCCTGAGAGTCCAGGCCCAGTACCTCTCGCAGGGCGTCGTCGTAATAGGCACCCTCGGCGAAGACTTGGATAAGCTCCGCCATCTTCTCCTGTCCATACTCCTCCAGGATGAACTCCACCAGGCTGTAGCTCTGCGCATAGCAGAGACGAGCCCGGTCTGGATCGGTGGGGAAGGAGCTGGATAGGGAGCGAAGGGTGATGAGTTGGTCTCGTTTGATGGCTCGGCCCAGGGCGCGCTGATACTCGGGCTCCAGCTTCCCCTCGGCGTACATGGCCAATCCCTCATCGAGCCAACAGGGCAGGCCGCCCAGCGGCGTATCCACCATCTGATGGACCACCAGGTGGCTCAACTCGTGGGCCATGGCCAGCTTGCCCCAGGCTAGATTGGCGGGTGACACCCCGATCACCACCACCCCCATGTCCGGAAAAGCCTGCCCCCCGGTCCATTCCTTGGCCCCTTTGGCGATTGCACCCAGCAGATCAGAGTGGCTGCCATATATGAACACCTGCACCTGGCGGGTGACTGTGATGCCCGCGTCCCGGCTGAGCGTGTCCAGCGCCTCTATCGCCTTGTCGAAGAGGGCTTGCCCGAAGTCCGCGCCGCCCCGATACCAGTGGAGAGCCAGCCTCTCCGATGATAGAGTGTGCCAGTCGTAGCGATCATCGGTGTATAGCAGGGACTGAGGCTTGGTCTCTAGGGTATGTCCCCCCTGATCGGCGATCTCCCACCAGTAGTTGATCTGCACCCCTGGCGGCAGGGCGCCGTTGGAGAGATCCCAGGTGTATTCCGCCTCCACCCGGATGTCTGGCTCGAACTGGGGTGAGGCGTGGTTAACGGCTGGCTGATCAGCAACTCGGTAGAAGAGGGTGATCTCCTCGATCTCCACCCGACCCTCGACCGCCAGCTTAAACAAGATGTGGTCTCGAAACTGAGCCTCATATTGGTTGGACTCTACCCTGATGGGAAGCTGAGCCCAGGTGACAGGAGTGATAGCGATCAGGCCCAGGATGAGCGCCAGCGCCAGCAGAAGCCGGAGGTGGTTAACTTTGAGCTTTCTTAGGATAGAGGTGAACATTCGCTTTACCTCGGTCGCTTTCGGCTATCAGCGGTCAGCGGCTGAGGGCTGATTGCTGACCGCTTGCTTTGTAAGTATAATACGCCTTCAAGCTGGAGGCAAGGCTTGCCCCGCGTCGTAGGGAAGGTATAATAAATGGCATGAGGGAGAAGCGCGCTGATTCGGAGCGGGGGTGGCTGCTGGCAATGGTGCTTGCCGCGGGGATGACGACCATGGCGGTGGAGATGGCCGCCTCGCGCCTGCTGCAGCCCCACTTCGGAGATTCCCTATTAGTGTGGGCCAACCTGATCGGCCTGATCCTGATCTACCTAGCCGTAGGGGCCCGGCTGGGAGGCCGCTGGGCCGATCGTCACCCCGATGAGGCGACGCTTTATCGTATCACTACCTGGGCAGGATTCCTCATCGGTCTGGTGCCCTTCATCGCTCGTCCCATCCTCCGCCTGGCGGATTTTGGCCTGCGCGATTTCACAGCCAGCATACTGATCGGTTCATTTCTGGGGGTGGTGTTACTATTTGCTTCCCCTATGATCCTGTTGGGGTGCGTCCCGCCTTTCGCCCTGCGGCTCACAGTGCGGGAAGTGGGATCCTCAGGAGTCACCGCAGGGCGGATATACGCTCTCTCCACGGGGGGCAGTATCCTGGGCACATTTTTGCCCTCCCTCTTTCTTATTCCTTGGATCGGCACGCGGCGGACTTTTCTGCTGCTGTCTATCTTTATGCTGGGGCTCTCAGTGCTGGCCCTGTGGCATACTTCACGCCGTCCCCCGCTGAGGAGCTTGGGACTCTTGGTTCTGATCCTTCTCCTGGCCTTTCTCTGGCCGAGAGGAGCGATAAGGGCGGCGCCGGAGCTGGTCTACGAGGAGGAGTCAGCCTACAACTACATCCAGGTGCTGCGAGAGGGGGATGAAAGGCAGCTCAAGCTCAATGAGGGAGAGGGGATTCAATCGGTCTACAGAGGAGATCAGCTGCGCACCGAGGGGGCCTGGGACTACTTCCTGGCCGCCCCCTTCTTCAACCCTCCGCCCTTTGCAGCCGAGGAGGTGAGGAGCCTGTGCCTCATCGGGCTGGCTGGGGGGACGGTCGCCCGACAGTACACGGCGGCCTTCGGGCCTATTCCCATTGACGGGGTGGAGCTGGACCCGGCCGTCATCAATGTGGGGTGGGAGTGGTTCGCCATGACCGAGCCCAACCTGCGGGCCGTGGCTCAAGACGGCCGCTACTTTCTAGCTCATACCAACCAATGCTACGATATAGTGGCCGTGGATGCCTACCGCGCGCCATACATCCCCTTCCACCTCACCACCCGAGAATTCTTCGCCCTAGTGCGCGATCATCTGACCGAGAGGGGAGCGATGGCCATCAACGTAGGGCGCACTGATGTGGACTACCGGCTGGTGGCCGCCCTGGCGACAACAATGCAGCAGGTCTTCCCCAGCGTGTATCTCATCAACGTGCCCCAGACCTTCAACAGCCTGCTGATAGCCACGGTCCAACCCACGAAGATGGCGAACCTGAGGGCCAACTTGCAGGCTGTAGAAGCGCCCTTTCTGCGCGGTGCTCTGGAGCGGGCCGCGGCCAATTTGCATCCCTTACCCTCAGAAGGAGGGTTGATCCTCGCCGATGATCGGGCGCCCATCGAGCAGATGACCCACTCCCTTCTCTTGCGCTACTGGTTGAAGGGGGATTGAGCGCATGTCGCCCCTGAGACGTGTCCTCCTTGGGCTGCTGAGAGCAGTGATAATCACGGGCCTACCGCCAGTCATTGCGCTGAGCGGCCTGTACGTCCTTATGTCGCCGGCCTACCTGCGCTACGAGTACGGGAGGGCGAATTCCCCCTCGCCGACGCGCGCAGGCGGGGGAAAGCGGTACAGCGCGGCGGTGGAGTGCGTTCGCTACCTGCACACCAAGGCAGGGATTGAGGTTTTGCAGAAGCTGGAGGGAAGCGAGGGGCCGCTTTTCAACGAGCGGGAGCTGCACCACATGGTGGATGTGAAGGGGTTGACCCAAAGGGCCCTCATTTTCCACCGCGTGTGCACGGTGCTGGTGTTGGGTGCTGTGCTGTATCTAGCCCGCTACGGCCCTCGGAGAGAATGGGCTCGACGTTTGGTGCAGGGTGCGGGACTGACCATCACGCTGGTGGCGCTTCTTCTGGTCGCGGCGATGGTCAACTTCAGCTGGTTCTTCACCCTATTTCACCGTATCTTCTTCGAGGGGGACACCTGGCTCTTCCCCTACACCGACACGCTCATCCAGCTCTTTCCCCTCCGCTTCTGGTTCGACATCGTCCAGTTGTGGGTATTGGGGACTATCCTCCTATCCTGCATCATCGGGGGCCTGGCGCTGTGGTGGCTGCGGCGCTCGATGCCTTCCTGAGAATCATATGGGTGCGTTTCAAATGGGTTAGGGATGGGCCTTGCGCCCATCCTGGGCACCCGCAAGGGGTGCCCCCTACAACCCAAATGAAATACAACCAGAATCATATTCATTCATGGTAGGGAGAGGTGATTCAATGGCTAGTTCAGAATTGTTGGATATTCTACGCTGTCCAGCCTGCGTCAGCGGCCCTGATCGCCGTGAGGGGCCCGACCCTGGACGGCTAAAGTTGGTCCAGGGCAAGTGGCTGGTGTGCCAAGAGCCCGGCTGCGACCGCAAGTATCCCATCCGCGACGGCATCCCGGTGATGCTCATTGAGGAGGGGGACAAGTACCGGGACGTCCCGGTGGAGGAGCTGCCTGACCCAGGGAGCCTGTAAGGCCAGGAGTGGTCAGCTGATAAACTTAATAGTAAGAGTACCCAGAGGAGGCAAAAACTATGTCTAAAACCTATCGAGCAGGCGTCATCGGATTCGCCCACATGCACGTGAACACGACTATTGACCGCTTCGCTGAGCTGCCCAACGTGGAATGGGTGGCTTGTGCAGATACGACTCCAGCAGTGCCCTCCATCTCGGAGGAGCCCGCCACCCGTAGAGCCAACGTCAAGCGCGCTCAGGAACACACGGGCATCCCCAAAGTCTACGATGATTACCGGGAGATGCTGGAGCAGGAGAGCTTCGACATCTTGATCTTCTGCCCTGAGAACGCCCGCCACGGCGAGGTCGCGGAGGCCATCGCTGCTGCTGGGGTCCACATGCTCACTGAGAAACCCATGGCAGCCACCCTGTCAGAGGCGCTGCGTATGGTCCGCGCGGCCAACGCTGCTGGCGTCGAGCTGATGGTCAACTGGCCCACCACCTGGTCGCCAGCCGTCCGCAAGATGAAGGAACTCATCGATGAGAATACCATCGGCGACGTATGGGAGGTGAAGTGGCGCAACGGGGCCTCGATGGGGCCGCTGGCCTATGGACAGCAGATCACCGACCCGGAGAAGGGAGCGGAGTGGTGGCATCAGTCGGCTCCTGGCGGCGGTGCGCTGCTGGACTACTGCTGCTACGGGGCGTGTCTATCCCGCTGGTTCATCGGTGAGCCAGCTGTGGCTGCCCTGGGCCTCAAGGCCAACCTGACCAGCCACTACGGCGATGCCGAAGACAACGCCATCATCACCGTCCGCTTCCCCAAGACGCTGGCCATCTTAGAGGGCACCTGGACTACGTGGAACGTCGGCGTGCCCACTGGCCCCATCGTCTATGGCACCAGTGGTACCCTGGTCGCCAGCACTAAGATGGTGGAGGGGCAGCATGTCCCTGTGGTTGAGGTGTACACCTCGCGGAGTCACGGTCTGACCGAGCCGGACCAAGTGCTGGAGGGCGATCCGCTGCCCGAAGGCCGTGAGACGCTGGCCAAGGAGTTCATCCACCACCTGGAGACCGGCAAGCCACTGCACCCCACGCTGGATCCTATCTTCAACCTGGAGGCCATGGCCATCCTCGACGCCGGCATCCGCTCTGCTGCAAGCGGCAAGATGGAGTTGGTGAATGACGCGACGTGGTGCATCGGATAAGGGGAACCCTCCCATTGCCTTGCCATGGGCAGGTGGCAGATGGAGGGAGAGCCGCTATAATTACTCAACTTGCTAGCCTATAGGTACAGAAAGGGGGGTCTTCTCATGACCCATCCCAACCCTCAGCAGCCTGAGTCCAATGAGGCAGCCTCTGGTTCCTCTCGCTCGCAACGCCGAGGCAGAACAGGGTTTCCCTGGCTTTGGTTGGGGGTCGCTTTCCTGGTGGTGCTCATCCTAGCCGCAATAGTGCTTTGGGCCCGACAGCACCTGCCTGCCCAGCCGTCGGTTATGGAGCCGACCTCAACCCCTACCCTGGTTCAGCCTACGGCTACGCCGAGGCCCCCTACGCCAACTTCCACTCCTGAACCTACGGTCACCCCGACGCCGACCCCGGTGGAGATCGGGGCCGGCATCGAGGTTGAGGTAGTAGGCACCGGCATTGATGGCCTTAGCTTCCGCTCAGGGCCGGGGATCAACTATGCGAGGTTGAAGATCGCTCACGATGGGGAGATCTTCACCGTGCTGGATGGGCCGGAGGAGGCAGGTGACTATCGCTGGTGGCACCTTGAGGACACAGAAGGGATCACAGGCTGGGCTGTCGAGGATTATCTTCAGCCGGATGAATAGACTGGGGACATCCTCTCCTGGTCTGATGATTACCCACATCTCACCTGTACCAGGTACTGGCAGATTCGAGGGCTGAGGCGTCCTCGCCGAAGCTGTTCCCCTGTCCGTCGGACCCTGTCTCCCGCCTGTGCGGACAGGGCGCAGGCAGGAGACGGGATGGTCAGCATATCCCTCGGCGGGGACGCCTCGGTCCTCTCGTTGAAGATATAGTGCCAGGGCTTCGGCGAAAAAAGCGCGCCTCGCAATGACACTTAGTCTGAAATCTGGCAATGTCGAGATAGAGTGAGGCTAGAAAAGGTAACTGATGGACATCAACGAGCATCTCTTCAGCGAGAAGATCACGCTGGAAGGGCACATCATTGACTCACTGATCCTGCCCCGCGTCTTTGACGCCATCATGGACCTGGGCGGAGATTTCAGGGTGGAGGAGATTCAGGTGGGTACCCACAAGCGTGAACCCAGCTTTGCCCGCCTGACCGTCTTTGCCCCCACCCAATCCCAGATGCACTCCATAGTCAGCACCCTCCAGGGCTTTGGGGCTGTGCTGGTCTCCGAGGAGGATGTTAAGACCGCCCCCGCGCCCTGTGATGGCGCACTGCCCGATCACTTCTACTCCACCACTAATCTGACCACTCAAGTGCGCTTGGACGGGCACTGGGTGGAGGTGGAAGGTACGGAGATGGACCTGGCCATCGTCGTGGATTGGAACATGGGCACCGCTCGAACCAAGCCCATAGCAGATGTGAAAGAGGGGGAGCAGGTAGTGGTGGGGCACGAGGGGATACGGGTGATCCCCCTGGAGCGAGAGCGAAAGCGGGAGCTGTTCAGCTTCATGCGGAGCTCCGTGTCCTCCGAGCGGCCCAACCGCCTGGCCATCACCAAAATTGCCCAGGCTATGCGAGAGGTGCGAGCCCAGGAAGGCAAAATACTTTTTGTAGTGGGACCGGCTATCATCCACAGTGGCGCGGGATCTTACCTAGCCGAGCTGATCCACCGGGGCTTTGTGCAGGTGCTCTTCGGCGGCAACGCCATCGCAGTGCACGATGTGGAGTCAGTGCTGTATGGCACCTCGCTGGGCGTGGACCTGACCGACGGCCAGCCAGTACAGGGGGGACACAGCAATCACATGCGGGCCATCAACACCATCCGAAGGGTAGGCTCCCTGGAAGAGGCAGTGGCCCATGAACTGCTCACACGAGGCATAATGTACGAGTGCATCCAGCATGATGTGGAAATGGTGCTGGCTGGCTCCATCCGGGATGACGGCCCTATGCCTGGGGTCATCACCGACATGATTGAGGCTCAGGAGCGTATGCGCCAGGCGCTTCAGGGAGTGGAGTTGGTGATCATGGTAGCTACTATGCTTCACTCCATCGCCACGGGAAACATGCTTCCGGCCGACATCAGAGTGGTGGTGGTGGACATCAACCCCGCTGTGGTGACCAAACTGTCTGATCGGGGGAGCTTTCAAGCGGTAGGGCTAGTGACCGATGCGGAGCTCTTCCTACGAGAACTAATCGAAGACCTGCGAGAGCCTCGCTCGGCTAGGAACTCGGACACGCTCCGTCAACCTCCGTAGTGCTCGATAAGGGAAGTAGTCTGCCGCGGCAACCTCCAGGAGAGACAGGGAGGACCTCTCTATCCGATCCGCCGTTCATGTACTCTTCTGAACAGTGCCCAGTAGAGGCCAGCCGCGCTCGCGGGCGATGGCCGCCAGTCCCGCGTCGGGGTAGACCGCTGCAGGATGACCTACTGTCTCCAACACGCTCAAATCAGTGATGGAATCAGCATAGGCGTAGCTTTTGGTCAGATCAACTTCCGAATGGTCGGCCAGAAATATCCTCAGACGTTCCACCTTGCCCTGTCCCACGCAGGTGGGCTCGGTGGCTCGTCCAGTGTAGCGACCACCTCTCACCTCGGTGCGAGTGCCGAGCGCATTTTCCACCTCCAACTCCAGCCCCTGGGCGATCCTTTCAAGCAGCGGTTCCATGGTGCCGGAGAGGAGGTATACGCCGTGTCCCTGGGCTCGGTGCTGGCGCAGCCTTCCAACGATCTCCTCTCGCAACTGAGGCTGGACGTACTCAGACCATATCCAGTCGAAGACCTCTCGTGCGCGTTCCACCGTGAGCCCAGCTAGAGTCCAGGGCATGTGACGAGCCCAAGCCTCCCAGGTCCTTTCCCGGCTTATCAGCCCAGCCAGATACAGGGGCCACATGGCCATGTGGACACCCATAAAGGCGTAGAGCTGCAGGAGCTGCATTCTGCTGGTACGGTGATGCAGGCTCAGCCCCTTCCAGATGTGGCCGGTGAACAGTGTGCCATCGAGGTCGAAGAAAGCAGCGATCATGATCCCTCCTTGACGGATTTTAAAATTTGGTGTGAGTTACGCTTCTTGACCATATTATACGTCATGGTAGAGGATTCCTGCAAGGCTCAACTGTCCCAGGTGGCAATTGGAAGGCCAGACATCTTGCCAGTACCTGGCACAGGTGAAAGCCCCCTATGGTGTGAGGTTCAGGGGCGTCCCCACCCCCGTTTGTCCGGTAAATGGCTTCGGCGAGGACGCCTCGGCCCTCACGTCTGTTGGAAGGCCAGCGAGCTTGACATCAAAGGTCAGTAGAGGTATGCTTACGCTCGGAACCTCAGCTCACTTAACCATGGAGGAAATGCATGCACATCGAAATAGATCGCTTGCGAGTCAAGATCATTCAAGAGATACGAGCTCTAGCCTCCCTGGCCCCAATTTTTGCTCTAGCCTTACTCCTGGCCTGGCTCTTGTCAGGAGAGGCAGCTATCTCTTTCTTCGAATCACCCACCTCACCTCCTCCGAAGGCTTCCGCACCCACCGAGACGCCCGTCCCCCCGGCAACCGCCACATCAGAGGAGGTTCCACCTACCCCGACGCCTACCGCATCTCCCACTGAGCTGACAGCTGTGCCCTCCGCCTCGTCCACTGAGCAAGCAAAGCCCGCTACAGCCGCTCCTGCTGAGCCCTCGCCCTCGCAGAGAGGCTCCACCCTGTGGCCTTGGGTCCTGCTGGGTGCCCTATCTATAGGTGCTATAGCGGCGGGTGTGTTCCTCCTACGATGAAAGGCGCCAGCTGAGGAGGAGTAAATGCTGTGAGGGAGAACCCTACAACCCAAGGCAAGAGCAAATGGCAGGGCCAGTTCTGGCTGATGGTCGGATTGGCCCTGCTGGCTTTTACCCTGCGCGCTTACCACCTGGACCACCAAAGTCTATGGCGAGATGAGGTGGATACGCTGCGCTTCGCTCTCTTTCCGCTTCCCAAGTTGTTGAGGACCTTCACGCAGGAGGGATGGAATGGACCTCTCTACTTCCCTCTGCTGCGGATGTGGATCGCGGGAGCTGGACGAACGGAGTTCGCGCTGCGCTTCCCCTCGCTCCTGGGCGGCGTGCTGGCGGTCCCCTTGACCTACGCGCTGGGACGGCGTATAGCCTCCCGTCGACTGGCAGTTCTAGCCAGCCTCCTGGCAACGACCTCTCCTTATCTGGTATGGTACAGTCAGGAGGCGAGGATGTACTCCCTGCTGACCACCGGCGTGCTCCTCTCCTGGTACCTCTATCTGCGTGCCCTGGAGCAAGGTGGTTGGGGCGCATGGGTGGGGTACGTGATGAGTACCAGCCTGTGTATGTATCTCCACCTGCTGGCAGTGTTGCTCATCCCCACCCAGGCTGCTATGTTCCTGCTGCAGTGGGGACGCTATCAAGGACGGATGAGGCTCTGGCTGGGGGCTATGGCCGCGCTGACCCTGCCCTACCTCCCCTTCGCCCGATGGGAGGTCCCGCTGCTCTTCTCCGACTTCCAGACTGGTCATTCCTTCTATTCCCTGGGTCAGATCCTGACCATCCTCCTCCGGGCCTTCAGCCTGGGGATAATTACCCATCCAGTCCGGGCGTCTCCGCTACACCAGCACTTAATCGGATCCCTCCTTCACGGGGGCTTGATAATGGCCCTGTTCCTCGGACTGGCCGGCCTGCTCCTGTACCGAGATCGGATATCCCTCCAGCTCGTGCTCTGCTGGCTCCTGCTTCCCCCACTGATCCTCTACCTCATCTCCTTGGGTATGCCCATCTTCAACGCTCGGTATCTGATCTGGATCGCTCCCGCTTTTCTACTGCTCATGGGTATGGGACTCGTCGCCGTGAGGGAGAGGTCGCAACTGTTTTTCATCCTATGTCTGATCATGCTGCTGGCTGTTGACGGCCGATCCCTTTGGGTCCAGAGCCATGTGCACATAAAATCGGATTTCCGGGGGGCGGCGGCCTATGTGCGCTCCCGCCGTCAGCCAGGTGAGCCTATCCTATTTCTCATTCCCTACGCACGTCACACCTTCGAATACTATTATGGCCCCGTCGATCCCTGGATCGCAGGCCCTTACACCAACGCAGGGCTGAATGCAGAGGAAGTAGATAGGCGCCTTCGAGAGGCGACCGGTGGCGCCCAGAGCTTGTGGCTGGTGATGTCCGAGGCAGAGCTGTGGGATGAGCGAGGGCTGGTGCAGAAGTGGCTGGAGGCCAATGGCCATCGGGCTGATGAGGCAGCCTTCACGCGGGTGGGGGTAGCTCGTTATGCCCTGGAGGATTAGTAGGGGTGGGCCTCGCGCCCACCCTGGGCATTCGCAAGGGATGCCCCTACAACCCAAGTGACACCTAGCCTGGAATCTAACAATGTCGAGATAGGTGATCGCTGCAGAGAGCCTCTCTCCTGCCTGCGCGCCCGTGCCTGATCGGGTACAGGCAGACAGGGACCTGGCTAGTGCGGCTGATCTATACCCAGTTCCCGCAGGGCCTGCTGCAGGTCGGCATAGCTTCGCATCCGCGACACCCGCTTCAGGAAAGCCTTGAGCGAGGGGCTGGCAGAGCGAAGCTTCCGCATTTGGGGGCCGATGGGGCTTACGGAGGCGGGGCTGGTCCCATACGACCCATGGAAGGCGAAGTAGGCCTGATTGAGCTTGCGCAGCCAGTAGCCATGCTCCACCAGCAACCTCCTCTGGGACTCCATGTAAGCCTCCGCCTCCTCGATTTTCCCCTCAGCCAGCAGGCGATCCACCTCCAACCTCGTCTGACGCATGACCCGATTGAAGTCGAACTCCGCCTTTTCCTCCTGGGGCGGAGGTGTCTCAGTCGGCGGGGGAGCCAGATCGGGATAATGGCGAAGCATAACTTTGCGCGCCACCTCCTCCCCCACCAGGCAGGCCACCGTCTCGTTCATGGTCGTCAGCTCGCCGCTGTCGCCGTAGTGCTGGCCCAGAGGGACAAAGAAGAGATAGTGGTGCGTCCACTCATGAGCTATGGTGTTCACTGTGTGAAGGATAGAGGGGGTGAAGAGGACGATAGTGGGGAAGGCGCTGAGACCTCCCAGGTCATCCACCAGGGAGGAGACGTTAAATTTGTGGTCAATGATGCTTTCGAGCCTCTCCTTCTCAGCCAGGGGAAGGCGAGGCTGGAGCTCAGCCTCCGCTCTGCGGGCGATCCTCTCCCTAGGGGAGATGATCAAGAGGGTGGGTGGCTGTGTCAGCCGGAAGGAAACAGGGGGCCAGAGGATGGGGCCCATCTTGAATCCCTCTTCGATCAGCACCTCGCTCACTTGAGCTTCCAGGATCGCCTCCACTGAGCCCTGCTCCCTGGCCTGCTGTTGGGTCAGGGCATCAAGCTCAGCTTGCAGTGTCTGTGCCTTCTCCTCCGCAGGTGGAGAAGGCGTTGCGCTGTAGATGCGCTGCAGCCTTCCCCTCAGCTCCTGGATGCGCTGCATGCGGCTGAAAAAG
>JAYEMR010000075.1:0-15110 GCA_034718215.1 Chloroflexota bacterium
TGCCCGAAACGGCTCGTATGAGCACAAAAGTGCCGATTCCTCCTGGCACAGAGTCCATATTTGGAATTGCTGGGGCTCAACTCTCTAGTGGATTGTTAATGAGCTTGACACGACTTAGGAAATCTTGGCAGGGTAATCATAGCCTTGCCCCATCCCATGCTTTATTGTACCAGAGTGTTCGTCGTTAGTGTAGCATACTTGGGTAATCACCAGATTTCTGCCCGCACCTATGGGTACAGGTCCTGCCTGCCTGTACCCGATCACCTGTGCCCAATCAGGTGCGGGCAGGCACGGGTGCGCAGGCAGGGAACCATCCCGAAGGTTGCATCTTTCGGATACTCCTATTAAAATACGGGCACCCCAAGGTTGCATCGTCGGGCTGTCCAGGAAGCTACACAAGAGCGATAGTTATGAAGTTCATGGGGAGTATAGGTATGAGTGAGGCTCGATCCCAGAGGTATCAACCCATCATCGGCATGGAGGTGCACGCTCAGCTTTTGACCAAGTCGAAGATGTTCTGCGGTTGCAGCGCCGACTACGCTGGCGCGCCTCCTAACACCCATACCTGTCCAGTGTGCACTGGCATGCCGGGCGTGCTGCCGATCGTCAACAAGCGGGCGGTGGAGGAGGCGATCATGACCGGGCTGGCGCTGCACTGCGACATCGCAGATAGGGCGGTTTTCGCCCGGAAGAGCTACAATTACCCCGATCTGCCCAAGAACTACCAGATCAGCATGTACGAGCGGCCGCTGTGCACCAATGGCTGGTTGGAGATCGAGGCCAACGGCACGAGGCGACGGATTCTCATCCGACGGGTGCACCTGGAGGAGGACACGGCCAAGCTGACCCACGTGACCTGTCCCGGCCGACAGGCCGGGGACTCCTACTCACTTATTGATTTCAACCGCTCCGGCGTGCCCCTCATGGAGATCGTATCTGAGCCGGATATCCGCACCCCGGAACAGGCACGGCAGTACCTAATCGCCCTGCGCACCCTCCTCCGCTACCTTGGCGTCTCCACAGCCGACATGGAGAAGGGGGCCATGCGCTGCGAGGCCAACATCTCCCTGCGATCGGCGGACGGCACGGAACTGGGCACCAAGGTGGAGGTCAAGAACCTAAACTCCTTCCGGGCGGTGAAGATGGCCCTGATGTATGAGATCAAGCGACAGAGGCGCATCCTAGAGGCCGGAGGCGAGATCGAGCAGGTGACCATGGGCTGGGACGAAGCAGCGGGACGGACGGTGGTGCAGCGCTCCAAGGAGTACGCCGATGATTACCGATATTTCCCCGAACCTGATCTGCCGCCGCTGAGGATCAGCCAGGAGTGGATACAGGAGCTCAGGGCTCAGCTCCCGGAGCTGCCGGAGGCCAAAGCGCAGCGCTTCGAGGAGCAGTACGGCCTGTCCGAGTACGACGCCAAACTGCTAGCCGCTGATGGTGCAGTCGCCGATTATTTCGAGGCCACGGCGGATGCGGGTCTGGATCCCAAGGATGCAGCCAACTGGATCGCTAGCGAGCTCTTCGGCCTGATGCATGAGGCCGATGTCTCCATCGAAGAAGCGAAAGTTAGGCCCCAGGACCTTGCGGAGCTGGTGGGCCTGCTGCAGGAAGGGACGATCAACCGCCCCACCGCCAAGGAGGTGCTGGCGACCATGTTCCAGACAGGACTAGGGGCCCCTCAAATCGTCGAGGAGCGAGGGCTGGCCCGTATCGGCGATGAGGATCATCTCGGCCACATCGTGGTCAATGTCTTAGGGGAGAACCCCGATCCTGTGCAAGATTACTTAGAGGGGAAAGAGGCCGTGTTGCAGTTCCTGATCGGCCAGGTGATGCGGGCCACGCGGGGCAAGGCTGATCCGGGGTTGACAGCGCAACTTCTCAGAGAGCGACTGTCTGCCATGAAAGAGGAGAGATGAACTTTCAGGGAGCAAACGTCATCATAACCGGTGGATCAAGCGGCATCGGAAAGGCCACGGCCAAAATGCTGGCGAAGCAGGGGGCTAACGTCTTCATCATCGCCAGGGATCAGAAAAGGCTGGACCAGGCCCTCCAGGAGATCGAGGCAGAAGGGGTCAGCCCCGACCAGCAGTTTGGGGCCTTCTCCGCCGACGTCAGAAGCTACGAGGAGGTCGAAGCCGTCGTCGCAGCCATCGTCGAAACTGGCGGCTTGCCCGACGGGCTCATCAACTCAGCGGGCATCACCTACCCTGGCTACTTCGAGGAGATCCCCCTGGAGGTCTTTCACGATCTGATGGATACCAACTACTTCGGCACCCTTCACGCCATTCGGGCTGTGCTCCCCCTCCTCAAGAAGAACGGAGGGGGGTTCATTGTCAACATCTCCTCCGGGGCTGGGATCGTCAGCTACTTTGGGTACACGGGCTACGCCGCGGCCAAGTTCGCCGTGCGGGGCCTCTCCGACGCCCTCAGAGACGAGCTGAAGCCCCAGGGCATCTCCGTCTCCGTCGTTTTCCCGCCCGACACGGACACTCCTCAGTATCGCTTCGAGCAGAAGCTGTTGCCCCCGGAGACAAGAGCCATCAGCGGGACGGTCAAGCCCCTGAGCCCGGAGCAGGTGGCCAGGGAGATACTCCAGGGCATCTGTAGGGGCAAGTACCTGATCATGCCGGGATTCAAAAGCGAACTGATGCTCAGGTTCTTCTCCATCTTCGGCTCACTGACCAATTGGGCTAAGGACCATGTGATAGCCAAGGACCGGATAGGACAACTTCTCCTGAAGGTTCTCAGTTGAATCTACTTTGGGGAACTCTCCTCTCTTTTCGTTTTCAGGGACGCCTGGCTGATAGGTGGAGCGAGATGATCCGCAGATCGTGGCTGAGCGCTGTTCTAATTTTGCTTCTGGGATTTAGCCTGGGATGCAGCAGGCTGACCTCTATCTGGCGAGGCCCCTCACCAGCTACGCCTATCCCATCTCCTGGCCTGCCATCCGGAACTCCCCTCCCTGGCCCTACCCTCTCCCCATCTCCTATCTCCTCCCCAATCGCGGCTGCCACTCAGATGACCTTGACCGTGTGGACCGCTGCGGAGTTCGCATCTTCAGCCGATGTCCTGACTCAACAACTGGAGGAGTTTGAGGCGGCGTCCCCCAAGGTACGCGTGGCGATCCAGCTCAAGGGGATGGAGGGCAAGGGCGGGCTGGTGAACCTGCTGACCACCGCTGCTCCGGTCGCGCCCTCTGCGCTGCCTGATGTTGCCATCGTGAATGGAGCGCAGGCGAGGGCTTTGGCTCAGAGGGGGTTGATCCACCCCTGGCAGGGCCTCCTGCCCCCTGATTCGAAGGAGGGACTATTCTCCCTGGCCCAGCGGCTGGAGTACCAGACAGGGGAATGGATGAGTGCACCGCTGGCGCTCGATGTGCAACATCTGGCCTATAACTCCAACAGGGTGCCGAAGCCACCGCTCCTGTGGCAGAATGTGCTGACCGGTGAGGAACTCTATCTTTTCCCCGCGAGGGGAGAGGGGGAGGGGCTGGATACTTTTCTGCTCCAATACATCGAGGATGGGGGGAAATTATCTGATGAAGAAGGAAAGCCTTGGCTGGAGGAGGAGACTCTGAATGCCACGCTGGCGCGCTATCGGAGGCTCAGGACCGCTGAGGTCCTCCCACCAGAGGCGGTTAAACTGGACAGCCTGAGAGCCTGCTGGCCACTTTACCTCTCCGATCGGGCAAGCATGGTGCATGTGTGGGCCAGCCATTACTTGGCCGAGCGGGCCAAGCTACGGGGCACCTCCTTCGCGCCCGTCCCCGCTGCCGGTGAGACACACATCACCCTGGGCCGAGGCTGGCTAATGGTTCTGGTGACCGGGGATCCGGCGCGTCAAGAGGAAGCCGCTCGGCTCCTGAACTGGTGGCTAACCCCTCAGAACAACGCCTCTTTTTGCCGAGCTACGGGCTGGCTGCCGCCGACCCACCCTGCATTCGAGCAATGGCAGAAGGAGGACGATCGCTACCATCACTTTCTGGAAGGGCGGTTGAAGGTAGCTGTACCCCAACCCGTCTTACCCGCATCTTGGGCTGAGGCGTTGAGTAAGGCTATTGGCCAAGTGCTGGGTGGAGAGCTGACGGCTCAAGAGGCAGCAGCGCAGGTGATGGCGGTGGTCAGGGGCGGCTAGCTTCCCGCACGGCCTCGTACACCTCAGCCAGAGGCACGTCCGCCTTGCGGGCCAAACGAGCGCAATCCTCGTACTCCGGCGAGTGAGCGACGACTTCCCCCTCCAGGACCTTTTCCTTCACCTGTACTTTCCCCCACGGGGTTTCCACGCTTCGGATGCGTCGCCCGGCTTTACGCCGTGGGCAAGTGGTGAATCGCACTCCCAGAGTTGAGGTCTCTCGCAGAAGCAGCTCACTCAGCTTCGGGACGAGATCGGGCGGGGCCAGCAGGGAGAACTTAACCCCCGGCCGGTTCTTTTTCATCTGAATGGGAGTGAACCAGGCGTCCAGTGCCCCGGCCGCCAGGCACTGCTCCATAGCATACCCCAACCTCTCCCCTGTGGTGTCATCCATATTGCACTCCAGCAGCGCTACCTCGTCCCGATCCTCCTGGGCAGGCAGACCGGTCTCCCCCAGCCAGACCCGCACCGCGTTCGGCCAATCGAGCTCTTTGGTGCCAAACCCGTATCCCACTGCCTCGATGTTCATGGATGGATGACGGAACTCCGCCAGCTCTACAAGCAAAGCTGCCGCGGTAGGGGTGAGGAGTTCCGTCTGGGCCTTCGGATGGTGACAGGTGGGCGCTCCAGCCTTCGCCAGGATCTCCAGCGTCGCAGGTGCTGGGGCGGGAAGGAGACCGTGTTCGGTCTGCACCGTTCCGCCTCCCAGCGTCAGCATCGAGCTGTAGAGCTCCTCGATTCCCAGCAGCTCCAGTCCGACCACAAAGCCCACCATATCCACGATGGAGTCCACCGCCCCTACCTCGTGGAAATGGATCTCTTCGATGGAGGCCCCATGTACCTTGGCCTCGGCGCGGGCCAGCCGGCGGAAGACGGCCATCGAGCGCGACCTCACCCCCGCCGACAGCCCACTCCCCTCGATCAGGGCCTCGATGTCGGCCAGATGGCGATGAGCGTGATGATGATGGAGCAGCTTCACATCGAACTTGCTGCCCGTGAGTCCATGGCGCATCTGTTCCTCCATGGTTAGCTCATAGTCCTTCAGGGGCAGCTTGTCCAGCTCTTTCCGCAGGGCCTCGAAATCCAGCCCTGCATCCAGCAGCGCGCCCAGCAGCATATCTCCGGCGGCGCCGGAGAAGCAATCCACGTAAGCGATCTTCATATCTAATCCTTTCTAGTCCGAAAACGAGCGGCGCGGTTAGCGATCATCCCTGCTATCACCCCAGCGCCGATCCCATTATCGATGTTGACCACAGCCAGCCCCGGAGAGCAGCTCTGCAGCATCCCGTAGAGAGCGGCTATCCCCTGGCCTCCCAGGCCGTAGCCCACGGAGGTGGGCAGGCCGATGACGGGCACAGGTACCAGTCCCGACACCACGGAGGGCAGGGCGCCCTCCATTCCTGCGGCCACGATGATAACATCCACGTCTAACTCGGCTACCAGATGTTCCAGGGGCTCAAAGAGGCGGTGCAGGCCGGCCACGCCCACGTCGTAGGCGGGATAAACCTCACAACCCATCTCACGGGCCATGAGTATCGCCTCCTCGGCTGTGGGGACGTCGGAGGTCCCAGCGGAGATGATCCCCACCCGGCCGCCGGTGGGCTTGGGTCGTCCTTCGGGGTAGCGCAGCACGGCGGCCTGAGTGTGCTCGTACCATTCCAGCTCGATCTCCCCCTCCGCCAATTGACGCAGGCGAGCCTCCAGCTCCGGTGATACCCGACTGAGGATGGCACGCCCATTCTCAGCCAGGTAGCTTTGGGCCATGCTGACGGCCTGCTCGACCCCCTTCGAATCGGCCAGGATCACCTCTGGCACCCCCTTGCGCTTCTCCCGCGCGAAATCAGGCCGCACCAGGGGACTATCGGTGGGATCGCCTCTCTCACTCATCTTCAAGTATCTCATCCATACTGCCGGATCGAAAACCGGCTAGGTCTAGGGTCACGTACTGGTAGCCCAGATTCCGAAGCTCCTCCACGATTCGGTCCCTGCCCTCCTCTTGAATTAATCGCTCAATGTGCTCGGAGTCCACCTCAATGCGGGCGATGGGGCCGTAATCCCGCACGCGCAGCTGGCGCAAGTTGAAAGTGTCGCGCAGAAAGCCCTCCGCCGCCTCGATGCGCTTGAGCGCCTGGAGGGTGATAGGGGTACCGTAGGGGATTCTAGTGGCCAGGCAGGCTGCGGGGGGCTTGTCCCAGGTGGGCAAACCACACTCCCTGGAAAGCTCGCGGACCTCGGCCTTGGTCAGCTCCGCCTCAAGTAGGGGGGAGTGGACGCCCATCTCCCGTGCGGCACGCATTCCAGGTCGATGTCGTCCCAGGTCATCCACCGTGTCGCCCAGCACCGCGCTGTGCAGCCCTTCCTCGCGAGCTACCTCTCGCAACTGTCGCAATAGGACACGTTTGCAGTAGTAGCAGCGATCGGGACCATTGGCCACGAAGTCGGGATTATCCATCTCGCGGGAGGTGATAAACCGATCTCGGACACCCAACTTGCGGGCCAGCTCCCGAGCCTCCCCCTGCTCCCATCCGGGGTGGATCTCCGAGTCGGCGGTGACGGCCAGCACCCTCTTCGGGCTGAGCGCGTCTAGCGCGACAGCCAGCAGATATGTGCTGTCCACACCCCCGGAGAAGGCCACCGCCACCGACTCCAGGCTGGTGAGGCGCTCGCGCAGGCGTGCCAGCTTTTCCTTAACATCTTCTGCCATGATCTCTCCGTGACGAGTGGATGAGGCAACGAGTAACAAGGGTGATTATGGAGTGCAACGACTCCCGTCGTCGTGAAGTCAGGAGACTTCGCACTCCCCATGTTATACGAGGGGATAAGGTAACGAGGGAGTTGAACCCCTGTTGCCTCGTTACTCCCTATGGCCCTTGAGCGCGCGGATGGCCCCGATGATCCAGAAGAGGTTCCAGGCGGCCATCAAGATGCCGGCCAGCGCCACCTTTGTCGAATCCACGATGGGGATCACTTTGGTCTCCTCGTCGGTCACCTCAACCACAGCGATGGGGGTAGCCGCTCCACCGCCGCCCCCTCCACCCCCCACGTCAGCGCTGGGCCCGGCCTCGCCTTCCTCTCCTGCGGGCGCCTCTCCTTCACCCAGGCCCAGCCCCAGGCCATATCCCACCCGAGCCACGGGGATGATGGTCTTCTCGCCGATGGTCTCCGGCTCGCCGAAGGCGGCCTTCACGTTGGCCTTCTGATATATCTGCTCAAAGAAGTCGAAAAAGCGGTTCAGTTCCATCTCAGTCTCCTTTCCTCCCAGCCGAGGATGATCGGCTGAACATCTGCACGAAGACAGAGAGCAGAGCCACTGCCAGTCCCACGATGGCCATAACCGCCAGCGCCTGCCCTGTCCGATCGGGGATGGGTATTCGTTTGGGCTCTTCGCCTGCGCATTGGTCGCGGGCACGGACGATTATAGCTTTGGGGGCCAGCAGTGCCAAGGCCCATCCCCATCCTCCCCAACCCTGCTTTGTGACCTCCCCCTGGCGTCGGCCAATGGTTATGAGCCGTGCCTGGGGAGTCAGCACTGTCGCCCCTACGGTAATCGGTTTCCCTTCCAAGTTTTGGATATGCCAAGGGGTATTCATCCTTTGGATACTCCTATCATAAGATCAGGACAATCGAAGGGCATGGTTCATTTCACGGAGAAATTTGGTTTACACTTTGTATTCCCGCCCGGCGATGAAGTCGCCGGACTAGTAAACAGCGCCGAATGAATCCGGCTTTCCTGCCTGCGCACCCGTGCCTGCCCGCACCTGATCGGGTACAGGTGAAAAATGCTGGAGTAGAGCCTTCAGGCGGCTATATCCTGAACACTTTATGTTCGGGCGGGTGGCGCGAAAAGTGTCAACCTATTTCTGCCTGCACCTATGGGTACAGGTCCTGCCTGCGCAGGCAGGGAACCATCCCAAGGTTGCATCCTTTGCCAGTACCTGGTACAGGTGGATACTCCTATTTACTCTGCCAATTGCTCTTCCAGCAGCTCCAGGTGCCATCCGCTCCGCGGGCGATCACCTCCGCCCATCGCCCCTTCTCCAGGATGAGGTACAGACTCTCCACTCCCTTCATCTCCTCACAGCCGCGCAGGGGGCCGAACCAGCCCGGCAGCGGCAACGCGGTGGGCACATCCTGCGGAGGCTGGAAATCGAGCTGGATACCGCTATCGGTCTCCATGCGCCCCAGGATCGCTTCCTCCCTAGGTGTGCAATAGAACCGCACGCAGGAAGCCATGGCGATGCGCAGGGCTTCCCTGACAGTAGAATCAAAGGCGACATCCTGGGGCTGGAGGGTTCTCTTGCCCTCATCGGGCCCATACACCGTCACCTGTTCCACCTGCTCCAGCAGGCTGGGCAAGGCTGCCTCTATACGTGCCCTGGGCGGCCGCCCGGTTACCTGGGCCACAGGTGCAGGCAGCCGACAGCCCGAGAGAAGGCAGAGAAGGATTGCCACGAGCCTCCCTCGCCATCTCCTCACAGGTGATTCCCTCTCACCACCAACACCGGAAATTCTAATCCCTAATGGCGAGTCGGTTCCAGATTCGACTACGCTTTGTCATTGTATCCCCCCCTTTCTTCGGACATTTTCTCCACTAACTTCCTCTCCTCCTCTAAGGTCGTCACCTCTCCGTCGAGCCTAGCATCGTGCAGAGCGGACAGGATACTGCTGAAGATCGGACCCGGCTTCAGCCCCATCTCCTTCAGGTCATCGCCGCTCAGCAGAGGCCGAACCTGGCGAAAGGTGTGGTCGTAGGCCTCGATCTGCTCGCGCGCCAGGGGCGAGTCAGCAGCCACCCATACTACGAAGAGCGCTTCTCGGGAGGCAGGTTCCAGCCACTTCACCAGCGTGCTGGGTTTCTGTCGTTCCTCCCTCAGGGAGGGCAAGCGCTTCCGCAGTTTGTGAACCTGATGCAGGAGTTTCGCTTCGTCGCTGACGATCCTCAGCCGGGCCATAAAGGCCCGAAGATCGTCCTCACTCAATCGGAAGGTCAGCAGGGCCAGGTACAGGGTGGGATCGGGCGCTTCCACGGGTTCCTCAGCTAGAGGCCAGCCTTCCTCGAGCACTCTGCGCATCCGGCGGAAGCGCTCTCGGAGCCAGGGATCGCACTCCAGGCTAGGATGAAGCCGCCGCAGGACTCCCAAATCCTGCAGGCGGCAGATGATTTCGCCGGGCTTCTCTTCCTGCAGGATCAGGCAAAATTCCTGGCGGATGCGCTCAGCGGTGGTGTGGTCCAGCAAGTCCAGCGCATTTCGCAGCAGCTCCTCGGTTCGCTCCTCGATCTCGAAGCCAAGCCGCTGCTCCAGCCGGACCGCTCTCAGGATCCTAGTGGGGTCATCCACGAAACTCTGATCGTGCAGCACACGGATGAGACCCTCCTCAAGATCCTGTGCTCCGCCGTGGAGGTCGAGCAGTCTCCCCCAGCGCGCGGGGGTGAGGTCAATGGCTAAGGTATTGATGGTGAAATCGCGGCGGCCCAGATCCTGGCGGATGGAGCTTCGCTCCACCTGGGGGAGGGAGGCGGGGCGCTCATAGGACTCCCTGCGGGCGGTAGCGAAGTCCAGATGGGATACCCCCAGCTCCTGTTCAAGCTGACCCCCGTCCCGACGGGCAGGGAGGATCCACTTGGCGGTGCCGAAACGGGCGTGGCTGAACACCCGACCGCCATGGGCCTCGGCCAGCCTCCGGGCCAAGCGGATGGCATCCCCCTCCACCACCAGATCCAGGTCCAGCGTGGGGGCCTCCAACAGAAGGTCGCGGACGAAGCCTCCTACCACGTAGAGGGCCCCACCCATCCCCTCGGCTATCTGGCTGGCCTCTCGCAGCAGATTGAAAAGCGAGGAGGGCAGCGCGCTCCTCATGCGGGCGGAGAGGATCAGATGACCCCCACCTCCGTGCCTACTTCCTCAAGGATCTCCAGCACGCGGTCCAGTTGCTCATCGGTGTGGGTAGCCATATAGCTTGTGCGAAGCCGCGATTCGTTAGGAGCCACAGCCGGGGGGATGACGGCGTTGGTGTAGAGGCCAGCGTCGAAGAGCGCCTTCCACAGCATGAGGGTCTTCATCTCATCTCTGATGATGATGGGCACGATAGGTGTCTCAGTGGGGCCGGTCTCGAAACCAAGGCTGCGGTACCCCTCCCGCATCTTGATCGCGATCTCGGCCAAGCGCTCATAACGCCATGTCTCGGTTTCCATGATGTCCAGCGCGGCCAGGCAGGTGGCCACGCTGGCCGGGGGTGGGCTGGCGGAGAAGATGAGAGAGCGAGCGAAGTGGCGGATGTAGTGGATGACCGGTTCGTCGCCGACGATGAAACCGCCCAGTGAGGCAAAGGCCTTGCTGAAGGTGGCCATGGTGATGTCCACACCCTCAGTGATGCCTAAGTGGGCTGCCGTGCCTCGTCCCTGTCCCAGCACGCCGATGGAGTGGGCATCATCCACCATCAGTTTGGCCCCGTACCTCTGGCAGATGGGGATCATCTCTGGCAGAGGGGCTATATCGCCATTCATGCTGTAGACGCCATCCACTATCACCATCTTTCCCGCTTCAGGATCGCAGCGCTCCAGGATCCGCTCCAGGCTGTCCATGTCGTTATGGCGGAAGCGTCTCATCTCCCCCCAGCCCAGTCGGCAACCGTCAACGATGGAGGCATGGTCATCCCGGTCGTTGATGACTATATCACCCCGGCCGATCAGCGCCGAGATGGTTCCTAAATTCGTCTGATAGCCTGTGCTGAACACCAGCGCGCGCTCGCGGCCCATGAAATCCGCCAGCCGCTCCTCCAACTCCTGGTGGATGGCCAGGTTCCCGTTGAGGAAACGGGATCCAGTGCAGCCGGTACCATACTTTCGCACTGCATTTATGGCCGCCTCCCGCACCTTAGGATGGGTAGCTAGTCCCAGGTAGTTGAGGGAGCCGATCATTATCAACTTATGACCATTGACCGAGGCCTCAGTCCCCTCAGTGCCGCTTAAAGGGATGAAATAGGGATAGTAGCCCGCCTCCATCGCTTCCTTCGCCGCGGTAAATTCGTGACACTTCTCGAAAAGATCCATTAAAGCCTCCCTCAGTTAGCAGTTTAAGAGCTTGTTTGGAAATTGAACGACGGTCCTAGAACAGATGGAACGCGGCGATGATCGGGGCGAACAATGAGGACACCAGAGACATCACGCAGATCAGCGTGTTGAGGGAGGGGCCGGCGGTGTCCTTGAAGGGGTCGCCGACGGTGTCGGCCACGACGCTGGCTTTGTGCGTCTCGGAGCCTGTGCCGCCGAAATGGCCAGCCTCGATGTGTTTCTTGGCATTGTCCCAGAGCCCGCCGGAGTTCGCCATCAACAAAGCGAAGATGACCCCGGTGAAGATGCTTCCCCCTAGGAAGCCCCCTAAAGCCTCCGGCCCTAGTATGAAGCCGACTAGGAGCGGAAACACGACGGCGAGGAGGGCAGGAACCACCAGAGACACAAGGGCACCCCTAGCAGCCAACGTTACGCAGCTCGCGTAGTCGGGAGGTTCCGTGCCAGCAAGGATGCCTGGCACTTCGTCGAATTGGCGGCGGGCCTCCTCGATCATGTCGAAGGCGTTGTCAGTGACGGACAGCATAGTGAGGGCACTGAAGAGTGGTGGCGTCATCGCGCCCAAAAAGACACCGGCGATGACGACCGGGTTCCGCAGGCTGATGGTTAGTTCGACACCTCGGGTGCCCACTACCTCGGCATAGGAGGCGAAAAGCGCTAAGACAGTCAAGGCGGCGGCGCCGATGGCAAACCCCTTGGTGACGGCTTTGGCCGTGTTACCAGCCGCGTCGAGCACATCTGTCGTCTCGATCACCCCTCTCGACATGCCTGCCTGCTCTCCAACGCCGCGCGCATTGTCCACAATGGGACCGTAAGAGTCATTTGAGACGATCATCCCACTTACGGACAGCATTCCTACCGCGCTGACGCCAATTCCGTACACGCCGCTTATCCCAGACCATTCCGCCAGGTAATAGGAGAGCAGCGTCGCCAGAGCAATACCAACGGTCGAGGGGACGATACTGATCAAACCGTAGCTGAAGCCGGTGATGATATTGATGGCTGCGCCGGAACTCGAGACGCGAGCGGTCTCAAGCACCGGGCGGAAGGCTGATGAAGTGAAGTAATCTGTAGTGAAGCCGATGACGATACCGGTGATGAGCCCAGCTAAGGTCGCCCAAAGCAGGCCGAGGTTATAGCCGCCCAGCAGCACGAGGGCGGCTGCCAGCACGGCGAAGATCGTGCAGGTGATGACCGTTCCGCCGTTGAGCGCCCGTCCCGGCTTACCTCCTTCGCCCACGCGCACGAACTGGAACCCGATGAGCGAGGCTACAATGCCTAGGGTACATAGGATCAGCGGGAACATGACATGCCGCATCTGAAGCATGGGATCGCTAGCGAAAAGGGAGGTGCCCAAGAGCATCGCAGCCACTGTGCTGGCCACGTAACTGTCGAAGATGTCAGCGCCCATGCCCGCCACATCTCCGACGTTGTCCCCAACGTTGTCGGCGACCACGGCTGGATTGCGGGAATCATCCTCAGGCATGCCGACCTCAACCTTGCCCACCAGGTCGGCAGCGATGTCAGCTGTCTTAGTATAGATACCACCACCAGCCTTGGCCAGCAAAGCCATTATTGAGGCCCCAAAGCTGAAGCCGAGTACAACCTCCGGATCACCGGTAATTAGATAGATGGAACTCATCCCGAGGACCGCCAAGCCTACCATAGCTAACCCCATCACCGAACCAGCGCGGTAGGATACCTTGAAAGCGGGGTTGATGCCCTCATTCGCCGCGGTTGCGGTGCGCGAGTTAGCCTCCACAGCAACGCTCATACCCATGTAACCCGCAAGCGCCGAGCAGATCGAACCAGCCACGAGGGCCAGAGCCATGATAACTCCCCGCGATGGATCGATGGTCGCGGCCCCTGTGCCCAAATGCTCGACGTCAAAGCCAAAGACGAGGCCGACAATGACGCCCAAGGTGATCGCTACGAGGGTAAGCGCGAGATACAGGCGCCTCAGATAGACCCTCGCTCCCTCGCGAATCCAAGAAGCGACCTGTTGAGTCCTCTCAGACCCAGCATCTTGGCGCATAACCCACCGGTACAACCAGACCGCGAATCCAACGGAAACGAGGCCGGCCAACAAAGCTACGAATGCCCAGGGACGGGCAACCATCATGATTATCCCTCCTCTAGATGCGATTATATGCGATTACACAAATCTAACTCCTGTCCGTCGCCAGACGGGCGACGATGCTCTAAGATGTCCAAGGGAAGGCGGTCTCCAGCTCCAGCGCCTTACCCTGGCGGGCTGATTCCTGAGCTTTGTTCATGATCTCGATCACGTGCCGGGCATGCTCCGGGGTCAGGATCAGCTCCTCCTGATTGAGCAAGCAATCTACCACATGGGCCACGCCCATGGCCCGCGTCTCAGGCTGGGGGAGTTTTCCGTCAGGCGTGATCCAGCCTCGCACACCGCGCTCCATGTCGTCCATGAATATCTCGAAGGGCGGATCAGCGCTGTACCCGTTAAAGCTGAGGGTGCCATCCGTGCCGAAAAGCTCCATCTGTGGAGTTCTGGAACCAGGCACGCAGTAGCCGGAGTCCACAAAGGCCAGCACGGAGTCGCTGAAGTCGAGCAGAATGAGCACATTGTCATCTATCTCGACCTTGACCTCCAGCCCTTTGAGCGGCCCTCGACGCACTCGGCGCAGGGGCCGCGATCGGGCGGAAAAGGCGGTCACCCGCCGCGCTGGCCCCAAAAGCCCGGTGATAAGATGCAGTCCATAGACCCCCATGTCCAGAATAGGCCCCGCCCCAGGCTGGTAGAACCAGCTGGGGTCACGGCGTGTGGGGAAGGAATCAGGGCCACCGTGGGAGCTTCGCACTTGGGCCCAGACCACCGGCCCTACAGCCTGGCTGGCCACCAATTCCCTCAGGCGGGAGACACCGGGGCGAACCATCATATCTGGCGCCGAGGCTAGAAGCACTCCGTTAGCCCGCGCTGCCTCGATCAGCCGATCCGCCTCCTCCACGGTGATGGTCATGGATTTCTCGGTGTAGACGTTGACCCCCGCTTCCACCGCTTGGAGGTTCAACTTGTAGTGAGCCTGGATGGGGGTGGTGTTGATCAACAGATCAATGTCCGACTGAGCAAGCATCTCGCCCAGGTCGGTGTAGGTTTGGAATACGCTCCACCGCTGGCTTGTGGCCTCCAATCTCTCGGGTGAGATATCGCACAGGGCCACAACCTCCGCTCGGGGGATGTCGGCTATGCCAGGCAGGTAAAGACCGTTGGCAATGCCGCCGCATCCCACGAGGCCGATCCTAATCTCGGTATCCATTTAGCCTCCTATCCAACGGATGATTTGAGACAAGAAAGCGCTCCCAGAGACCTCGGGAACCTTGCTTGAAGCAATTATAGTAAATCCCAACAAGATGTCAAATACCCCCGACCCGTGCTTAAACATCTGCTCTTGCCAACCGCACGGGCATGGAGTGCCCGTGCTCCTGTCTCCTGCCTGCGCCCAGTACCTGGTACAGGCACCAGTGCCTGGTACAGGCAAGCCCCGTTTACGGGACGCTGCTTCGTAGCCCGAAAAGTTTCAACCTATTTCTGACTGGTGATTACCCACATCTCACCTGTACCAGGTACTGGCAGATTCGAGGGCTGAGGCGTCCTCGTCGAAGCTGTTCCCCTGTCCGTCGGACCCTGTCTGCCTGTACCCGATCACCTGTACCCGATCAGGTGCGGGCAGGCACGGGTGCCGACAGGCAGGAGACGGGATGGTCAGCATATCCCTCGGCGGGGACGCCTCGTTCCTCTCGTTGAAGATAGGCTCTTCGTCATAAACTGTGAGTAAAGTTGTGGTACATCTGCTAGCCCTCTATAATCTATGGGGTGACAATCTCCATAGAAGAGGAGCTAGCAGATGCAACAAGATTATATCACGCTTTCGCTTGG
>JAYEMR010000076.1:0-12776 GCA_034718215.1 Chloroflexota bacterium
GAAGATCGCCATTCTCAACAACGGCTATCTAGGCATGGTGCGTCAGTGGCAGCAACTCTTCTACGAACGCCGCTACTCCGCAACCCCCCTGCTGTGCCCTGACTTCGCCAAAGTGGCCGAGGCCTACTCCATCAAGGGCCTCACCGTCACTGAGGAGGATCAAGTGCGGGCGGCTATAGAGGAGGCGATGGCCCACGATGGTCCGGTGGTCATAGACTTCCGAACCGAGAGGGAGGAGAATGTCTATCCCATGGTGCCGGCTGGGAGCAGCATATCCGAGATGCTCCGGCGCCCTCTGCGTGAAAGGAGTTAAATAATGCAACACATTCTTGTGGCCCTAATGGAGGATAAACCTGGCGTGCTGAACCGGATAGCTAGCCTGTTCCGACGCCGCGACTTTAACATCGAATCCCTCGCCGTAGGGCATTCGGAGACGCCTGGTATCTCCCGCATGACCATCGTCATCAAGGGAGATGACCCAACCATCAATCAAATGGTCAAGCAGCTTAACAAGCTGATCAACGTCATCAAGGTGATTGATGTCACTGGTGATGCCACTGTGATCCGCGAGCTGGCGCTAGCCAAGGTTAGCGCTGATTCCCGCAGTCGGCCGGAGGTCCTGGAGCTGGTGGATATCTTCCGGGCTCAGGTGGTGGATGTGGCCCCTGACTCGCTGACCATCCAGATCACGGGCGATGAGGAGAAAGTAAATGGCTTCATGGCTCTGCTGGAGCCCTACGGCATCAAGGAGATGGTGCGCACGGGGCAAGTGGCCATGCTGCGCGGCAGCAATAGTGCAAAGTGATGAGGAATGGGTAACAAGGACGCGGGAGATCTCAGACTTGTTACTCGTTGCCTTAGTTACCCGTTACTCGCAGGAGAAAGGAAACTACCATGGCAGCGATCTATTACGATCAGGATGCGGATCTCAACCTCCTGAAAGATAAAACTATCGCTATCATCGGCTACGGCAGCCAGGGGCACGCCCACGCCCTTAATCTCAGCGAAAGCGGCTGCGATGTGGTGGTGGGGCTGTATGAGGGCAGCAGATCCTGGCCCAAAGCGGAGGCGGCCGGCCTCACCGTGAAGGTGGATGCCGAGGCGGTGGAGGAGGCCGATATCGTGGTGATGCTGGCCCCGGATCATGTGCAGCCTGAGATCTACCGGGAGGAGATAGAGCCTAACTTGAAGCCTGGTGCGATGCTCATGTTCGCCCATGGCTTCAATATCCACTACTCTCAGATCATCCCTCCGGAGGAGGTGGATGTGACCATGATTGCCCCCAAGTGCCCTGGCCACCGGCTGCGGGAGATGTTCGAGGAGGGCAGGGGAGCCCCGGCTATCCTGGCCGTTCATCAGGATGTGACAGGCCAGGCCAAAGAGCTGGCCTTAGCATACGCACGAGGGCTGGGCTGTACCAAGGCGGGGGTGATCGAGACCACCTTCGCCGAGGAGACGGAGACGGACCTCTTCGGCGAGCAGGCGGTGCTGTGCGGCGGCGTGACCGCGCTCATCAAGGCCGGCTTCGAGACGCTGGTGGAGGCGGGTTATCAGCCGGAGATTGCCTACTTCGAGTGCCTCAACGAGCTGAAGCTGATCGTGGACCTCATCTACGAGGGGGGACTCTCCTACATGCGCTACTCGGTGAGCGATACCGCCGAGCATGGCGATTACACCGCCGGCCCAAAGATCATCGACGATCACGTGCGGGCCACCATGCATCAACTCCTGGAGGACATCCAGGATGGCACCTACGCCCGCTCCTGGATCCTGGAGAACAAGGCCGGGCGCCCCTCCTTCAATCTGCTCCGCGAGAGGGAGAAGGAACACCCCATCGAGAAGGTGGGGAAGAAGCTTCGGGCTATGATGCCCTGGCTTGAGCCTAAGTGACTTAAGCATCACGGCGTCCAAGCGCCTTAGCGCCGCAGACGCAGCGACGCTAGGGCGCTAAGCGCCGCTTGAAGAAGCCTAGAGGGAGGCGACGATGGATGATGGCGATGACGTAGTATATATCTTCGATACCACTCTGCGCGATGGGGAGCAGTCCCCAGGGGCGAGTTTGAACACCGATGAGAAGCTCGAGGTCGCTCGACAGCTGGAGCGGCTGGGTGTGGACGTGATCGAGGCGGGGTTTCCTGTCACCTCCCCCGACGACCTGCGGGCGGTGTCCCTCATAGCCCAGGAGATCAAGGGCTCAACTATCTGCGGCCTGGCCCGGGCTGTCTCAGGGGATATTGACGCCGCATGGGAGGCGCTTCAGACCTCTGTCGCACCACCCCGCATTCACACCTTCATCTCCAGTTCTGACATCCATCTTCAACACCAGATGCGTATGACCCGCCAGCAGGCGCTGGAAGCGGCGGTGGGAGCGGTCCAGCGGGCCAAATCCTACGTGCAGGACGTCGAGTTCTCCCCCATGGATGCCACCCGATCCGATCCGGCCTTCGTGTATCAGATGTTGCAGGCGGTCATCAAGGCCGGAGCCACCACGATCAACATCCCCGACACTGTGGGCTATGCCACCCCCACGGAGTTTGGTGCGCTCATCGAGGGCATCTTTGAGAATGTGCCCAACATCGGCCAGGCGGTGGTCAGTGCGCACTGCCACAACGACCTAGGGATGGCTACGGCCAATAGTCTGGCTGGGGTGCGCGCTGGGGCGCGGCAGGTGGAGTGCACCATCAATGGCTTAGGAGAGCGGGCCGGAAACGCGGCTTTGGAGGAGATCGTGATGGCCATTAGCACCCGCCGCGATTTCTTCGACCTGCGGACCAACGTTGACACCACTCAGATCTACCCCACCAGCCGGCTGGTGAGCCATCTGACCGGCTTTGCCGTCCAGCGCAACAAGGCCATCGTGGGGGCCAACGCCTTCGCCCACGAGGCGGGAATCCATCAGGATGGCGTTCTCAAGGAGCGCACCACCTACGAGATCATGGATGCCACCTCCATCGGATTGGTGAAGAGCCGGTTGGTGCTGGGTAAACACTCAGGGCGCCACGCCCTGCGGGTTCGGCTGGCTGAACTGGGTTATCATCTCGACCCTGATGAGCTGGACCGGGCTTTCGCCCGCTTCAAGGAGGTGGCCGATAAGAAGAAGGAGGTAGATGACCGAGATCTGCGGGCCATCGTGGAGGATGAGCTGTGGGTGGCGCCTGAGATCTATAAGCTGGAGCACGTGCAGGTCTCCTGCGGCGATCACTCCGTGCCCACGGCCACAGTGCGCATTCGCACCCCAAGGGACGAGGTGCAGGCCGATGCCAATCTGGGTACCGGCCCAGTGGACGCCGTGTACCGGGCTATCAACCGGGTCATCAACGTGCCCAACGAGCTCATCGAATTCTCGGTCAAGGCCGTCACCGAGGGCATTGACGCCATCGGCGAGGTGACCATCCGCATCCGCAGTGGCAGGCGCGTCTTCAGCGGCCACGGCGCATCCACCGACATCATCGTCGCCTCCGCCAGGGCCTACATGAATGCCCTCAACAAGCTGGTGGCCTACCAGCGGGAGCGGGAGGGGAAAGCGGAGGCTTCGACGCTGCCTTGACAAGCAGCGCATCTGGTGATATTCTACTCAATGGGGAGCCGACGGGAGGGGGCGTGCTATGGCTCGCCCTCTCTTTCTGCGTCAGCCCCCGTGGTGGGACGCAATCTGAGGAGATGTAAGCTCCTGATGTGGCGGAAGGGCTCGGAGTACAACTCCTCGCCATCGAGAGGTCTTGATTTGGTGAAGTTGCACCCTTGATGTGGCGGAGTTGCACTCCGCCACCCAGAGCTTGGCCATCAAAAGTCATGGAAAGGGGGATCATGCGCCAATGCCAGGAGGCTATCGCATCTTCAGCGGGACGAACTATGCCTACTTCGTCACTTGCACCATCGTCGAGTGGCTCCCTGTCTTCGCCTCGCGCCCGTACTTCAACCTCATCGTCGAGAGCCTTAAGTACATACGTGCTCATAAGGGTGTGCAACTCAACGCATACGTGATCATGCCGACCCATTTACACCTGATTCTCTGGCCCAATCCTGTGGTGAACCTCTCCGATGTGTTACGCGATTTCAAGCGCTACACCTCCAGGGCCATCTCGGCCCAACTGGAGGCAGACCATCGGCATCACTTCCTGAGGATCATGGCGGCGGCCAAGCCGAGGGGAAAGGGGCGAGAAAGCGCCCGGTACCGGGTATGGCAGGAGGGTTCTCATCCAGAGGCGATCTACAGCGAGGCGTTCTTTCGGCAGAAGTTGAAATACACACACAACAACCCAGTAGAGCAAGGTTTTGTAGCGCTTCCTGAGCACTGGCTTTATTCTAGCGCACGGAACTATGTGTTAGGCGATCACTCAATCATAGAGCTAGACCTGTTGCCGCTGTAGTAACGCCCGCATGGTGCTGCTGAGGCACGGATAGGCTCGGAGTACAACTCCTCGCCATCAAGAGGCCTTGATGTGGTGGAGTTGCACTCTTGATGTGGCGGAGTTGCACTCCGCCACTACAACTGCGAGAGGCTATTTGTGAAATGATGACTGACAGTTAATGGTGGCCAATTGAGCGGTCTGAGGTCTGAAATAGAAGACCTGAAATCATACGAGCACCTCCTGCTGGGCCTAGGGGTGGGATTGTACCTCAGCCGTGTGTTGGCAGAAAGAGCGACCGCCCCTCGCCCCTGGCCCGCGGCCCTGGGCCTAGGGGTGGCGTGCGTGGCTTCAACTATCGCGCTGCTGAGTTGGGCCCGCCGCCTGCGCTGCGACCTGCGCCCCTTGGCCATCTGCTACGGCTACGCCCTCTGGCCTAAGCCGCACCCTCCGTTGGCCCTGGCCGTGGGGCTGATAGCCCTTTTGGGGCTGGCGATCGCCAACATCCAGGCCAAAGGGGAGCTGCTGACCGAGGGCCTGATCTTCCTGGGGAGCCTGGCGCTATATCTGTGCACCCTGGCTCCCACCCTGCTCCCCGCCGACGCTGGCGAGTTCCAGTTTGTGGCCCCGCTCTTGGGCGTGGCCCACCCGCCGGGGTACCCTCTCTACACCCTGCTGGGGAAGCTCTTCACCCTCATCCCGCTGGGAGATCCGGCTTACCGGGTGAACCTCCTCTCGGCCTTCGCTGGCTCACTGACGCTGGCCCTGGTGGGTTGGTCAGTCCGCCAGTTGACCCCCAGCCCCTGGCCTGGCCTGGCCGCGGCCCTGGCACTGGGAGGGGCGACCACCTTCTGGGCCCAGGCCACCAGGGCCTCCATTCGAGGGCTCACCGCCCTCTTCACCGCCCTCATCCTGGGGCTGGCGCTGGCCTATGGCCGCACGCGGGCTCCACGCCACCTGACTGCCCTGGGCCTGGCCTTCGGCTTGGGGATAACCCACCACCCCTCACTTGGCTTCCTGGCCCTCCCTGTGGGGGTGTACCTGATCCTCGCGGACCGGACCCTGGTCACACATCCTCGAAAGCTTCTGAGGCCCCTCGCTGCCGCATTCCTTGGCCTGAGCGCGCTCCTGTATCTTCCTATCCGCGATGCGATGGGCGCGCCGCAGTCCCCCGGAGATCTGACCACCCTGCGCGGCTTTCTCGAACACGTGACGGCCCGTGGGTTTCGGGGCGACATGTTCGCCTTCGCCCGCCTTACCCTGCTGCCCGACCGACTGGTCGTGCTGAAGGAGGTTCTCCTCATGCAGTTCGGAGGGCCGTTGCTACTGGCGATCCTCATAGGAGGGATACTGCTTTTGTGGCGCAACCCCAAGGCGTTTCTCCTGCTCGGCGGGGCTTTTGTGCTCAGCGGATTCGTGGCCATCACCTACCGCGCCCCTCAGACGGTGGAGTACCTGATGCCGGCCTACGTGTGTTTGGCCCTGCTCTTGGGCGGAGGGATGGGAGCCCTTCTCACCCTCCCCATGGCCCGAGCAGTATCCACTGCCCTCGCGATAGCGTTCGTGCTCTATCTTGGCACAGCCCAGGTTCTGGCTCACTACCCGAGTTTCGCCCTGTTACACCACGACCGCTCGGCCCGCACCTACGCCGAGGAGGTCCTTCAGTCCGCGCCGCCCCAGGCCATCATCCTCGCCAACTGGCATCACTTCACTCCCTTGCGCTATCTTCAGGTGGTGGAGGGGCAGCGGCCCGATGTCACCATCAGCTACACCCACCCTCGTGGAGGCATTCCCCTCCCCGACCTGTGGCGGGAGGAGATAGATCGGCACATCCGTGAGGGGCCGGTGATCGTGACCCGCTTTTATCCCCAGTTTGAGGACAGCCCCTATCGCTTTCGCCCTCTGGGAGACACCTTCCTAGTGCGGGCGGAGCCGAGCTTCGACCCTCCCTCGGGCTTCACGCCTCTGAATATCACCTTGAGCAATAAAGTGAAGCTGATCGGCTATCGCTTGGAGAGAGCAGCGATAGGGCCCGGACAGCCATTAGAGCTGTCTTTGGCCTGGCGGCCCCTGACCACTCTGGAGAAAGATTGTTCCCTCTTTGTGCACCTGGTGGGGGAAGATGGCGTGTCGGTGGCCCAGGCGGACAGCCGCCACGCCGCGGGACGTTACAAACCTCGCGAGGTGCTGATAGACCGCCATACTCTTTTCCTGCGGCCTGCTGTGCCGCCGGGAGATTACACTCTCATCGTAGGGGCCTACACCCCCTTGGCCGATGGTGACTGGAAGCGCATGACCACGCTGGCCGGTGCAGATCACGTGGCCTTAGCCCAGGTGAAGGCCTGCTCCCCCTCCCTGTCTCCGATCACCCTTCACCGCTGTCATCAGCCCTTCGTTGGAGGGATAACCCTGCTGGGAGTGGACTACGACACATCCTACCCTCATTCGCAGCGTGTGTATCTCCACTGGCATCTCAAGCGAAACCCAGCGGCTCGTATCTTCCTCTTGTCCGAGGGTCAACCTGTGTGTCGGTTTCGACTTCCTGAGAACAGCTCAGTGGGGGCGTATCTGAGTACAGCCTGTGACATACCAATAGATGCATCCTCCATTGAGCTCCTCCTGCGCCGCGCTGGGGATGGCGAACCCCTGCCCGCCCTGGGACCCTGGCATCTGCCGCGAGGAGGGGAGATCGCCCTGCCGACCCCTCAGCCGGGCAGCCGCTACCTCAGCCTGGGGGGAAAGATGGCCCTCGTCGGTGCTCGCGTCGGGCCGGGTGATCCAATCTCCGTCCGACTGGATTTCGTGGCTCTGCGGCCTCTCACCCACGACTACACCCTCTCCCTGCGGCTTCGAGACCTGAAGGGGAGGTGGCAGGTGCAGGAGGATGGCACTCCCGCCTGGGGGGCCATCCCCACTCTGAAATGGATCCGCAGCACATGGGTGTCCGACATCCGGCGCATAAGCCCTCCAGCCGACGCCGTGCTCGGCCAGGCCCAGCTTGAGCTGCTGGTCTATGACGCCTTCACCATGGCCCCTCTTCCTCCGCTTGATGAACGGCTGCTGGCCCAGGGACCTCTAATTTCCCTGGGCCAGCTTCGAGAGGCTGAGCTCAGATGATTGACCGGGTATACACCCGAGGTGGGTGCGCGTAATCATGGTAGTGCACCGCGACATTCCCCTCTCCGGCGTCGCCCTCATGGATCAGCACTCGATAGCGCCAGGTGAGCGCCTGGCCAGCGGGGATCACCAGATCCCAGCGGTTGGTCGGATCCCCAGTGAAGTTATGCCTGCCGAAGCAGTTGGCGGTCATGAGGCCATAGTCTCGCACGTGCCAGTAGGTGGGATGGCGAGGGTTTTCCGGGTGATCCATGAGACATATTCCCCGCCAGGCACCCTCCACGGGACCGGAGTAGTCGCACCAGGGAGCGCGCTTGCCCCATGTTTCCGCCTCCTGGCGTGCGCCGTAGCCGTTCTCAATCCGGCCCTCACCCTGGGCGTTCATGGAGGTTGCCACTCGCACCGATAGCAGCCCCGCCTCTTTGGTGTCGGCCAACACCACCTCTCCCTCGGAGGCACGCAGGGTCACCTCCCAGTCAAAGAGGCGGGAGCTTGGTGGAGTGTTGTAGAAGAAGACGCGCCGTGTCTCTGCGAGCACCTTGTTTCTCTCCGCGTCGGTCCAATTCAGTTTCTGGGTGAAGCCCCCAGCGACGGGGCCATTGTACAATCGGGTGAAACAGCGATGGATCGTGTAGCCGTGACCTGGCATCTCGGACCAGTTATCCACGCCATTCACATCGCCATGTGCGGTCCATAGCCCTTTGTGATGAGGGTGATCGTGTGTCTCACCCAGCTGGTCAGGCACCATGGGCCAGTTTCGCGTCACGCCCAGGCCGCCGGATGCCAGGATGGGGTACAGGTAGGGCCGCACCACCTCTGAACCGAAGTGATAGGTGGTGAAATGCTCCCCGCCTACACGTACATCCAGCGAGCCCGTCGACTCCTCCAGGGTCACGCCCTTCACCTCCGGTGGCTCCCCCTCCGTCACCAGCTCGTAAGATCGTTGGCTGAGCCTCTCCATCTCCTCGATGATCCAGGCCAGCTCCCAGCGCCCGTCCTTGGTGACTCGGACCTGTAGCGGAACCATGTCGCCCGTTACCGCGTCCCGCAGGCGCAGGTCTGACGGCGATACACCCTCGAGAGGGGCGGTCTCCCATCGCACCGGGCACCACAGCCGCTTATGCCAGCCAGATTCAACTGTCAGTTCTTCGAGAATCATTCGTCAATCCTTTCCACACAGCGCTTCAGGTAAGCCAAATTCTCCCTCGCGATCCGCTCCGGCCCAGGGGAAAAATCGAAGGGTTCCACCGAAAGCCAGCCCTCGTAGCCCACCTCCCGCAGTGTGCGCAAAATAGGTACGAAATCCACCTCTCCCATGCCCGGCCCAAGCTGGTTGGGGTCGTTGAGGTGCACATGTTGGATGTAGGGTGCCACTCCTCGGATGATCTCCGGGATGGGCCGATCCTCGGAGGACATAGCCCGCACATCCACCATCATCTGGAAGCCGGGGTGGGCGACTGCGCGTACCATCTTCGCGGCCTCCAAGGCGGTGGTGATGAAGTCCGTCTCCAGCGTCGTCAAAGGCTCTAGACAGAAGACCACATCCCGCTCCGCCGCACGCTCCCCACAGCGGCGGAATATCTCCGCTGCCGAGTCAAGCGCCTCATCATGCACCCAGCCGGGCTGAAGGCTTCGCTGCTTGGGGGAGCCGAAGACCAGGACCTGGCCACCCAGGTCGGCGCAGAAGTCAACGAGGGCCAGGAGGTACTGGGTGGTTCGACCCCGAACTGCTGGATCGGGATCGTTGAGCTGCAATCCCTCGGTGTACGCCAGCAGCCAGTGGAGACCCACCACCTTCAGTCCTGCGGACTCGATGGTGCAGCGGATCTTCCTCCGCTCCGCCTCCGAGACCTTCCGCACGTCATCGCACAAGGTGAAGGGTGCCAGCTCCAGCCCCTCGTAGCCGACATCGGCCACGAAGGCGACGACATCCCTCAGCGCCCACCCCTCAAACCCCTCGTTGCAGATCGCGAAACGCATCTCTCATCCCCTCCATGTGGCCCACAGCATCAATCTTCCTCGACAGCCCTCAGATAGGCTAAGTTGCCGCGGCACTTATCCCACGTCGGCTCCTCGGAGGAGAAGTCCTCGAAAGAAAGCCAGCCGTCGTAGCCCACGGCTTTCAGATCGGACATGATCTCATGCCAGTTGGCCACTCCCTCGCGCACAGGGGTATGGTCGCAGCGCCAGATGACAGTGCCATCCTCCAAAGTCTCATCCCGCTCCCAGGCTCCATTCTTCGCGTGCACATGATGCAGGTAGGGGCCTAAAAGTTCCATCCCCATGCGCCAGTTCTCGTAGCCCTCATGCACCATGTTACCCGGGTCGTAGATCACGCCGATGAGCTTCGGGTCGAACTGGGAGACCAGCCGATGGGCCAGCCCAGCGGAGGGGATGATATTGCCCATGTGGATCTCCAAGTTGGCCTCGATGGAATGCCTCCGGGCCAGCTTCTCCACCTCCCGCAGGTGCTCGGTCGTCTCGGTGAAGAGATCGTTGTAGTCGCGAGTGCGGTCGTATCGGGGGACATTCACCCGCATACGAGGGCAGCCCATGATCTGCGCCGCCTGCATCACCCGCTCTATCTCCTCCGCCTGGGCCACCTGAAGGTAGGAGGTCAGCGAGCAGATCTCCAGCCCCGCCTCCTCGCTGATTTGCTTCACCTGAGGCGCCAGCTCGACCACCCGTTTGAGATCTACAGTGGCCCTATTGTAGCCCCAGTAGGAGATTGGAGTACCCTCCGGGATCTCGTCAGGCACCCTCTGCACCCGCCACTCCACGCCATCGTAGCCCAGCTGGGCCAGATTGCGCGCCGCCTCCTCCAGGTCCCACTCTGGGACCATGACTGTGAATACCGCGTATTTCATAGTTGCTCCTCCTTACAAGCTCAAATGGATTGGGGAGCAATCTCCCCCACCCTGTTAGGCGCTATTATACCATGAACCGCCATCGAGGGGAAGCTGGATTGACAGCTCAGCTCAAATACAGTAAAATGGGCAAAGACGAATTGTGACCGGGGGATCAGTCGAAAGGGGGGTAGAGATGAGTGCACAACTGAAGGCCGGCGTGATCGGCCTGGGCATCCTGGGAAGTCAGCATGTCCAGTTCTTGGATGAGCAACCGGAGGTGGAGGTGACGGCTGTGGCCGATATCCGCCAGGAGAGGGCTCAGGAGATCGGGGGGCGGGTGGGCGCTCAGCACTACACCGATTACGAGCGCATGTTCAAGGAGCAGAGACTGGACGTAGCGGTCGTGGCCACGCCCGATCCTCTGCACAAGGAGCCAGTGCTGGCAGCCCTTGAGGCCAGCGTGCCCAACGTAATCCAGGAGAAGCCCATGGCTACGACAGTGGCCGACGCGGAGGAGATGCTGGAGGCGGCGGAGAGGGCCGGAGCGCGCATCTTCATCCACTTCTCCAACCGGGGCTCAGCCCCGGACCGCGCTACCTACTACGTGATCCGACAGGGCCTGCTGGGTGAGGTCGTCTACGGAGAGGTTCATCTAGATGACAACATCTCCGTCCCCACCCGAATGTGGGGTGGAAGGACCCGCGAGTGGGCCGCTGGATCATCCACCGCCCACTTCCTGCTCAGCCACGTGGTGGATTTCCTGCGCTGGGTCCTGGCCCCGGCCGAGGTGACCGAGGTGTACGCCATCTCTCAACGGAAGGTGCTGGGCTACACGCCAGATCTGTACGATGCCTTCTTAACCTTCAACAACGGTTCCAGGTTCAGAGTGAAGGCGGAGTGGATCAAGCATATTGATGGCCTGGTGGAGTTTGCCCTGTCCTTCTCCGGATCGGAGGGGACGATAAGCTACATCAAAAGACCCGGTTTCGGCGAGGTAGAGGGCTGGCGGGCCAACGTGAGTGATCGGCTCACCCCCGAGGAACTGCTGGCCCATCAGGATAAACTGTTGGAGCAGGGGATCAACGTACGAGCGCTGTTGCATCGGCCTGAACCCACCGCTGGCGAACTGGAGGCCGGGGGCGGGGAGTTGAAACTTGGGCTGGAGACACTTGACCTGCAGATGGATTGGTGGCGGGTGGCCCGAGGCTTTGTTGATGGAATGCTGGAGGACACCCTCACCCCCTCCTCCTGGACTGACTACGGGCCGCTGCCCACTGGTATGGATGGCCTCAAACAGACACAGATCATCTGCGCTATCGTGGAATCGGCGGAGAGGGGGCAGGTGATCGCTTTGTAGGGGTTCGCTTCAGTCGATCCACCAGACCCAGGATCAATGCCCACAGGCAGGCCAGGTCGGGCAGAAAGTAACCGTTGTCCACCAGGCCGTGGGCCAGGGAGCCCACCGCAGCGGCCATGAGGCCCACCAGCAGCGCCCTCTCTTCGCTGGTGTGCAGCGTTCGCAGCAGCCGCCAGCCAGCGCGGAAAAAGCCCATCAGCAGTGCCCCGAAGAGCATCAGCCCGCCCAGGCCAAGGAAGGCGGCGAAGTCGAGGAACACGTTGTGGGAGTGATAGAGGAGTGGCTCGGCCCAGGCTGTGGGCCGCATGTAGCGGGGGTAGACGAAGTGAAAGTTGCCAGGGCCGACGCCCAGCAGCGGATGGGCGCGGATCATACCCAGCACACCCCTCCAAGCCTGAAGCCGCAGTGCACTTGTTCCTCGGCCCAAATCGAGAAGCGAGGCCATCCGCTCAGTGCCCTGCCAGGAGATCGTGACCCCCACGGTCAGCGGTATCCCCAGCCACATCAACCGCCGCCAGCGCCCCCCGCCGACCAGTCCTAGGAACAGCAGGGAAGCCGGCAGGGCCAAGAGCCACGCGGCTCGGGAATAGGTCAGGTACAGCGCGGCCAATATAGGCAGTAGGGCCAGCCCGTACGCCCAGCGCCGCCGATGGTGTCGGCTGCCCAGTGCGACGGCCGCCAGCATAGGCACCGCCCGCTCCAGGAAGAGGGCCAGGTGGTTGGGCGAGGAATATGGGCCTGCGACTCGCTGCACCCCTTCGGCAGGGATTGTCCGCCCGATGAGGAACTGGTAGAGACCCATCCCCGCCGCGGCGACGCTGCTCACCACCCAGATATTGACCAGCGGCCACATCTCCCGTCCCTCTCGAGGAAGCGTTCGGATCAGCAGATAGACCAACCCTGGCAGCGCCATCACCCGCCAGAAAGCTGCCCACGCCAGAGCGCTCTCCTCGGCGGCCAGGGTGGAGATCAGTCCCAATCCCACCAATGCCGCGAACACCCCATCACACCCGTGGAGCGTGAAGTGTGGAGCGTGGAATGTGGGACGGCTCCGTCCCCTTGCAACCTGTAACTTGTAACTTGCCTGTCCAGGCCGACAGGCCA
>JAYEMR010000076.1:12876-15023 GCA_034718215.1 Chloroflexota bacterium
GAGGCTGTCGCCGGAGCGGCCGATGTCGGCTTTACCAGACGCCAGCCGCCAGTGCCCCTCGTAGCGCCCTGTGGGATGATCGGCTGGATAGCGCCCTGGATAGGCGACCGGAGGGACGGTGGCCATCTCCTGGAGGGCGTAGTAGAAAGAGCGAGGACTGCCCTCTCGATCCACCAAGGCGAACCCCCAGCGAGGGTCATCCAAGGGGGCGGCAGGCTGGTACTCAGCCCAAAGCATCGCACCCAGCCAGGGCCACTCCAAGCGCGCCCGCTCCACCGCCGCCCGGGTCCGCTGGATCTGCTTCTCCTCCGCATCGGTTCCCCAGGGCGAGGGCCTGCCGCGCCAATCGGAGGGCAGCGCGTTCCATCCCCACTCCACAGCCCATATGGGCTTATCCCCATCATCGTGGGCCTCCATCACCTCCCGCAGGCGGATGAGGCGGGAGAAGTTGAGCACACGAGGCGACACCCGCCGATCCTCCGGCCCGCTCCAGAAGCCATAGGGTTTGGCAGCCACCGCCTCGAAGCAGTCTGCAGCGCCGGCCTCGTACAGCTCTCGCAGGAAGGCCGCCTCGTCCAAGTTGAGCGGCCCCTGCTCCCATGTGGGAGCCAGGCCGGCGGTGAGGATGAGAGCCTGAGGATCCACCGCGCGGATCTGAGAAGCGCCCGCTCGCAGCAGTCGGACGTAGGCCCTAGGATCTACGTAGCGGCCGCCCCAGTGGGAGCTCAAGTTAGGCTCGTCCCAGATCTGATAGCAGTTGATTCGGTCTCCATAGCGGGCCGCGAAGGCATGGACGAAGCGCGCGAAATCCATCTCCCTGAGAGGGGGCGTGTGAGGGTTTTCGACCTTGCGGGCCCAGGAGGGTGTTGTGTCCAGCACAGCGACCAACTCCAGATCGTGGGCCGTCACAGCACTCACAATGTGGTCCCACCTCTCCCAATGGAACTGCCCCGGTGCAGGCTCGATCTGGGCCCAGGGGAATGCCTGCCTCACCCATTGGAAGCCGCCGGCGGCGATCTCATCCAGGGACTGCGCCAGGGCTGGGCCATCGTACTGCTCCAGGGCCACATTCACCCCCCAGGGGGAGTTGGGACGCTCGACGGATGGAGGCAGGCCATAGGTGACACCCTGCCTTTGGCCTGCTTCGTGGGACTCCAAGCGCCATCCTCCCCAGAGAAGCAAGAGCGCACCCAACAGCAGTAGGATCCACCCCCAATTTCCACCTTGTCTGAAAGGTGATATCTTCATCACCATCCTCCGACGGCTATGGACAACAAAAAGCCCTGGGCTGTTCCTCTAGCCTGTGCCTGCCTGCCCGTCGGATAGACGGGAAACACATACACAGGAGGAACCGCCCAGGGCTGGAATGCAATTCGGATTACACGCCTAGGATAGAGGCACGACCTCCACAGCTTGGGGTCCCTTATCAGTCTGTTCCACCCGGAATCCCACCCGTTGTCCCTCACTTAAAGATTTGAACCCCGATCCTACGATGCCACTGTAATGGACGAATACCTCCTCCCCATTCGCCTGTCGGATAAATCCATATCCCTTGTCATCACTGAACCATTTCACCTCTCCGATGAGCTTGACCTGGCCCTCATCTTCCTGGCGGCACTGGGGGCAATACTTCGGTTCGTAGTCCTCCGCACCGCTCTGGGCCAACTTCCGCTGTTCGGTGACAGTGAAGATAAATGACTTCCCACACCGCTCGCACTTAAGCATCTTGTCCGCAAACGTAGGCATTTACAGTCCCCCTTTCGCCTGCGCCTGGGCCGCAGGTACAGGCATGATGCGTGTAGGGGCGACCGGCTGGCCGCCCCTACACTTCATGAGATCAGTCGGCATCGTCCGCCAGAGCTGGCAAAAGCTCTTCCGCCCGCTGTCTTGGCGGCGGTGGGAGCGCCAGCTCTTCCTCCTCCGCTGGTGCGGCCTCCTCCACCTCAGCCGCCTCGGTGGGTCTAGCTTTCGCCTGCTCCTCAGGCACAGGCGGACGCTTGCGGAAGCCAGTGCCGGCAGGGATAAGCTTACCCAGAATGACGTTCTCCTTCAGACCATTCAGCTCGTCCACTTTGCCTTCCGCAGCTGCACTGGACAGTATCCTGATTGTGTACTGGAAGGAAGCCGCCGATAGGAAGCTATCGGTG